>NZ_JANJFL010000020.1:33977-121999 GCF_024584215.1 Pseudomonas sp. LJDD11
CGTTACCTCGGGGCGGGGGGGGGGTGCTCCGGGGTTGCCCGCCCCCCCCGAGAAACCCCCCGCCGCGGCGGTCCCCCCCGCCCAGGCGGCGTTTCCTGGCTGGTCTGCTCTGGCGCCCAACGAGCGCCGCACCCGCTTGCTCAAGGCGGCTGACCAGCTTCAGGCCAACAGCGCACGCTTTATCGCGGCGGCCGGCGAAACCGGTGCCATGGCCAACTGGTATGGTTTCAACGTAAAGCTGGCTTCCAACATCCTGCGCGAAGCCGCCTCGATGACCACCCAGATCAATGGTCAGGTCATCCCCTCGGATGTACCGGGCAGCTTCGCCATGGCCTTGCGTCAGCCGTGCGGCGTGGTGCTGGGTATCGCTCCCTGGAACGCCCCGGTGATTCTTGCCACCCGGGCCATCGCCATGCCGCTGGCCTGCGGTAATACCGTGGTGCTCAAGGCCTCGGAACTGAGCCCGGCGGTGCACCGGCTGATCGGCCAGATCCTCCATGAAGCCGGGCTCGGCGATGGCGTGGTCAACGTCATCAGCAACGCGCCGGCCGACGCCCCGGCAATCGTCGAACGGCTGATCGCCAACCCCGCCGTACGCCGGGTCAACTTCACCGGCTCGACCCATGTCGGGCGGATTGTCGGCGAACTGGCGGCCCGCCACCTCAAGCCTGCGTTGCTGGAGCTGGGCGGCAAGGCGCCGTTGCTGGTGCTCGATGACGCCGACCTGGATGCCGCTGTGGAGGCTGCCGCGTTTGGCGCCTACTTCAATCAGGGGCAGATCTGCATGTCTACCGAGCGGCTGATTGTCGACAGCAAGGTCGCCGACACCTTTGTCGCCAAGCTGGCAGCCAAGATCGCCACCCTGCGCGCCGGCAACCCGGATGATCCGGCGTCGGTACTCGGTTCGCTGGTCGATGCCAGTGCCGGTGAACGCATTCTTGGCCTCGTCAACGATGCCGTCAGTCAGGGCGCCACCCTGGTGGCGGGCGGGCAGTGCAGTGGCAGCATCATGCAGCCGACCCTGCTTGATCGGGTGACCGACAGCATGCGCCTGTACCGCGAAGAGTCCTTCGGCCCGGTGGCTGTGGTGCTGCGTGCAGAGGGCGACGAAGCATTGCTGCGCCTTGCCAACGACTCGGAGTTCGGCTTGTCGGCGGCGATCTTCAGCCGCGACACCAGCCGTGCCCTGGCGCTGGCTCAGCGGGTCGAGTCGGGGATCTGCCATATCAACGGCCCGACCGTGCACGACGAAGCGCAAATGCCGTTCGGCGGGGTCAAGTCCAGCGGCTACGGCAGTTTCGGCGCCAGCGCCTCGGTGGATTTCTTTACCCAGTTGCGCTGGGTCACCCTGCAGAACGGCCCACGGCATTACCCGATCTAGCGCCAACAGGCACCCGATCGTGCGCCCCTGACAAAAACAAGACGCCCGCCGGCCTCGATGGAGGAACAGCAAGTGAATCCGCAACCCGCAACTGCCCGGCCCGCCCAGGCACGCTATCGCCAGGTGTCTATCGGGCACCCCGAAGTAGAGGTCACCCAGAGCCAGGGCATCGTGCATATCCGCACCCTGGAACCTTTGGCCGACCGTCCCGCACGGCTGCTCGACCGTCTGCTGCACTGGGCCGATGTGCGCGGCCAGCAAACCTTTATTGCCGCCCGCGATGCACAAGGCCAATGGCAGCACGTCAGCTATGCGCAGATGCTGGCTGACGTACGCGCCATCGCCCAGAGCCTGTTGGGCTATGGCCTGAGCGCCGAGCGACCGCTGGCACTGCTGTCAGGCAACGATATTGAACACCTGAAGATTGCCTTGGGCGCCATGTATGCCGGCGTTCCCTACTGCCCGGTGTCGCCGGCCTATTCGCTGCTGTCCCAGGATTTCGCCAAGCTGCGACATGTCTGTGAAGTGTTGCAGCCCGGTCTGGTATTCGTCAGCGACAGCGCGCCCTACCAGAAAGCCATCGACGCGGTGCTGGCAGCGGATGTGCCGGTCATCAGCGTGCGCGGCGAGGTTGCTGGCAGGGTCGGCATTCGCTTCGCCAGGCTGCTTGAACAACCTGGCGGTGCCGAAGCCGATGCCGCGTTTGCTGCCACCGGGCCAGACAGCATTGCCAAGTTTCTGTTCACCTCAGGCTCCACCAAGCTGCCCAAGGCGGTGATTACCACCCAGCGCATGCTCTGCGCCAACCAGCAGATGCTGTTGCAGACCTTTCCGGTGTTCGGCGAAGAGCCGCCGGTGCTGGTCGACTGGTTGCCGTGGAACCACACCTTCGGTGGCAGCCATAACCTGGGCATCGTGCTGTACAACGGCGGGACCTTTTATCTGGATAACGGTAAACCTACCGCTCAGGGCTTTGCCGAGACCCTGCGCAACCTCAAGGAAATCTCGCCCACCGCCTACCTGACCGTACCCAAGGGTTGGGAAGAGTTGGTCAATGCACTGGAAAAAGACGCTGAATTGCGTGAGCGGTTCTTTGCCCGCATGAAACTGTTCTTCTTCGCCGCCGCCGGGTTGTCGCAGAGCATCTGGGACCGCCTGGACCGGGTCGCGGAACAACACTGCGGCGAGCGTATCCGCATGATGGCCGGGCTGGGCATGACCGAAGCCTCGCCGTCTTGCACCTTCACCACCGGGCCGCTGTCCCAGGCCGGCTACATCGGCTTGCCGGCGCCGGGTTGCGAAGTGCGGCTGGTGCCGGTGGACGGCAAGCTGGAAGGGCGCTTTCGCGGCCCGCACATCATGCCCGGCTACTGGCGCTCGGCGCAGCAGACCGCCGAGGCCTTCGATGAGCAAGGCTTCTATTGCTCGGGCGACGCGCTGAAACTCGCTGACCCGACTGACCCGCAACTGGGCCTGATGTTCGACGGGCGGATTGCCGAGGACTTCAAGCTGTCGTCGGGGGTGTTTGTCAGCGTCGGGCCGCTGCGCAACCGGGCCGTGCTGGAAGGCTCGCCCTATGTGCAGGATATCGTGGTCACCGCCCCTGACCGCGAATGCCTTGGCGCACTGGTATTCCCGCGCCTGCATGAGTGCCGGCAACTGGCCGGCCTGGACGCCAGCGCCAGCGATGCTCAGGTGCTGGCCAGCCCCGCCGTGCGCCAGTGGTTTGCGGCCTGGCTAAGGCGCCTGAACAAAGACGCCAGCGGCAATGCCAGCCGCCTGGAGTGGGTCGCACTGCTGGCCGAAGCGCCTTCGATTGACCGTGGCGAAATCACCGACAAGGGCTCGATCAATCAGCGCGCCGTGCTGCAATGGCGCGCCAGCCTGGTCGAGGCGCTGTACCGGGGCGAAGACGCCTCGATCCTGCGCGCCGAAGCGCTGCTGCCAGGCACACCGGCATGAACCGCGCCGGCCAGTACTCGGCGTTTTCCGACGTGGCGATTTTCGCTGCCTTGCGCACCCCCTGGGCAGACCTGGGCGGTGCGCTGGCTCAAGTGTCACCGATCGATCTGGGGATCAAGGTCGGTCGCGGTGTACTGGCGCAGGCCCGCTTGCAGGCAGCCGATGTCGACAGCGTGCTGGCCGGCTCCATGGCCCAGGCCAGCTTTGATGCCTACCTGCTGCCCCGGCATATCGGCCTGTACAGCGGCGTGCCGCAGCAGGTTCCGGCACTGGCGGTGCAGCGGATCTGCGCCACCGGTTTCGAACTGCTGCGCCAGGCGGCCATACAAGTGGGCGAAGGCGCGCAACTGGCGCTGTGCGTGGCGGCCGAATCGATGTCGCGCAACCCGATTGCCGCCTACACCCATCGCGACGGCTTTCGTCTGGGCGGCGAAGTGGGGTTCAAGGACTTTCTCTGGGAGGCGTTGCACGATCCGGCACCGGGCATCGATATGATCGCCACCGCTGATCGTCTCGCTGTGCGCTATGAGCTGGCGCGCGAGGCGGTAGACAGCTACGCCTTGCAAAGTCACCAACTGACGCTGCAAGCACAGGCCAGCGGCTGGCTGGCGGAAGAAATTCTGCCGGTCAGCAACGAATGCTTCGAGCTGGCCGGCTATCAGCCACGCGGCATCCGCTTGCCGCGCGGAGTCGAGAGCGTCAGCCAGGACAGCCACCCGCGCAGCACCGAACTGGCCGCCCTGGCACGGCTGCGGGCGGTGCATGAGGGCGGGGTGCAGACCGCTGGCAATAGCTGCGCGGTGGTCGATGGCGCGGCGGCTGCATTGGTTGGCCCTGCATCGGCTGCCCGCCGCCCAGCATTGGCCTGGCTGCGCGCCAGTGCGGTGGTCGGCGTAGCCCCTGAATACATGGGCATCGGTCCTGCGCCGGCGATCCGCCTGCTGTTGCAGCGCAGCGGCCTGCAACTGCATGACATCGGCTTGCTGGAAATCAACGAAGCCCAGGCCGCCCAGGTACTGGCCGTGGCCCGTGAGCTGGAACTGGACGGCGAACGGCTCAACCGCCGGGGTGGCGCCATCGGCCTCGGCCATCCGTTAGCCGCCAGCGGCTTGCGCCTGGTGCTGAGCCTGGCCCGGCAACTGCGCGACAACAACCTGCGCTATGGCATTGCCGCGGCCTGTGTCGGCGGCGGGCAGGGCATGGCGGTGCTGATCGAAAACCCGGATTGGCAACACTGAGAACATGACCGGCAAAGGAGATTGCCATGTGGACTTACCAGGCCCCACTGCGCGACATGCAGTTCGTCCTTGAACACTGGCTCGATGCCCCACAGGCCTGGCGCCAGAGCGCCGCTTTCGACGGGCTCGATACACCACTGGCCATGCAGGTGCTGGAGCAGGCCGGGCTGTTCTGCAGTGAGGTGCTGGCGCCACTCAATGCCAGCGGCGACCGCCAGGGCTGCCGCTTCACGGACGGCAAGGTGCAGACCCCGGACGGTTTTGCCCAGGCCTATCGTGCTTATGTCGAAGGCGGCTGGCCGGCCTTGGCGTGCGCTGCAGAGCTGGGCGGCCAAGGGCTGCCGCAGGTGCTGGAGGCGGCGCTGCAGGAAATGCTCTACGCCAGCAATCACGCTTGGGCGATGTACACCGGCATCGCCCATGGCGCCTACCTGTGCCTCAAGCATCACGCCCCGCAGTGGATCCAGAGCCGCTACCTGCCGGATATCGTCAGCGGGCAGGCACTGGCGACCATGTGCCTGACCGAGCCCCAGGCCGGCAGCGACGTCGGCCTGCTGCGTTGCCGCGCCATACCCCAGGCTGATGGCAGCCATGCGCTGAGCGGCAACAAGCTGTTCATCTCCGGTGGCGATCACGACCTGAGCGGCAACATCCTGCACCTGGTGCTGGCCCGTTTGCCAGACGCAGCGGCCGGCAGCCGGGGCATTTCGCTGTTTCTGGTGCCCCGGCAACTGGATGACGGCCGACTCAACGGGGTGCGCTGCGACGGCATCGAACACAAGATGGGCATTAAAGGCAGTGCCACTTGTTCATTGGTCTTCGAAGAGGCCCAAGGCTGGCTGATCGGCCAGCCGCATCAGGGGCTGGCGGCGATGTTCGTGATGATGAACTCGGCCCGCCTGCATGTCGGCCTGCAAGGCCTGGGGCATACCGAGGCGGCCTGGCAGAACGCCTTGCAGTACGCCGGCGAACGCCGGCAAATGCGTGCACCACTACGTCCGGACGGGGTGGCGGCCAGTGCCGCCGACCCCTTGCACTACCACCCGGCGATGCGCCGCACCCTGCTGGAGTTGCGCGCGATTAGCGAAGGCTTGCGGGCGGCCGGCTATTGGGCCGCGCATCTGCTCGATCAGGCCGAACAGGCCAGCGAAGCGCAAGCACGCGCCCAGGCGGCGCAACTGAGCGGGCTGCTGACGCCGATCATCAAGGCGTACTTCACCGAACAGGGGTTTCGCCAGGCCAGCCAGGCGCTACAGGTGTTTGGTGGCTACGGCTATGTGGCGGAGTTTGCGATCGAACAGACTCTGCGCGACAGCCGCATCGCCATGATTTACGAAGGTACCAACGAGATTCAGGCCAACGACCTGCTGCTGCGCAAAGTACTTGGCGATAACGGCGAGGCGCTGCAACAGTGGTTGCACATCCTGGATGAAGAGGCGCGACTGGCGATCGCCGTACCCCCATGCAGCGGGTTGGGTGTCGAGTTGCAGCGTCGCGCTGAGAGCCTGACGCAGGCCTGGCATGGCGTCGTGCAGCACAGCGCCGAGGACGCCGAATACCCTTACCGCGCCGCCGGCGACTTCCTGAAACTGTGCGGCCTGACCCTGCTGGCGTTTGCCTGGTGCCGTGCGGCGCGGGTGGCGCAGAACCTGCCCGCCAGCGACCCGCAACGCAGCGCCAAGCTGCAAACCGCGCAGTTCTTCTTCACCTGGCTGCTGCCCGACGCCGACCGGCATCTGGCCGGGCTCTACAGCGCGCGTAGCCCGTTGCCGTTTCTGGGCTCTGCCAGCTGAGCTACCATAGCCGCCTCTCGACTCACGGAAGCTGCCTGGATGAGCAAGCCTGGCCAAACGGTATTGGTTGCGTTGCGCAAGATGATCGCCTCAGGCGAGCTGCCAGCCGGCGAACGGCTGATGGAAGTGCCCACCGCCGAGTTGTTCGGCGTGTCACGCATGCCGGTGCGCATGGCGTTTCGGACCCTGGAGCAGGAAGGCTTGCTGGTCCGTCATGGCGGGCGCGGCTTTCAGGTGCGCTCGGTCAGTACTCAGGACATTGCCGGTGCGGTTGAAGTGCGCGGCGTGCTCGAAGGCCTGGCTGCCCGGCAAAGCGCCGAACGCGGCCTGACTGCTCAGGCGTGCGAGCAGTTGCAGAGGTGTCTGGCCGATGGGGACGCACTGTTCGACAAGGGCTACGTGACCGAGCAGGATCTGGAGGTCTATCACGACCTGAACATGCGCTTTCATCAGGTCATCGTCGAAGGCAGCGGCAACCCGGCGATTGCCGACGCATTGGCCCGCAACGACCACTTGCCGTTTGCCTCGGTCAGCGCCCTGGCGGTGGACCGTAACGAGATGGCCCGCGAATACCGGCGCTTCAACTACGCGCACATGCAGCATCACGCAATCGTCGATGCCCTGATCAGCCGCCAGGGGGCTCGGGCCGAAGCGCTGATGCGTGAGCACGCCAACGCCACCCTGCGCTATGCCGAGATCTTCAGCGCCTCGTCTGCCGAGCGCCTGAAGGTCATCCAGCGCCCGGACTGAGTGCGCGGCCAACACGCAACCCCATACGAGCGGCTTTAGCCGCAATACTGTTCTATTAGACCGGTGGGAGCAGCCGGCCGGCGCTCCGGTTGCTGTGGTCCGGCATCCCGGCGACGACGGCGGCACATTCGCAGTAGATGCTGTGACTTTACCGGCCCTTTCGCAACCAAGGTCGCTCCCACAAAGATTTCGTACTGTACTGCCGCTAGCGCTTGAGCATTGCCCGGATATCCGCCAGGGCGTTGTTGCCCCGTGCGGCCTTGACCTCTACCGGCTGTTCTTCCTGGCCTTCCCAGGCCAGGTCGTCCGGCGGCAGTTCGTCGAGGAAGCGGCTGGGCGTGCAGTCGATGATTTCGCCGTATTGTTTGCGCTTGGCGGCAAAGGTGAAGGCCAGGGTCTGGCGGGCGCGGGTGATGCCCACGTAAGCCAGGCGGCGCTCTTCTTCGATGGTGTCGGCTTCGATGCTGGAGCGGTGCGGAAGAATCTCTTCTTCCATGCCCATGATGAACACGTAAGGAAACTCCAGGCCCTTGGAAGCATGCAGGGTCATCATCTGCACGCCTTCAGCGCCGTCTTCTTCTTCCTGCTGGCGTTCGAGCATGTCGCGCAGCACCAGCTTGCCGATCGCCTCTTCGATGGTCATCTCGCCATCTTCGTCTTTTTCCAGGGTGTTCTTCAGCGCCTCGATCAAAAACCACACGTTACCCATGCGGTAGTCGGCGGCCTTGTCACTGGAGCTGTTCTGGCGAATCCAGTTCTCGTAGTCGATGTCCATGACCATGCTGCGCAGGGCGGCGATGGGATCGTTTTGTGCGCACTGCTGGCGCACACCGTCCATCCAGCGTTTAAAGCGTTGCAGGCGGTCGGTGTAGCGGCTGTCGAGGTGTTCGCCAAGGCCCAGTTCATCGGTGGCGGCGTACATCGAGATCTTGCGTTCGGTGGCGTAGTTGCCGAGCTTTTCCAGGGTTGTGGAGCCGATTTCCCGACGCGGCACGTTGATCACCCGCAAGAAGGCGTTGTCGTCGTCGGGGTTGACCAGCAGGCGGAAGTAGGACATCAGGTCCTTCACTTCCTGGCGGCTGAAGAAGCTGGTGCCACCGGACAGACGATACGGCACCTGGTGGTGTTGCAGCTTCAGCTCGATCAGCTTGGCCTGGTAGTTGCCGCGATACAGGATCGCGAAATCGCTGTAGGGCCGTTCGGTGCGCAGGTGCAGGGTAAGGATTTCCATCGCCACCCGTTCAGCCTCGGCCTCTTCGTTGCGGCAGCGGATCACGCGGATTTCATCGCCGTGCCCCATCTCCGACCACAGCTGCTTCTCGAAGGCGTGCGGGTTGTTGGCAATCAGCACGTTGGCGCAGCGCAGAATGCGACTGGTAGAGCGGTAGTTCTGCTCAAGCATCACCACCTTGAGCGACGGGTAGTCGTCCTTGAGCAGCATCAGGTTTTCCGGCCGTGCGCCGCGCCAGGCATAGATCGACTGATCGTCGTCGCCGACCACGGTGAACTGGTTGCGCGTGCCGATCAGCATTTTCACCAGCAGGTACTGGCTGGCGTTGGTGTCCTGGTATTCGTCCACCAGCAGGTAGCGCACGCGGTTCTGCCATTTCTCCAGAATGTCGGGGTGCTCCTGGAACAGCTTGACCGGCAGCAGGATCAGGTCGTCGAAGTCCACCGCGTTGTAAGCCTTGAGGGTGCGCTGGTAGTGGGCGTAGACGATGGCGGCGGTCTGCTCCTTGGGGCCGCGGGCATTGGCCAGGGCTTCTTCGGGCAGGATCAGGTCGTTCTTCCACGAGCCGATGACGTTCTTGATTTCGTCGACGCCGTCGTCGCCGGCGTACTCCTTCTGCATGATGTCAGTCAGCAGGGCCTTGATGTCGCCCTCATCGAAGATCGAGAAGCCCGGCTTGTAACCCAGCCGCGAATGCTCCTTGCGGATGATGTTCAGGCCCAGGTTATGGAAGGTCGAGACCGTCAGGCCGCGCCCTTCGCCCTTGCGCAGCAGGGTGCCGACCCGCTCTTTCATCTCTCGGGCGGCCTTGTTGGTAAAGGTCATGGCCACGATGTACTGGGCACGCACGCCGCAGTTCTGGATCAGATGGGCGATCTTGCGCGTAATCACGCTGGTCTTGCCGGAACCTGCCCCGGCGAGCACCAGAAGCGGCCCGCCGACGTAGTTCACGGCTTCCTGCTGCCGGGGGTTGAGTCGGGACATGAGAGATAGGACGGGTCATGGACGAATGGCCGGGCATTTTAACAGGCTCGCGGCAATGTGCAGCGACCTTCAAGCGTTTTGCACCGATGGCCTATCTTAATTTCTTGGTTTTGTTACATTTGCGCATAGCACTCAATTACGTGCAGCCGACACCTCATGTCGAGGTGCGTCGCCCCCTTGTTTTTCTTCGGAATAGGGAGTCAGCTTGTCAACGCCTGTCGAGCCCTTGCGGTTACTGCTGCTGGTTCATGAACCAGCCTGGCTGGTACGGCTGAATTCCTGCGTTGCGGCGTTGCCCAGCGATATCGTGTTGCAGCAGATCGCAGACTGGCAGGTTGACGGCGCCAGCTACGCTGGCGAGCGTCACACGGTGCTGCTGACCACCCCTGAACTGCAACCGGCGGCCGGCACCTGCAATGTCCCGATCGTGATGCTGCTGGATATCGAACCCGATGCCCCGCTGGCGGGTGTCAGCGACTGGCTGGTGGGCGACAGCCTGAGCCCCGATGCGCTGCGCCGCTGCCTGCGCCACGTTCGTGAACGCGCGCACCTGGAGGACACGCTACAGCGTCTGGCGGAACAGGACCCGTTGACCGGCATCGCCAACCGTCAGGGCTTCCAGACTCTGCTGACGGCCCGCCTGGCTGAACCGGGCAGCGCCGGGCTGGCGCTCGGGCATCTGGACCTCGACAATTTCCGCCGTGCCAACGATGCGCTGGGCCATCAGGCCGGCGACCGGCTGATTCTGCAAGTGGTGACACGGCTCAAGCGGCAACTGGACGTCAACGACCAGGTCGCCCGCCTGGGCAGCGACGAGTTCGCCTTGCTGATCGACACCCGCGACGCACCGCAACGCGCCGCGCAAGTGGCCGAGCGGATTATCGAGGCGTTGTCCGAACCCTACTGGGTCGATGGCGAAAGCCTGCTGATCGGCTGCAGCCTGGGGGTTGCTCACGCCCGCAGCGGTTTCGGTGCCGACCCTTTGATGTGGCACGCGCATATCGCCATGCGCCAGGCCAAGAGCCGGCAGGGCTGTACCTGGCATCAGTTTGACGAACACATCAACCGCAATGCCCGCAGCCTGGCCGACCTCGAAGCCGAACTGCGCCGTGCGTTGCGCCGCGACGAGCTGGAGCTGCACTACCAGCCGCGGCTGTGCATGACCAGCGGGCGGATTGTCGGCCTCGAAGCGCTGGTGCGCTGGCGCCATCACGAGCGCGGGTTGTTGCCGCCCAGTGAGTTCGTGCCGCTGGCCGAGCAGAGCGGCCTGATCGTGCCGTTGGGGTACTGGGTGATCTTCCGGGCCCTGCGTGACATGCGCGTCCTGCGCGAGCAGGGTATCGAGCCGTTGCACATGGCGGTCAATCTGTCGTTTCGCCAGTTCCAGGACAGCCAGTTGCTCGACACCCTCAGCCGCCTGATTGCCGAGCAAGGCATCGATGCCCGCTGGCTGGAGTTCGAACTGACCGAAACCGCAGTGATGCGCCGCAGTGATCTGGTCAGCAAGACCATGGATGCCTTGCGCGTGCTGGGGGTGCGTTTTTCGCTGGACGACTTCGGCACTGGCTTCTCATCTTTTGTGCACCTCAACAGCCTGCCGATTACCCTGCTCAAAATCGACCGCAGCTTCGTCGGTGAAATGGAACAGCGCGAAGAGAATCGCAAGCTGGTCCACGCGATGATTAACCTGGCGCACAACCTGGGGCTTGAAGTGGTCGCCGAGGGCATCGAAACCCCGGCGCAACTGGCCCTGCTGCGCGAGTTCGGCTGCGATCAGGCCCAAGGGTTTCTGATTCAGCGGCCGCTGCCGATCCTGCAACTGACCGATTATCTACTGGCCGACCAAGGCCGGACGGTGCTCGGCGGGGTTTGATGTTCAGGCGGCCTTTGCCGGTTGCCTGTCAGCCCTGCGCAGCATCTTGGCCATACGCCGCTCGAACGCCCAGGTCAGGGTCGCCGCCGCGCACAACAGACCCAGCGCCAGCCCCCACCACACACCTTCGGCGCCGGCCGGGCTCTGGAAGCCCAACAGCCAGGCCGCTGGCGCGGCAATCAGCCAATAACAGCCCAGGCCAATCAGGAAGGTGGTCTTGGCGTCCTTGAGACCGCGAATCGCGCCCATGGCAATGGTCTGGGTGCCATCGAACAGTTCGAACCAGGCAGCAATCGCCAGCAATTTCACCGCCAGGACCACGATGTCATTGAAAGCCGGATCGTTGATGTCCAGAAACAGTCCGACGATGGTGCGGGGCGCCAGCCAGAACAGCAGGGCAAACAGCAGCATCAATGCACCGCCGAACCCGATGCCCACCCGGCCAGCCGTGCGTGCCATGAGCAAATCACCGGCGCCGTAGTGCTTGCCGATGCGCATGGTCACCGCATAGGAAATGCCTACCGGAATCATGAAGGCCATGGAAATGGTCTGCAGGGCGATCTGATGGGCGGCCATCTGGGTGGTGCCCAGCGCGCCCATACAAAAGGCGGCGAAGGTGAACAGCCCGACCTCCACCGCATAAGTGCCGCCAATCGGCAGGCCCAGGCGCCATAGCTCGCTCAGATGGCTGCGCGACAATGTGCCGAGGCCGGCCCGGATCGGGTAGGCGTCATAGGCCGGATGCCGACGGATGTGCAGCGCCAGGGCAATGGCCATGGCGTTGGTGACCACCGCAGTGACCAGCCCGATACCCCACAGGCCAAGATGCGGCAAGCCGAACCAGCCTTCGATCAGCGCGTAGTTGAGAACAAAGTTGGCCGCAGCGCCCACCAGGCTGATGACCATTACCGGCCCGGCCCGGCCCAGCGCGCTGGTAAAACCGCGCAGGGCCATGAAACTGAGCAGGCCCGGCAGCGCCAGCGGCAAGGTGCTGAGGAACTGCATGGCCATGTGCACGTTGTTCGGGGTCTGGCCGAAATGCAGCAGCAGCGGTTCGAGGTTCCACAGCACCACGGCCGCCACTACCGCCATGCCCCAGGCCAGCCATAGCCCGGCCTGGGTCAGCCGGGTGGCGCCCTCGGTGTCGCCGGCGCCCTGGCGGATCGCGACCAGCGTGCCGACCGCCGCCATCACCCCGATGCAGAAAAAGGTCACGAAGTTATAGGTCGCCGCGCCCAGACCGCCGCCGGCCAGCGCGTCGGGGCCGAGTTTGCCCATCATCACCGTGTCGGTGAAGACCATCAGCATGTGCGCCAATTGCGAGGCGATCAGCGGCCCTGCCAGGCGCAGGATGGTCCAGAGTTCCTTGAGGGCAGCCGGCTGCATATTTTTTCAGGCTCGATTCGATAAAAGGATAAAAGCTGCCTATTCTGGGCAGTATGGCGTTTGGACACCAACTAATAAGTTCGTTCCTCGGCCTACTTGAACCTCCAGGTGACCAGTGAGGCTGAAGGGACTGTTCAACTAGCCGTGCAACTAAATCTTTAAGAGTTACAGACAGATACGCAATCGTTTGCGATTCTCCGCGCGGCCCGCTCAAGTATGTGCCCGCGAGGCCGAATCCTTTGCATGGAGCTGTCGATCTCAAGGAAATATTCCCTTCAACATAATATTGCTGGACGGCGCTGCCCCGGATGGGTAGTCGAACGCTTCAGTATGGAGTTGCCATGTCCAAGCCTCGTGCCCGGATTGCCTCTCAGTTAGGTATTGCCCTGACCATCATCCTCGCGGTGGTGATCAGTTGCAGCACCCTATTTGCCCTGCGCTCGCTCGATGCTGCCAACCTGGTCATCCGCGAAGAACACCTGGCCAGCGAATCACGCTTGCTGTCAGACCAGCTCAACACCTTTCATACCACGCTTCGTGACAGTACCCAGCGTCTGGCGGGCCTGTTCGAAAAGCGCTTTTCCTCGGGTCTGACCTTGCAGACCGGCACCACCTACACAGTGGCCGGCACGCAAACCCCGGGTCTGTTTCTCGATGGTCAGCCACTGAACAACGAGTTCAGTGAAGTCGATGACTTCCGCCGCCTCACGGCGGGTGTGGCGACGGTGTTCGTGCGCAGCGGCGATGATTTCGCGCGGATCAGCACCTCGCTGATGAAACAGGACGGTTCCCGCGCCATCGGCACCTTGCTCGACCGCCAGGGTCAGGCCTATGCGCGGTTGATGGCCGGTCAGGAATATGTGGGCAAGGCCGTGTTGTTCGGCCGTTACTACATGACCCAGTACAGCCCGGTGCGCGACAGCAGTGGCAAGATCATCGCCGCGCTGTTCGTCGGCTTTGACTACACCGATGCGCAGAACGCCCAGTTCGAAGACCTGAAGAACTTCCGTATCGGCAAGACCGGCTCGCTGGCGCTGCTCGACGATCAAGGCAAATGGCTGGTGCCGCCGGCCGGCGTCAAGGCGGCGGAACAGGCCGGCAAGGCGGTGGCCGAAGCCGTCAAGCAGCCTGGCAAAGGGCAGTACTGGCAAGACACCGACGAGACCTTCTACAGCGTTGGCGCCCCTTTCAGTGGTGGGCCCTGGACGGTGGTGGCGAGCATGCCGAAGGACGAGATCGCCTCGGTAACCTGGAGCGTCGGCACCCAACTGGCGATCGGCAGCCTGCTGGCCATGCTGATTGCGGTAGGCGGTGCAATCTGGCTGCTGCGCAGCAAACTGCGTCCGCTGTCGGAACTGGTACGCCAGGCCGAAGCGCTGGGGTCGGGCAACCTGAAGGTGCGTCTGGCGGTGACCAGCCACGATGAAATCGGCCTGCTGGCCGGCAGCTTCAATACCATGGGTGAAGCCCTGTCGAACATGGTCGAGCATATTCGTACCGCGTCGCGGCAGGTCAGCGACCGTGCCCATGCCCTTTCTGGGCTGTCCAGCGGCGCCTACGCCGGCATGGAGCAGCAGTCCGGGGAAATCACCAGCATGGCCGGTGCGGTGGAAGAGTTCAGCGCCACCTCGCTGAACATCGCTGACAACATGAAAGACACCGAGCGCATGGCCCAGGAAAACGCTCGCCAGACCCGCATTGGTCGCAGCTCAATGGACGAAGCCTCGGCTTCGCTGCAACAGATCGCGGCATCCTTGAACAGCACCGCCAAGGTGGTCGATACCCTGGGGCAGCGTTCTCAGGAAATCGGCAGCATCGTCGGGGTGATCACCTCGATCGCCGAGCAGACCAACCTGCTGGCACTGAACGCGGCCATCGAAGCGGCACGTGCCGGTGAGCAGGGGCGCGGTTTCGCCGTGGTTGCCGATGAAGTGCGCAGCCTGGCTTCGCGCACCCGTCAGGCCACCGACGAAATCTCGACCATGATCGCCAGCATCCAGCAGGAAACCGGCATGGCCATCAACACCATGCAGCAAGGCAACTCGCTGATGCAGGACGGCCTGGCACGCAACGCCAAGGTCGCCGAAGCCCTGGCTCAGATCGACGAGCAAAGCCGCTCGGCCGGCCAGCAGTTCGCCGCCATTACCACCGCTACGCAGGAGCAAAGCAGCACCGCCACGGCGCTGAGCGGCAACCTGCAAAGCATCGCCATGACCAACGGCGAACAGCGCGAAGTGGTTGCCAACCTGGCCGTGACCGCCAAGGAACTCAACGACCTTGCGGCTGAATTGCTGGGCGAGGTGGATCGCTTCAGGTAAGTCGATGGTTTGAGTCAATGGCGCTGGCGGGTCTCAGTAGAGGCCCTCCAGCAGGCCGTCCCCGCGCAGCAGATCGACAATCACGTTTTCGTCGACCGCATACACGCCTCTGGATGCTTTCCAGACCAGCTTCTTCTCTTGCAGGGCAATAAGCGCCTGCTGGACACCGGGTACTTCGACCCTTATCTCGGCTGGATCAATGCCTGCTCGCTGCATCGCCTTGGCATACAGCTCCATGGTTGGTGCTTCAAAGGGCGCATAGTCTTCGCCCTTGGCGCTCATCACACGAATCACTGCAGACTGGATAGGCGTGAGGCTGTGGATGACTTTCTTGAGGTTGGCATTGAGCTCCTCTGCCTGAGCGCGTACCAGCTCTGCAAAGCGCTCCGGGACGTTTTCCGGGGCCAGCATCAGATCGAAGCGAATTTCATCGGCAGCGGCGCCGAGCAATTCCGGGCGATAGCCACTTTCCTGAAACAGCACAAAAACATTGGCGGGATCGAGTGGCTGGGGCAGATCCACATGAGTGCAAAACCACTCAACGAAGTCCCTATCCAGTGTCGGGAACGGCACCATCGCGGCGCCAAAGAACGCCTGGTCCTTGCTATTGCGCAACATGGCCAGCTTGTCACGGTTCGACCCGGTGCAAACCACCCGCAAGCCATGGTGTTTCGAGCTGTTGAGCTCATCCCTGGCGGCTTTGAGCGCAAAAAGGGCAGCTACGCCTTCGTCGGTGGTGATCGCGTGCTGGGCCTCATCGATCATCAGCACAATCATCTGCCTGGATTCATCCGAGAGCGCGGTGAGTGCCGTGGTCAGGTCAATGTCTTTGCCCATGCCTATCTTGTCCAGGCTGAAACTCAATCCGCCCACGGTGACTTTATCCATGCCGCTGGCCTTCGCCAGGCGGGTGACGTAGCCCTGGTTACGGCCAATGGTTTCACGTACGGCATCGACGATGACGACCCCAGGGTCCTTGGTCAGGTCTTTCCACAGGTCGGCGTACAGCACGATGGCGCCGGCTGCCTCAAGCGCGGGACGCAGGTCTTCTCGCGCGAAGGTCGACTTGCCCGTACGCCTGGGGGCCGCAAGAAATACCCCTGAGCTTGCCGCACTGCCAACAGCAACCTGCATGATCAATTTGGCAAGTCGCTGCGCCAGCGCCGGGCGGTGGTAGAGGATTTCAGTAGACATCACCAACCTCTCAATGTTGCTCTATAGGGAATTATAGAGCGATTATAGAGCAATTATAGAAAGGCGTGCGCAGGCCTGTTTATCGCTATTTATAGAGAACTATAGAGTGATTATAGATAGGTGACGCAGGGCCTGAACTGGCACTTTGTGGTGTTGATTTCATGCTGGTCTTGTTCACCGTCGGGGTTTCAGATCGGGTTTTCCAGGCACTGCAGGAAGACCCGGTGTTCGAGACCGAAGAGCTGGAAGCCAACAGCGACAGAAGGGTACGTCTGGCACGCAGTCGGGCAGAGGATTTTTGATTGTCCGAGTGGTGCAAGACTGCTGGCCTGACGACCGGGCTACTTGCTCGCCGGCCGATACTGCAACGCCTCGGCCAGATGGCCGCGTTCAATCGCGTCTTTGTGCTCCAGGTCGGCCAGGGTGCGCGCCACCTTCAATAGACGGTGCGCCGCACGCAGCGACAGGGTCAGGCGTTCGCAGGCTGTTTCAAGCCATTTTTCATCGGCTGTGGATAACGTGCAGTGGCTGCGCAGGCCGGGCAGGTCGAGAAAGGCGTTGGCGCAGCCCTGACGCTGCAACTGGCGGTCCCGCGCTGCGGCCACCTTGGCTGCGGCGCTGGCGGTGGTTTCGCCGCTTGCCGGCAAGGCGGTGAGGCTGGTGGCTTCGCGGGCCACGGTCAGGTGCAGGTCGATACGGTCCAGCAACGGGCCAGACAGCTTGTTGCGATAACGCTGGATCTGATCGGTGGAGCAGCGGCAGCGGCCACTGGGCTCGCCAAGGTATCCACAGGGGCAGGGGTTCATTGCCGCCACCAGTTGAAAACGCGCCGGGAAGCGCACCCGGTCGCGGGCGCGGGACACCACGATATGGCCTGACTCCAGCGGCTCGCGCAGTACCTCCAGCACCCGGCGGTCGAACTCCGGCAGCTCGTCAAGAAACAAGATTCCGTGGTGTGCCAAGGTTATCTCGCCAGGTTGTGGGCGGCTGCCACCGCCGACCAGCGCCGGCCCGGATGCCGAGTGATGCGGCTGGCGAAATGGCCTGAGCGGCCAGCTATTCAACGGCACCTGGCTGGCCACCGAATGAATCGCCGCCACTTCCAGCGCTTCGCGCTCATCCAGTGGCGGCAACAGCCCTGGTAAACGGCTGGCCAGCAAGGTCTTGCCGGTGCCCGGCGGGCCGCTGAACAGCAGGTTGTGGCCGCCCGCTGCCGCCACCACCAGCGCCCGCTTGGCCGCCAGTTGGCCCTGCACCTCGCTGAGGTCCGGGTACGGCTGGGCCTGGGGCAACAGGCCATTGGCGCGATAGGGCGTCATCGGTGTCTGGCCATTGAAATGCGCGACCAGCTCGCGCAGGTGATTGACCGCAATCACTGTCAGCCCGGAGGCCAGGCAGGCTTCCTCGGCATTGGCGGCCGGCACGATCAGCGTCCGCTGCGCCTCACGGGCCGCCAGCGCAGCGGGCAGAACGCCCTGCACCGGCCGCACCGCGCCAGACAATGCCAGCTCACCCAGGCACTCGATGTCTTGCAATGCAGCCAAAGGAATCTGGCCGTTGGCACCCAGCAGGCCCAGCGCAATGGCCAGGTCGAAGCGCCCGCCGTCCTTGGGCAGATCGGCCGGGGCGAGGTTGAGGGTGATGCGCCGGTCGGGAAACTTCAGCCCGGAATTGACGATGGCACTGCGCACCCGGTCCTTGCTTTCCTTGACTGCGCCTTCGGGCAGGCCGACCAGGGTCAGGGTCGGCAGGCCGTTGGACAAGTGGGTTTCAACGGTGACGGCAGGTGCTTGTACGCCGACCTGAGCGCGGCTGTGAACGATGGCGAGGGACATCCGATCTTCCTTGATGAAGCGGGAAGGGAGATCGTGGGGGATTTACAAGATCGGCAGGCAAATCAATCGCTACAAAGTGCCCAAAGCCCGAACGAAATGTATCAACGCTGCTTGAGCCCAGCCTAATAAAACGGCCCCCAAACCTGCCGGTAGTGCTCATCCCCCTGCTCAGTCATCCGCGTCAATCGCAACTCCAGCCCCACTGGCTTCAGCACCCGATTGCCGCTCAATTGCCGCCAGCCCTGCTCCCGGTCCCAGACCCGGATCTGCAAGTCTTTGATCCGGCTCAGCACCGCCACCCCGTTGTCTGGCGCCGGCAGCGGATAGCGGTTGCGCGGTGCGGCGGCGGCGCGGTACAGGGTCTTGCCCTTGAGCCACCAGCGGACCCGTTGCAGGCCGTGTTCCGGGGCGGGTGCGTGGCGGATCACGTCCAGCTCGAAGGTCTGGTCATCGGCGCTGTGTACGCTGATGGCCGCAGGCGCGCCCATGCGCGGTTCGCGGTCTGCGGCCTGGTCGCCCAATTCGGGTTCGCCCAGCGCGCTGCTGGCCTGAGAGGCCAGGTCGCGTTCGAGCTGGTTGAAGGTGCGCAGGAGCTCTTCGGTCTGGGTCATGCTGGCCTGCAGATGGCTGTCGGCGCGGCTGACGCTATCCAGGCCGCGCCAGGCGATCAGGCTGACGATGGCCATCAGCATGATTGCCACCATGACTTCGATCAGGGTAAAGCCGTGCTGGCGCGGGTTCATGATTCGTTGACCACCTGCATCTGCCCGGTCGCGGAGCGCCGGATGCTGACCCGGTGCTGGCCGTCAGACAACTGCACTTGCCAGGGTGTGCTGATCCATTCGCTGCCCAGTACCAGTCTGGGTGTAGGCGTGGTGCGCACTTTGACGGGCGCCGAGTCCCAGCTGCGTGGCCGTAGTTGTGGATCTTCGGCAAAGTGTTCAGTGCCGGTGCCTGCGTCGTTCAGGCGGCTGAAGCCAAAGCCCTGGCCGTCGGCCTGCCAACTGATCGGGCGACCGTCGGCGCGGGCTTCGGCCTGGGCGATCTGCAGCAGTTGCACGAGCCGCTGTGCGTCTTTGCGCAGGCGCTCCTGCGGGGCGGGTTTGATGCTCAGGCTGATCGTGGCGCTGAGAATGCCGACGATCACCAACACGACCATCAACTCAATCATGCTAAAACCCTGTTGCCTGTCTCTGTCCATGAATGCGGCATTCCTGTGTGGATAACTTGACGTCCTTGCTGGTTCGGCCAAGATACAGGCGTCTTGTAGGGTACTTCTAAAAACGTAAGCGAGGCAGCCAGTGCAAGGCGAAAGCAGGCGAAGAAGTGGAGTCTACAGGTTGTAAATGAGCATTCTGAGCCTGGTTTCAACGCAGCAATGGCAACGTAGGTAGTTTTTAGAGGTGCCCTGTAGACTGCCATACCGGACAACAAGGAGGTTTACCCGTGGCATTTGCCTTTCGTTTATCGGCGCCGCAACTGGTCCAGGCCACGGCGCTGCTGGCCGCGCTGGCCGGTGTGCTGGTGTGGTCTTCGGTGTTTCTGACGCCGGCCGAGTCGCATACCCCGGTCATTGACAGCCCCGCGCCGCTGGCGCGCTCCGACAATCCTGCGTTGCAGTGGTTTTCCAACCAGCCGGCGGCAGTGGACATCCGCGTCTCCGGGGTCATGGCCGGCGCGCAGGGCGCGTTCGCAATTCTCGCCATCAATGGCGGCCCGCCGCGCAGTTTCCGGGCGGGTGAAGCACTGACTCAAGGGGTGCGCCTGGCGGCCATCGAAGCGGGGGCGGTGCTCATCGAGCGGGGTGCGGAGCAGACCCGGTTGTATATCACGCCCTTGCCCCAGACGCCTGCGCTGTCGCGTCTGACCCGGCCCTGAGCGGTTCATTGCGGGGTGTCCTGCGGCGGGTTGAGCAGGGTTTCGAGCCTGGCCAGCGGCGGTGCCTGGCGCTGGTTATCCAGCACCCGTAACTGAACGTGCAGCAATTGCCCGTCAGGCATGGCGGCAATGCTTTGTTCGCAGCGCAGTTGCAGGCGTCCCTGATCGCAACGCACGCTGCGCACGCCCCGCGCCGGCCGGTTTTCCAGGCGCAATTCGGCGATGCGGCTCTGGGCCGCCAGCAGGGCAATGGCGCGGTCGTGCAGCAGGCTGTTGCTCTGGGTCATCAGGCCGGCGACGCGCACGGCCGCTGACATCGCCACGGCAATGATCGCCAGGGCGACCAGCACCTCGATCAGGGTAAAACCTCGCTCCTTGCGCAACCGCTCCATGGCTGACTCTTGCTCGAAACAGGCGGCGGATCAACAGCGTATCGGCCTGGCCTGAGGGGCTGGGTATTGGGCTATTCAACAGTGTTAGTTTTGTTACACTGCGTGGAGGATTGAAACAAGTCAAGGAAGAGTGAAATGGATTTCGCGTGCCTCAAATCCACGCCGTCAGGCCGTGGTCGTCAAGGTGGTTTCACCCTCATCGAGATCATGGTGGTGGTGGTGATTCTGGGTATTCTTGCCGCCGTCGTGGTGCCCAAGGTGCTTGACCGGCCAGACCAGGCCAGAGCCACCGCCGCGAAGCAGGACATTGCCGGCCTGATGCAGGCGCTGAAGCTTTACCGCCTGGATAACGGCAGCTACCCGAGCCAGAACCAGAGCCTCAAGGCGCTGGTCGAGCGCCCCGCCAATGCCAGAAACAATAACTGGCGCGCCTACCTTGAACGTTTGCCCAACGACCCTTGGGGACGTCCTTACTATTACCTCAACCCCGGTGCCAATGGTGAGATCGATGTCTTCTCGCTGGGCGCCGACGGGCAGCCTGACGGCGACGGCGTAAATGCCGATATCGGTTCCTGGCAGCTGTAAGCGCCGCCGTGAGCCCTCATCTGCCCACCCGCCAGCGCGGCGTCGCGATTATCAGCGCCTTGCTGATTGTCACCGTAGTGGCGGTGATTGCCGCCGGCATGCTGGCGCGCCAAGGGGTGTTCACCCGTACGCTTGAGGCCGAGCAGTTTCGGGTGCAGGGCAGCCAGGTGCTGCTGGGCGGCCTGGAGGCGGGCCGCCGCTTGTTGTGGGTTGCCGGCCAGCAAGATTCGGTCACCCGGCCCGATCAGCTCTGGAATCAGCCGCTCGGGCAGTACGGCCCCGGCAATGCCGGCCAGACGCTTGAGGCGCGCCTGCAAGACCAGCAGGGCAAGTTCAACCTGCATAATCTGTTGCTTAACGAACGGCTCGACAGCGGTCAACTGCGCAGCTTCGAGCGGTTGTGCGCAATGATTGATATCGACCCCGGCCTGGCGCGGCGCATCAGTGCCAGGGTCATTGCGTCTTTCCCGCATTATCCTGAGGGCGCTGACAGCCTGGCCACGGGGCGCGATTCGGGCGGTTTTTCCAATCGGCTTGATGCGGCGCGCCGGCCAGTGCCGGCAAGCTTGCCAATACTCAGTCAGTTGAGCGACCTGCGCAGCATTGCGGGTATTGATGAGGCGGTGCTGGAGCGGCTGGGCCGTTACGTCAGCATCATTCCGGGCAATACCTGGGTCAACAGCAACACGGCCAGTGCCGAAGTACTGGCGGCCGTGGTGCCGGGGCTGGCGCTGGACCAGGCCAGGGTGCTGGTGCAGGCGCGTGATCGTGGCCAGTGGTTCATCAACCGTGGTGACTTCGTCAACCGCCTGGGGCTTGCGCAGGTGTCGATCGACAGCCTGAATGTCGGCATCACCAGCGAATGGTTTCTGTATCAGGGCCAGACCCGCCAAGAGCGTCGGCGCAGTTCGCTGGAAGCCTTGCTGTATCGTACGCAGCACGAGATGCCGCGAGTGATCTGGGCGAGGCCTGGGGTATGAGCCGGCTGCGCATTGCCCTGCCGCCGCTGCGTGAGCTGACCCCCGACAGCCCGCTGGAGTTTGCCCGCCTCGACCGTCATGGGCAGCTGCTGGAAGCTGCCCACAGCACAGTCCGGCAGTTGGGCAGCACCGGGCCGGCCAGCGCCGAGTGTTTTTTGCACCCTTCAGACACCGTGCTCACCCGTTTACCGTTACCGCCGCTCTCGGCCGGCCGGCTCGGCGCTGCCGTGGCGTGCGCCGTCGAGGCGATGGTGCTGGGCAGCCGTCAGGCGCTGCAGGTCGCCCATGGCCGCCGCGGCGATGACGGGCAGGTGCCGGTCGGATGGCTGGCCAAGGCCGACCTGCAGCGTCTGAGCCTGGCATTGACCCAGCACCGTCTGAAGCTGGCCGGTTTGTATCCGGCGCCGTACCGGCTGGCGTTGGCCCCGCAAGGGTCGATCAGCGCCAGCGTCGAAGACGGGCACCTGCTGGTGCGTCATGGCCTGGATCACGCGGCGGTCGAGCCGATGCTTGAGGATCATCTGGAGCCGTTGGCGCTGCGCGGCAGCCTTGTGCACTGGATCGGTGAGCCGGCCCCGCAAGGTGCGCAACCGCACACGGCGCCTGAACAGCGCTGGTCGGGGCCGGTGCCGGGCTGGGGGCTGCAGGGTTCGCCAAGCCGTGCAGGCGCCTCGACACCGGGCTGGGGCAAGGCGTTGGCCTGTAGCGCGCTGGCGATCACGGTATGGTTGCTGGGCCTGAATTTTTACGCCGCGCGTGAAGCGCAGCACGGCCAGCAACTCAAGGCGCAGATGAGTGCGCAAGTCCGCCAGGCCTTCCCGGAACTGCCGGTGATTCTCAACCCGCTACAGCAAGCCCGCCAGCAGTTGGCGGCGCGGCAGGGTGGCTCGGGGCACATGCCAGCGCAGAGCTTTGTGCCCATGCTGCAGCAGGCCGGCGAGGCGCTGCCGGCACTGGTCGGCAGCGTCCAGCGGCTGAGCTTCAGCAACGGCCAATTGCAGTTGGAGCTGGCGGCGGACAGTGCGGCACTGGCGCCTGACCAGACCGTGCAGGCAACCCTGGCCCAGGCGGGGCTCAGCGCCGCGCGCACTGACCGGATCTGGACCCTGAATGCGGCGCCAGCCACGGCGGACATTCGTGACCAGCCGCTGGAGGACATCGATGAGTAAGCGGTCGCCGGCCATTATTCGCGCCCACTGGCTGCGCTGGCGTACGCGCGGCCAGGCGGCCTGGCAGGCTCTGTCGCTGCGCGAACAGCGGGTGCTGACGGGTGGGGCGCTGCTGCTGGTCGGGCTGTTGTTGTGGGCACTGTTGATTCAGCCACCGCTCAAGACCATTGCCTACTGGCAAGCGCAAACGCCCAAGCTGCAAGGCCAGGCCCAGGCCTTGGAGAGCTTGCTGCGCGAAGCCGGTGTGCAGGCCGCTGGCGGCGACACCGAGCAAGCGCTCAGGCAGGGCCTGGAGGCTTACGGGCTGGCCGGGCATTACCAGTTGCAGGCCGGGCCCGATGGCGGCTGGCAGTTGACGTTCGATGCGGCCCCGGCCGATGCGCTGATCGATTGGCTGCTGGGGCGGCAACGGCCCGGCGCGCTGCCGGTCGTCGAAGCGCACCTGCAACGGGCCGGCGATAACGCTACCGATGACAGCGCTGGGACCTTGTCTGGCACTGTTCGCATGGATCAGGCGCAGGGCGCTAAGGAAGCTTCATGAAGGGGTCACAATCCAAGGCAGGACGCAGGGTATTGCCGCTGCTGTTGTTGCTGGCATTGAGCGGCTGCGCCAGCAGCCGCGCGCCGCACCAGCCGCCTTTGCTGGTCGACAGCGAGCTGGGCCGGCCGCTGGCCGATACCCCGCGCAGCGGCGATGCGCTGCTTGATCGCCAGCGTGCGCAACAGCAAGCGCGGCCTGCGCCACGGCAACTGCATAACATCAGCGAGCGCGGCCGTACCGCCGCCAGCAGCGGTGGCCGATCAGCGGCCGGTCTGGGGTTGGGCGAGCAGCCGGTGACGCTGAATTTTGTCGAGGCCGATATTCAGGCTGTGGTGCGTGCGCTGTCGCGCGCCACCGGCCAGCAGTTTCTGGTCGACCCGCGGGTCAAGGGCAACCTGACCCTGGTTTCCGAAGGCCAGGTGCCGGCGCGTCAGGCTTACAGCATGCTGCTGGCGGCGCTGCGCATGCAGGGCTTCAGTGTGGTGGATGTCGGCGGGGTCGCGCAGGTGGTGCCGGAAGCCGATGCCAAGCTGCTCGGCGGGCCGATCTACAGTGCCGACAAACCGGCCGGCAACGGCATGATCACCCGCACCTTTCGGCTGCGTTATGAAAACGCGGTGAACCTGATTCCGGTGTTGCGCCCGATCGTGGCCCCCAATAACCCGATCAACGCTTACCCCGGCAACAACACCATCGTCATCACTGACGAGGCCGATAACCTGGCGCGGGTCGCGCAACTGATCGAGCAGATCGACACCCCCAGCGCCATTGACACCGATGTTGTGCAGATCCAGAACGGCATTGCCGTGGACATCGCGCCATTGGTGGCCGAGCTGCTTGATGTACCGGGTGGTGACCCGACCCAGAAGATTTCGGTGATCGGCGATGCGCGCTCCAACACCATCATCCTGCGCGCCGGCAGCCCCGAACGCACGCACCTGGCGCGCAACCTGATCTACAAGCTCGACAATGCGCAAAGTAACCCGAGCAATCTGCATGTGGTTTACCTGCGCAACGCCCAGGCCAGCAAACTGGCGCAAGCGCTGCGCGGTCTGCTGACTGGCGAGAGTGACAGCGGCAATGGTGACCCGGCGCGCTCGATCCTCAGCTCGATGGGCAGCAACTCCGCGCAGAACGGGCAAAGCCAGAGCTCATCCGGCAGCAGCAGTGCAGCGTCAGCCAGTGCGTCGAGCAGCGCCGTGACCAGTGGTTTTGGCCAGTCCAGCGGCGCTGCTTACGGCCAGGGCACCGCGGCGGCAGGCGAGCAGAACGTCGCGTTCAGCGCCGGTGGCGTGACCATCCAGGCCGATACCACCACCAATACCTTGCTGATTTCCGCGCCGGAGCCGCTGTACCGCAACCTGCGCGAGGTCATCGACCTGCTCGACCAGCGCCGTGCACAGGTGGTGATCGAGAGCCTGATCGTCGAGGTGGCCGAGGACGACGCCAACGAATTCGGTGTGCAATGGCAGACCGGCAACCTCAATGGCAATGGGGTGATCGGCGGTGCCAACCTGGGCGGCTCGGGGCTCAACCTCAATGGCCAGAGCAGTGTCGATGTGCTGCCCCAGGGGCTGAACCTGGGCTACGTCAATGGCACCGTGGAGATCCCCGGTATTGGCCGCATCCTCGACCTCAAGGTGCTGGCCCGCGCCTTGAAGAGCAAGGGCGGCTCCAACGTGTTGTCGACGCCTAACCTGCTGACCCTGGATAACGAGGTGGCGAGTATTTTCGTCGGCCAGACCATTCCGTTTGTCAGTGGCAGTTACGTGACCGGTGGCGGTGGCACCAGCAACAACCCGTTCCAGACCGTGACCCGCGAAGAGGTCGGCCTGAAACTCAATGTAAGGCCGCAAATTTCCGAAGGCGGCACGGTCAAGCTCGACATCTATCAGGAGGTCAGCAGCATCGACGAGCGTGCGTCGTCGACTTCCAGTTCCGCAGGCATTGTCACCAACAAGCGTGCCATTGATACCAGCATCCTGCTCGATGACGGGCAGATCATGGTGCTGGGCGGCCTGCTGCAGGATGGCTACAGCCAGAGCAACGAAGCGGTGCCGTGGCTGGGCAGCCTGCCGGGCGTCGGCGCGCTGTTTCGCAATGAGCGGCGCTCGCTCAACAAGACCAACCTGATGGTGTTCCTGCGCCCTTACATCATCCGCGACAGCGCGGCAGGACGCAGCATCACGCTCAATCGTTATGACTTTATCCGCCGTGCCCAGAGCGCGCTGCAACCGGAACGCAACTGGGCAATGCCGGATATGCAGGCGCCGCAGTTGCCGCCTGCCGCGTTGGGTGTGCCGGCGCCGCGTGGCAGTGCGCTGCCCGTGCAAGGAACGCCAGCGTTATGAGCGCCTTGCCCTATGCCTGGGCCAAGGCCCAGCGCATTTTGCTCAGCGCAGACCCGGATGGGGCGGTACTGACGGTTTGCCCGTCGACCCCGGGCTGGTCGATCAGCGAGGTGCGGCGCCAGTTCGGCCCGGCGCGCTTGCAGCGGGTACGCGATGACGAGCTTGACGGTTTGCTGGCCAGTGCCTACGCCGATACCGGCAGCGCGGCGGCAGTGGTCGGTGCGGCGGAAAATGAAGTCGATCTTGACCGGCTGATACAGGACATGCCGGAAGTCACCGACCTGCTCGACACTCAGGACGGCGCGCCGGTGATCCGCATGATCAATGCCCTGCTGACCCAGGCGGCGCGTGACCAGGCAAGCGACGTGCACATCGAACCGTTCGAAACCCATTCGGTGGTGCGTTATCGGGTCGATGGCACGCTGCGCGAGGTGGTTTCGCCGCGCAAGGCGCTGCACGGCGCGCTGGTGTCGCGGATCAAGATCATGGCCCAGCTCGACATTGCCGAGAAACGCTTGCCCCAGGACGGCCGTATTGCCTTGCGGGTCGCCGGGCGGCCGATCGACATTCGTGTTTCGACCGTGCCCACCGGCCACGGTGAGCGGGTGGTGATGCGCCTGCTCGACAAACAGGCCGGGCGTCTGCACCTGGAAAGCCTGGGCATGGACCCACAGTTGCTGGCCCGGCTCGATACGCTGATCCGCCAGCCCCACGGCATCGTGCTGGTCACCGGCCCCACCGGCAGCGGCAAGACCACCAGCCTGTACGCCGCGCTGGCTCGGCTTGATGCGACCATCAGTAACATCATCACCGTGGAAGACCCGGTCGAATATGACTTGCCGGGCATCAGCCAGATCCAGGTCAACGCCAAAATCGACATGACCTTTGCCCTGGCGTTACGCGCCATCCTGCGCCAGGACCCGGACATCATCATGATCGGCGAGATTCGCGATCTGGAAACGGCGCAGATCGCGGTCCAGGCCTCACTCACCGGCCACCTGGTGCTGGCCACCCTGCACACCAACGATGCGGTGTCGGCGGTCAACCGTCTGATTGACATGGGCGTCGAGCCTTTTCTGCTCGCCTCATCCATGCTCGGCGTGCTGGCCCAGCGCCTGGTGCGCTGCCTGTGCGTGCATTGCCGGCAACCAGACCCGGCTGCGCCCGGCACCTGGCGGCCGCTTGGCTGCGTTGAATGCAACCACACCGGCTACAGCGGCCGTACCGGGATTCATGAGTTGTTTTGTATCGATGACGATATCCGCAGCCTGATCCATCAGGGCGCGGGTGAACTGGCTCTGCGGGCCGCGGCGCAGCGTAACGGCATGCTCAGCATGCGTGACGATGGCGAACGCTGGATCCGCAACGGTACTACCGCGCCGCAGGAAATCCTGCGCGTGACACGGGACGTGTGATGAATCGCTACCGGTTTGAAGCCGCCGACGCCAATGGCAAGCTTGAGTCCGGTCTGTTGGACGCAGACAGCCAGAGCGCGGCGCTTGGCATTCTGCGCAGCCGCGGCCTGACGGCGTTGTCGGTGCACCAGCAAGACAGCACGGCCAGCAACGGTGGCGCAGGACTGTTCAGCGCGCGGCTGACGGACAACGATCTGGCCTGGGCCACCCGCCAACTGGCGAGCCTGCTCGGTGCCAGCCTGCCGCTGGAAGCCGCCCTGAGCGCCACCGTCGAGCAGGCTGAACGCAAGCACGTCGCCCAGACCCTCAGTGCAGTGCGCACTGATGTGCGTGGCGGTATGCGCCTGGCCGACGCGCTGGCGGCGCGGCCCCAGGATTTTCCGGACATCTACCGAGCGCTGATTGCGGCCGGTGAAGAGTCCGGCGACCTGGCCCAGGTCATGGAGCGACTGGCCGACTACATCGAGGAGCGCAACAACCTGCGCAGCAAGATTCTGACCGCGTTCATCTATCCCGGCGTGGTCGGGCTGCTGTCGGTCGGCATCGTGATCTTTCTGCTCAGCTATGTGGTGCCGCAGGTGGTCAGTGCGTTTTCCCAGGCGCGCCAGGACCTGCCGGGGCTGACCGTGGCGATGCTCGAAGCCAGCGATTTCATCCGCGCCTGGGGCTGGCTGTGCGCCACGATGCTGGCCGGTGGCTTCTGGGCCTGGCGGCTGTACCTGCGCCGGCCGGCGGCGCGCCTGAGCTGGCATCGCCGGGTGCTGCGGCTACCGCTGTTTGGCCGCTTCGTACTGGGCCTGAACACCGCGCGTTTCGCCTCGACCCTGGCGATCCTTGGCGGCGCCGGGGTGCCGCTGTTAAGGGCGCTGGAGGCGGCGCGTCAGACCTTGTCCAACGACCGGTTGAGCCTGAGCGTCAGCGAAGCCACTGCCAAGGTGCGTGAAGGTGTGAACCTGGCCACCGCGCTGCGCATGGAGAATGTATTCCCGCCGCTGCTGATTCACCTGATTGCCAGTGGTGAGAAAACCGGCTCGCTGCCGCCCATGCTCGACCGTGCGGCGCAGACCCTGTCGCGGGATATCGAACGCCGGGCAATGGGCATGACCGCGCTGCTGGAGCCGTTGATGATCGTGGTCATGGGCGCGGTGGTGCTGCTGATCGTCATGGCCGTGCTGCTACCGATCATCGAGATCAACCAGCTGGTGCAGTGACGCGTCAGGCGTAATAAAAAAACCCTCGTTGCCGAGGGTTCTTCATGCGCGGGTCACCGGGCTGGGTCAGAGTTTGCCGGCACCGGCCTTGGCTTTGACGTCGGCGGCCACTTTGTCGGCGTTCAACGGGTTGTAGCTGTAGGGTGGGGTCCAGCCGATGTTCGAACTCCACGAGCAGCTCAGCGTGCTGCCATTGAGGGTCGAACCCTGGTCGCGGTAGACGCTGCCACCGTAGTCGCCGGCGATCTTGCTGCAGCCGCTGATACCGGAGATTTCAAAGGCGTTCTTCTCGGAATAGATCTTCGAGTTCTTGCCAACGCCATGGGCATAGCTGAACGGGTAGACCTTATGGCTGGTGCTGCCCACATGGTAGTTGTTGTACAGATGCACCTGGCCGAACCGCACCCGTGGTGCGCGGGCCGAGATGTTCTCGAACAGGCTGTTATGAATGGTGACCTTGAGTTTGCCGTCATCGGTGGTGCGGCTGTCGCTGGAGCCGATGAGGTTGTTCTTTTCGTGGGACTTGAACGCCGTGTAGGAGATGGTGACGTAGTTGGCGCCATTCTTGACGTCCAGCGCACCGTCGTGATGCTGCTTGGGACGACCATTGGCGGTGCCGTTCTGGTCATCGGTGCGGCGACCATCGGTGAAGGTCACGTGGTCCACCCACACGTTGTTGGCACCTTCGATGGTCAGACCATCGTATTCGGAGTTCCAGTTGCCTGCACTGCCGTCATCGGCATCCCAGATCGGCTCGGGATCCCATGGGTTCTCGATGGTGATGTTACGGATGATCACGTCGTTTTCTTTGGCGTAGAAGAAGCCTTCGCGGATTTCGGCATTGTTGGTGATGCCGACGATGGTGGTCTTGCCCGGAATGTCCAGGCGGCCGCGTTTTTTCATGTCTGCGGTGGTGGTGTAGGCCTTGCCTTCGCTGATATCAATGATGCCGCTGATCTTGATGATCCGGCCATTGCTGCCAACTGACGCGCTCAGCGCACTTTTTAGCTCGGCGGCGTTCTTGACGGTGTAGATGTTGTTGGCCGCAGCACGCGAGCCGCCTTTGGTGCCGCCGTTTTGGGTGGCCCAGCCGGTGGTGGCGACGTCGGTGGCGATATCGGCCTGGGCAGCCAGGCTGGTGAACAACAGCGAGGCGACAACAGCGCTCGCCAATTTGCTGGCAGTGAAAGTTGCAGGCTTGGTCATAAGTAATCGGATCCTTGATTAACTTGAGTATTTAACGCACCGGGTAACCGGAACGTTGCTCGAGCGGACGTCCTTATCGCCTTCTAGCAGCGAATAACGTCCGCTGCGAGAAGCAGCCTAGCAGTTTATTGGTGTGTTGTCGTATGACTTTTTTGGCAAAAGTGAGCACTCTTTCACGCTATCCCGTTCATGGTTGATAGTGCCTGAGTGCGCGCACCAAAGAGCTTGAAAGAGCGCCCATAGATAGTCAGGCTTTATAGATAAATCTATTAAATTCAGTTGGTTAATGAGTCTGTTGGTTGGCTTTAAAGGTTTTGTTGGCGAGGGGCTGAATAGTGACGGGTTAGTGCGTGAGTAGAATGGTAACTTTTCTTTTGTTGTGTGATGAGGTTTGCTTAGTTGGGCTTTGGTCGCTCTAGTTCGAGCGTATCATCGTGATTGGCGTTGGCTGGACATTGCGCGACCGTTACCGGGTAACGACGGCTGTAACATTTTTCCGTCGCCCGGCCCTGGCAGCGTTTACGGCAAAAAAAACAAGCCCCGCCAGGCAAGGCCTGACGGGGCTCGGGATGTAGCAGTCGCAACAATGTGCCGCCTTACAGCGCCATATCGGTCGCTGCGTTGCTCTCACGTGGCTTGGCCGGTGTTGCTGCCGGGGCAACTGCAGTGTTGCCGTTCACTGCCGGCGGGGTCGGCAGTTGCAGCACTTCAGCGGTGTAGGCCCACTCTTTGGCAACTGCTTCAGGGCTGCTGTTGAGCTTGGTGCCATAGCTAGGCACGATCTGGTGCAGCTTTTCCTGCCAGGCCGGGGTGGCGACTTTGTCTTTGAAGACCTTCTCCAGCACGCTCAGCATGATTGGAGCGGCAGTCGAAGCACCCGGCGATGCGCCCAGCAGGCCGGCGATGCTGCCGTCCTTGGATGCAACGATCTCGGTGCCCAGTTTCAGCACGCCGCCTTTTTCTTCATCACGCTTGATGATCTGTACGCGCTGGCCGGCTTGCCACAGACGCCAGTCTTCTTGCTTGGCGTTCGGGAAGTATTCGCGCAGGGCTTCCAGGCGATCTTCGTCAGACAGCATGACCTGGCCGGCGAGGTACTCGATCAGCGGGTACTCTTTGATGCCGACCTTGGTCATTGGCCAGATGTTGTGGGTGTTGGTGCTGGTCAGCAGGTCCAGGTACGAGCCGTTCTTCAGGAACTTGGTCGAGAAGGTCGCGAATGGGCCAAACAGGATGACGCGCTTGCCATCGAGCACGCGGGTGTCCAGGTGCGGAACCGACATCGGTGGTGCGCCGACCGAAGCTTTGCCGTAAGCCTTGGCCAGGTGAGCTGCCGCGATTTCGGTATTTTCGGTCACCAGGAACGAGCCACCCACCGGGAAGCCGGCGTATTCCTGGGCTTCAGGAATACCGGATGCCTGCAGCAGGTGCAGGGCACCACCGCCGGCGCCGATGAACAGGAACTTGGCGTCGGTCGAGTTCTCGGTGCCATCTTTGAGGTTTTTGTAGGTCACGCGCCAGGTGCCGTCGGCATTGCGCTTGATCTCTTCGACTTCGCTGGACAGCTTGAGGTCGAAGTTAGGCTTGGTTTTCAGGTGGCCGACGAACTGGCGAGTGATCTCACCGAAGTTCATGTCCGTACCGATCGGGCTCCAGGTGGCGGCGATCTTCTGGCTCGGGTCGCGGCCTTCCATCATCAGTGGAACCCACTGTTTGATTTGCGCCGGATCTTCGGAATATTCCATGCCGCTGAACAGCGGGCTGGCTTTGAGCGCTTCATAGCGCTTTTTCAGGAACGCGATGTTCTCGTCGCCCCAGACAAAGCTCATGTGCGGTGTGTAGTTGATGAACGAGCGAGGGTCCTTGAGCACGCCGCTCTTGACCTGCCAGGCCCAGAACTGACGGGAGATCTGGAACGACTCGTTGATCTCGATCGCCTTGGAGATGTCGATCTTGCCGTCTTTGCCTTCTGGCGTGTAGTTCAGCTCGGCCAGGGCGGAGTGGCCGGTACCGGCGTTGTTCCAGCCGTTGGAGCTTTCTTCGGCTACCGCGTCGAGGCGCTCGACCATTTCGATCGACCAGCCTGGTTCCAGCTCGTTAAGCCAGATACCCAGGGTCGAACTCATGATGCCGCCGCCGACCAGCAGTACATCCACTTTTTTGGCTTCGGCAGCATGGGCAGACATGAAACCCGCCGAGAGTGCCAAGCCCAGCAAGGCCGTGTTCACTTTCTTAAACATGTTGTAGTTCCTAGGATTAATGCCGTCCTCCCACCATTCTTGGGCTGAGACTGGCCTGGCCGCAGGCATATCAGATGCCATTGGGGCCGGACCCATCCTCAACAAGACTGGAAGGGCGACTCACCAGATCGATAACGATCGACCTCATTGTTATGTCCCTCCCGTGCTGACTTCTTATAAGTTGTTGGCTTCAGCGACTTCGATGACACTTGTCTGCTCAGGTCTGGCTGGCGTCGTGGCGCCAGGGCAAGCCTGTTTAACTCACACCCATCAGTGGATCACGAGTCCCTTTCGTCAGGCTGTCGCAGTCTGTGCTGCGCGCTTTAGAGGCGTCAGAAACAGGGCCTGAACGATTCAGCCGGGCATTTTAGACGAAAACGCCCGTGATAAAGACCTCTAATAGATAGGGTCTTGGCAATTAGTGTGTTGATGGCATGTTGATGATGGCGAACATGCCGTTATCCGGCATGCGCCAAAGGGCACCATGACCCCGATCAGTCCGGCGTGGTCGGGCTGATTTTGCTTTCCAGTTGCGCAACTTTGGCTTCCAGTGCTTCAAGGCGCGCACGTGTGCGGGCGAGGACGGCCATCTGGCTGTCGAACTCTTCCCGGCTGACCAGATCGAGTTTGCTGAAAGCACTTTGCAGCACAATCTTGAACTGGCTTTCGAACTCGCTGCGCGGCAGCGGCGTCTCGCCATTGAACAGGCGCGAAGCGTGGTCGCTCAGGGCATCGAGGAGGGCTTTGGGGGCGAGCATGATCAATTCCCGGACTCAAGAGGGCTGGCAGTGTAGCACGAGCTGCTGTGGGGCATTTTCCCTCGGTCAGATGCACGTTTATTGCGCACAAGGGTGTGCACGGACGCACCGTTATTGTGCGGGCGGCGGCCGCCTATGCCAGGTGTTGCAGGCCTGTAAGGCAACAACCACCTGAATTCAGTGACTTTTTCCGACATGGCAAGCTTTCTGCAATAGACCTTCGTGACTCCTGCACTGATGCAGTCGACGTGACAAATGCAGTGCGGCAGGCACAACGGAGAAGTAGATCGTCAGATGCGTTTATCTGGCGTCGGTGTCGACCTGAACAGGCGACCGACACGTTACAAAGCCAGGCACTGAGCTTAGACTTGAGACGGGTTTGTTTTCCTGGGGCAAGTCCACCAATTCGGGAGAGAGTTTCATGAAACTAGTCACTGCAATCATCAAGCCGTTCAAACTCGATGACGTACGCGAATCGTTGTCCGAGATCGGCGTGCAGGGCATCACTGTCACTGAGGTCAAAGGCTTCGGACGTCAGAAAGGTCACACTGAGCTGTATCGCGGTGCTGAATACGTTGTCGACTTCCTTCCCAAGGTGAAGATCGATGTCGCCATTGACGACAAGGATCTGGACCGGGTTATCGAAGCCATTACCAAGGCTGCCAACACCGGCAAGATTGGCGACGGCAAGATTTTCGTCGTGAATCTGGAACAGGCGATCCGCATCCGTACCGGCGAAACCGATACCGACGCGATCTAAGCCGCCAACCCCCCTAAAGCCCCAGGAGAAACACTATGACTCTGCGTCAATTCGCAGGGCTTGGAGCCCTGTTGTCCCTCGCTTTACCTGGTCTGGCCCTGGCGGCTGAGCCTGCTGCAGAACCTGTACTCAATTCCGGTGACACCGCATGGATGCTGACCGCCACCGCGCTGGTCCTGTTCATGACCATTCCGGGCCTGGCACTGTTCTACAGCGGCATGGTTCGCTCGAAAAACGTTCTCTCGGTGATGATGCAGTGTTTTGCCATTACCGGTCTTATCAGCATCCTGTGGGTGGTCTACGGCTATAGCCTGGCGTTCGACACGACCGGCATGGAAGAAGGCGTGGTCAACTTCAGTTCGTTTGTCGGCGGCTTCGAGAAAGCCTTCCTGGCGGGCCTGACCCCTTCGAGCCTGACTGGCGCTGCTGCGCTGTTCCCTGAGGCGGTATTCATTACCTTCCAGATGACCTTCGCGATCATCACGCCGGCGTTGATCGTCGGTGCCTTCGCCGAGCGCATGAAGTTCTCCGCGATGCTGGTGTTCATGGCCATCTGGTTCACCCTGGTCTACGCACCGATCGCTCACATGGTCTGGGGCGGTGTTGGTGGCCTGATGTGGGACTGGGGCGTACTGGACTTTGCCGGTGGCACCGTGGTCCACATCAATGCCGGTATCGCGGGCCTGGTGGCTTGCCTGGTACTGGGCAAACGTAAAGGCTACCCGACCACGCCAATGGCTCCGCACAACCTGGGTTACACCCTGATCGGCGCGGCCATGCTGTGGATCGGCTGGTTCGGCTTCAACGCCGGCTCCGCTGCCGCCGCCAACGGCACCGCTGGCATGGCGATGCTGGTCACCCAGATCGCAACCGCGGCTGCAGCGTTGGGCTGGATGTTCGCCGAGTGGCTGACCCACGGCAAGCCAAGTGCTCTGGGCATCGCCTCGGGTGTGGTGGCAGGCCTGGTGGCAATCACCCCGGCCGCCGGTACCGCAGGCCCGATGGGCGCTCTGGTGATCGGCCTGGTCTCGGGTGTGGTGTGTTTCTTCTGCGCCACCAGCCTCAAGCGCAAACTGGGTTATGACGACTCGCTGGATGCCTTCGGCGTGCACGGTGTCGGCGGTATCGTCGGTGCGATCCTCACTGGCGTGTTTGCAGCCCCTGCTCTGGGCGGCTTCGGCACCGTGACTGACATCGGCACCCAGGTCTGGGTGCAGTTCAAGGGTGTCGCCTTCACCGTGGTGTACACCGCAATCGTGACCTACGTGATCCTCAAGGTGCTGGACGTGGTCATGGGGCTGCGGGTCAACGAAGAAGAAGAAGTCGTTGGTCTGGACCTTGCGCAACACAACGAGCGCGGCTACAACCTGTAAGCCTTCTGCGAAAAATGCCCGGCTAGCCGGGCATTTTTTTTGTCTGAAATTTATGGATCACCCGCGCTGCGATGCTGTCATTGATTGTGCATCACGCAGTGTTATAGATCGTTTGCGCCGGTCTCGACGGCACTTTTGCCAGCAACGGCTATTGCTGACAGTAATGTAGGTTTATGGCGCTTTGCTTTTTTCTCAGGCGAGTTAGAATGCGCGCCGAACGTGTGGAGAACGGTATGTGGCAGCAATCAGTGGTCACCCTGCGAGAGCGGTCGCGCGGGTTTCACCTGGTCACCGATGAGATCGTTGCCGGCGTGTCCGGGCTACGGGAGTGTCGGGTTGGATTGCTGCATCTGTGGTTGCAACATACCTCGGCGTCGTTGACCGTCAACGAAAACGCCGACCCGGCTGTGCGTCGTGACTTCGAGCGATTTTTCAACCGCCTGGTGCCTCAGGGTGTGGCGGGCTTCGAACACAACGATGAAGGTCCTGATGACCTGCCGGCGCACTTCAAGGCCAGTTTGCTAGGCTGCCAGTTGATTTTGCCGGTGACGGCCGGACGTTTGGCGCTGGGTACATGGCAAGGTGTTTATCTCGGTGAGCATCGTGATCGCGGTGGTGCTCGCCGGGTCCTGGCCACCCTTCAGGGTGAGCGGGAATAGCCGCTGGTTTGAGCGGCTGCTGGTTCTCACGGCGGCTCGATTTTCCGGGTTGCTGAGCTATAACTAATCTGCTTTCGCAAGTCATGAGGTAGAACATGAGCGACGACGACAACGATAACGATGATCTGGTAGACGACCTGGAAGGCGAGGACGAAGGCGAGGAGCTCAGCGCAGCGCCTGAAGACGACGCTCCTGATGCTGATGATGGCGGCGAAGTTACGGCCGCGCCTGCCAAAGGCAAGTCCAAGGCTGCAGTATCGGTCGATGAACTGCCCAGCATCGAGGCCAAACAAAAGGATCGCGACGCTCTGGCACGCGCCATGGAAGAGTTTCTCTCTCGTGGCGGCAAAGTGCAGGAAGTCGAGGCCAATGTGGTGGCCGACCCGCCCAAGAAGCCGGACAACAAGTACGGCAGCCGCCCTATCTGAGGCGTCTTGAGCGTAAAGAAAAAGCCCGCTGTCGCTGCGGGCTTTTTCTTGCCTGTGATCCGCGCATGGCCCTCGCAGGAGCAGCTTTAGCTGCGAAGCTTTTCGCCGCTAAAGCGCAGCGTCGCCGGCCCCTCGTGCAATCGCAGTTGTGACGCGGCGGCGCTAATTCGTCAGCCCCAGCGAGCCAGCACCTCGGGCAATTGCGACAGGTTATGGATCTCTGCATCCGGACGATGGGTGGCTTCCCAGACCTTGCCCTGCGGGTTGAACCAGATGGTTTTGAGCCCGGCGCGCTGGGCGCCGCCAATGTCATCGTCCGGGTGGTCACCGATATGCACCGCGTGGTCTGCCTCGCAGTTGGCGCGGCGCAGCGCCTCGCGAAACGGTGCGGGGTCGGGTTTGCCGATGCCCAGGTCCTCGGCGCACAGCACAAACCTGAAGTAGTCGGCCAGGCCCAGGCGCCGCACATCGGCGTTGCCGTTGGTGATCACGCCCAGTGCATAGGTCTTGGCAAGGATTTCCAGGGTCGGCTGGACCTCCGGGAACACCTGCACCTGATGGCGGCCATGGAGAAACGCTTCGAAGCTGCGCTCGGCCAGGTCCAGTGCCTGGTCTTCGTCGTAACCCACGTCGCGCAGGGCATGAAACAGCACTTTGCGGCGCAGGGCGCTGATCCGGTGCTTGAGGCCGGGCTCGGCGTTGATCAGCCGGGTGCGGATTTCCCACAGGTGCTCGACCGGTACTGGCCCAAGGCGCGGTGCGTGTTCAATCAGCCAGTCGCGCAGCAGGGTTTCGGCGCCGGCAATGGCCGGGGCGTTATCCCAGAGCGTGTCGTCCAGGTCGAAGGTGATCAGCTTAATCATGGGCATTGCCTTTGCGTTTGGCCCGTGGATGGGCGCTGTCGTACACGGTGGCCAGGTGCTGGAAGTCCAGATGAGTGTAGATTTGCGTGGTGCTGATGTCGGCATGGCCGAGCAGCTCCTGCACCGCACGCAGGTCCTGGGAGGACTCCAGCACGTGGCTGGCGAAGGAGTGGCGCAGCATGTGCGGGTGCAAATTCTGGCCCAGTTCGCGCTCGCCGGCGGCCTTGAGGCGCACCTGCACCGCGCGCTGGCCCAGGCGTTTGCCCTGTTGGCTGATGAACACCGCGTTGTCGCGCGGGTTGGCCAGGGCGCGCAGCTTGAGCCACTCGTCCAGCGCCTGACGCGCCTTGCTGCCGATTGGCAGAACCCGGGTCTTGCTGCCTTTGCCCAGCACTTGTACCAGGCCATCGGCAAGGTCCAACTGGTCGGTGTCCAGGCCGGTCAACTCCGAGAGGCGCAGGCCTGAGGAGTAGAACAACTCCATGATGGCCTGATCGCGACGGGCCAGAAAATCGTCTTCCACCGCGCCATCGAGCAGTTGCGCTGTACGGTCGGTGTCAAGGGTCTTGGGCAGTCGCCGTTCGCCTTTGGGGGGCGCCAGGCCGCCCGCCGGGTCGTGCTGGCACAGGCCTTCACGGTTCAGATACTGATACAGCCCGCGCACGGCCGACAACAGGCGCGCCAGGCTGCGTGAAGACTGGCCTTGCTGATGCTGGCGGGCGATAAAGCTGCGCAGCAACGCAATGTCCAGAGCGCTCCAGTCGCCGAGCGCCTGTTTCTGGCAGAAGGCCAGGACCTTGTCCAGGTCGCGGCGATAAGCCAGCAGGGTGTGCGGTGACACCTGACGCTCACTGCGCAGATGTTCGCAGTAGGCTTGCAGTTGCTGTTCCAATCTCAGCGCACCGAGCGCAAGGCATGAGTGAAGCGCGGCAACAGACGGCTCAGCACTTCGCCGATATAGCCTAGAAACAGCGTGCCCACGGAACTCTTGTAATGCTGCGGGTCACGGCTGCCGATGGCCAGCACGCCATGCAGGCCCTGATGATTGAGGGTCACCAGCGCGGTAGAGCCGACTTCTTTGGCGGGTTCGGCACCGAACAGAAATGCCAGCTCGTGATCGCGCAGTGCGCCGCACACAGCCTTGTCGCCCATCAGCCCGCCGATGGCCTTCTGCGCTTCGCTGCTGCTGATCCAGCGGCCGACTGGCATGCCGTTGTCGCCAAACAGGATCAGGCTGACAAAGGGCACCTGAAAGTCGTGGCGCAGGCTGTCTTCGACGGCCATGATCAGCTCTTCGAGGCTGCCCGCGTCCATCAGCGTCAGGTTCAGGCGTCGGGTTTTTTCGAATAGCCGGTCGTTGTCGCGGGCGACATCCATCAACTGCGACAGTCGGTGACGCATCTCGATGTTGCGTTCGCGCAGCAGCTTGAGCTGGCGTTCGACCAGCGACACGCTGTCGCCGCGCTGGTGCGGGATGCGCATGCTTACCAGCAGTTCGTCGTGCTCGGAGAAAAACTCCGGGTGCTGAAGCAGGTAGGCGATGACCGCCTCCGCTTCAGGATTGAGCCGCGCATCCGCAGTGGATGGCTGCTCGACTAGGGTTGAAGCTGGAGGCTGATCGGTCATCGCATTTGCTCACTCATAGACGAACCTGACCCTCGTAGACCCGTACCGCCGGCCCGGTCATCAACACCGGTTGGCCCGGCCCGGCCCATTCGATGCTCAGGCGGCCACCGGGCAGGTCAATCATGACCGGCGAATCCATCCAGCCCTGACTGATGGCTGCGACGGCGGCTGCACAGGCACCGGTACCGCAGGCCTGGGTTTCCCCGGCGCCACGCTCCCAGACGCGCAACTGCGCGCGCTGGCGGTCTACGACATGCAGGAAACCAACATTGACCCTGGCCGGGAAGCGCGGGTGGTGTTCGATCTTCGGCCCCAGCTCATGCACCGGGGCCTTGTTGATGTCTTCAACGCGAAGTACCGCGTGCGGGTTGCCCATCGATATGGCCGCCAGTTGCACGGTCTGGCCGTCGACCTGCAGATCATAACTGCTGGCCTGTTGCGGCGCCTGGAACGGGATCTGCTCGGGAACCAGCCGTGGCGGGCCCATGTCGACGCTGATCTGGCCGTCATTGCGGACGTCCAGCTCGATGACCCCGCTCTTGGTCTCGACGCGGATCTTGCGTTTGGCGGTCAGGCGCTTGTCCAGCACGAAGCGCGCGAAGCAGCGCGCACCGTTGCCGCACTGCTCGACCTCGGAACCATCGGAGTTGAAGATCCGGTAACGAAAATCCACGTCCGGGTTGCTCGGTGCCTCGACGATCAGCAGTTGATCGAAGCCGATGCCGGTATGCCGGTCACCCCATTGTTTGGCGTGCTTGGGCTGGATGTGCGCGTGCTGACTGACCAGGTCCAGAACCATGAAGTCATTGCCCAGCCCGTGCATTTTGGTAAAACGCAGCAGCATGGATTACTCCGGCAGCAGGCTTTCGCCGGCGAACAACTCGGTCAGGGTTTCGCGGCGGCGCACTTCATGGGCCTGATTGCCATCGACCAGCACCTCGGCGGCGCGGCCACGGGTGTTGTAGTTCGAGCTCATGACAAAACCATAGGCGCCCGCCGAGCGTACGGCCAGCAGGTCGCCTTCAGCCAGGGCCAGCTCGCGGTCTTTGGCCAGGAAGTCGCCGGTTTCGCAGATCGGGCCGACGATGTCGTAAAGGCGGGGCGCGCTGTCACGCGGCTGCACCGCCGAAACGTCCATCCAGGCCTGATACAGGGCCGGGCGGATCAAGTCGTTCATTGCCGCATCGACAATGGCAAAGTCCTTGTGCTCGGTGTGCTTGAGGTACTCGACACGGGTCAACAAGGCGCCGGCATTGGCGACAATGAAACGGCCCGGCTCGAATACCAGGCCCAGGTCGCGGCCTTCAAGGCGCTTGCGCACTGCCTGGATATAATCCTGGGCCAGAGGCGGCTCTTCATCGCGATAACGCACGCCCAGGCCGCCGCCCAGGTCGATATGGCGCAAGTGGATACCGCAATCACCCAGCCGGTCGACCAGATCCAGCAGGCGGTCCAGCGCGTCGATGAACGGTTCCAGAGTGGTCAGCTGCGAGCCGATATGGCAGTCGACGCCGACCACTTCCAGGTTCGGCAACTGCGAGGCGCGGACGTAGACGTCTTCGGCCTGAACAATATCAATGCCGAACTTGTTCTCTTTCAGGCCCGTAGAAATGTAAGGGTGGGTGCCCGCGTCGACGTCCGGGTTGACCCGCAGCGATACCGGCGCGCGTACGCCCAGCTCGGCGGCCACCAGCTGGAGGCGCTCCAGCTCTTCAGTGGACTCGACGTTGAAGCAGTGCACGCCGACTTCCAGCGCCCGGCGCATGTCGTCGCGGCTCTTGCCCACGCCAGAGAAGACGATCTTGTCAGCCCGCCCGCCAGCCGCCAGAACGCGTTCGAGTTCACCGCGTGAAACGATGTCGAAGCCGGCGCCCAGGCGGGCCAGCACGTTGAGCACGCCGAGGTTGGAGTTGGCTTTGACTGCAAAGCAGACCAGGTGCGGCATGCCGTTCAGGGCGTCGGCATAGGCGTTGTACTGCGCCTCGATGTGCGCGCGCGAATAAACGTAGGTCGGCGTGCCGAAGCGTTCGGCGATGGCAGACAGCGCCACGCCTTCCGCGAACAGCTCGCCGTCGCGGTAGTTGAAAGCGTCCATTGAGGTCCCTTAGTTGTGCTTGTGCGAGTGCGACTTGGCTTGTTCGTCGGCAGACTTGGTGTCGTCAGGCAGGTACAGCGGGCCTTTCTGGCCGCAGGCGGTGACAAGACAGGCAACCGCGACGAGCGCAGCAAGCGAAGAGATCAGGCGCTTCATGGCGAAATCCTTTGTATAAGCTTTGATTGGGCCCGAGTATACCGGCCACCTGACGGCTTGCCTATGCAGCGGGCTTTCCGTCTGGCGGGGTTAGCGCGGCAATGACTGGCCGGGCCAGAAAAATGGCGGATTATCGACGCCTGACGAACAAGCAGGCGGCCAGGCTTTGCATTTGCCCGGCTGCGCCCGTATCGTGCGCGGCATGTGATGCCTGACCACTTTTGCGAGGTTCCCCCATGAGTTTGACCGAAGCGCGTTTTCACGATCTGGTCGATGCCACCCAGCAGGCCCTGGAGGACATCTTCGACGAGAGCGATCTGGACCTTGATCTGGAAAATTCGGCCGGCGTGCTGACCGTCAAGTTCGAAAATGGCTCGCAACTGATCTTCAGCCGTCAGGAACCCCTGCGTCAGCTGTGGCTGGCGGCGCGCTCAGGCGGTTATCACTTCGACTACGACCAGGAAGAAAATCGCTGGGTCTGTGATACCAGTGATGAACTGCTGAGCGAAATGCTGCCGCGCATCACTCTTGAGCAGGCGGGCGTCGAACTGGAATTCGACGAGATCTGATGATGACCACCGGCGCCGCTCCACGACCTCCCAAACCGCTGTACAGCAACGTCAGCCCGGCTGTTGCTTCGCCGTGCGTCAGCCTCTGCCGGCTGGATGAAGACAAGGTCTGCCTGGGCTGTTTCCGGCATGTGGAAGACATTCGCGAGTGGCGCTCGGCCGATGACGAGCGGCGCCGGCAGATCCGTCATGCCGCCGAGCAGCGCAGGCTGCAGGCTCAGGCCTGATCCATCGCCTCATTCAGCAGCTTTTCCAGCCGCGCCTTGTGGCGCAGGTAAAGGATGCTCTGGCCGTGGCCGTCATCGAGCAGCCCTGACAAGTCCAGGTCGGTGATGTAGCAGCGGTAGCGCTCCGGTTCCTGACGCTGGGCAAGGATCTGCCGGGCGACCACGGCGTACAGCTGGTCGCCATGCTCCAGTTCGGTGAACTCCCGGTTATTGCAGTACAGCGAGACGTTCATCTGCCCCGGTGAAGCCTCTTCGATAATCGCCTGCACGTCATAGAACGGCTTGTCCGCTGTGGTCGGCGCCTGACGCGGTTCGATGCTGCGGGCATGGCCGCTGCCTGAAGGCAGGATCTGGTAATACAGCACCTCAAGCGACACCGGCTCGTGCGGATTATCCAGGGGCAGCGAGGCGCCGCGCCGGTAAATGAGTGAGTGGAAGAAACGCTGCAAGGGCATTAACAGGCTTTGCTCGTCGTGCCATGGCAGGCGCTGATGCCAGAGTGCGTTGTGCTCGTCGAGCACATAAAGGTCGGCGTAACGGTCGATAACCCGATAGAACACCTGCAGGCATTCTGGCTGACCGTAGGGCATGATCAACGGCAGGTCTTGATCGTCCAGGGCATGCGGGTCCAGATACAGCGGGCTGTAGCAAGGCAGTTCTTCGCCCAGATAGGTGAACAGCCCCGCCACACTGTTGACCACCACCTGGGTTGTCTGGTCGGGCAGCAAGGCCAGAACGTGGTACTGCTGCTGGACCTGGAACAGGTAGCGGTGGTTCAGGCGACGGGCCTGCAACAAGCGGGCGGTATCGATGATTTCCTCGACTCGTTGGGCAATGGCCGGTGCGCGGTTATGGCAGAAGCAGCGCACCTGGATGCGCGGCTGCGTGGCGCCGTCGGGCAGGCTGCCGAGCAATTCGGTCAGGCAGTCGAGCAGCGCGTGCGGCCCCTCATAGCGGCTGACCAGCGTCTCGTTCCAGCTATTGAGGGTCACCTGGTCGAGGGTCAGCACCAGGTTTTCGCGCGTCCCGGCATAGCTCAGCGAGTCGGTACGCTCAGTGGTCATCAGGATATTCAGGTCGCGGTGATGGCGCAGTGGGTCGACCCCGACATTGACCAACAAGAGAATTTGCGCAGGCTCGCTGGGTTGCAACAGTTGCTCGTCGCTGACGCTCGGCAACGGTAGCGGGATGCTCTGCTGCAAGGCGCCGATCAGGTTGAACAGCTCAATCTCGCTCAGATCGCTGCTGCCGGGATGCAGTGCCAGGCGCGTTGTGCTGTCGATGACGCCGTTACGATGACACCAGGTCAGCAGCTCGATCAGCTCGCGGCTGCGTTTGATCGGCGCATGGTTTTCATACTCCTGCACGCCGAGATTGCCGTTGTACAGGCTCCACTGGTGTTTGCCCGGCTCACGCGGGTTGGGCAGGTGGATCAGGGTCAGGGTGTCCTCGGCCAGATCCGGAGCGATACCGGGGTTGATGAACTCGATCTTGCCCGCTTTACGCTCGAAAGCGGCATACAGGCGACGGCCCAGCACGCTCATGTCTCTGGTATTGATCGAGTTGGCGACCTGCCGGGTGCGGGCAAACTGGGTCAGGAAGCGGTAGCTGTAATTGAGTTCGTTGACCAGCGCGCGACGTTCGTGGCTGACTTGCCGGACTTTCCAGTGGTTACGGTTGTCGAGCAGGGTCAGTTGCTGTTCACTCCAACCCCATTGCCGGGTCAGATGTTCCAGCAACTGGCGTTGCCAGCCGCTGCTGCGCTGCCGGCCGGTCAGCTTTTTATTGACCTTCAAGTACAGGCTATGCCGCACCAGTTCCAGACGTTCGGGCTCGTTGCGGGCCAGCAGGTGCTCTTCGATGCGTCGGTACGCCACGATGTAGGGGTCGAGTTCGTCCGGGTCGAGGCGGTGGGCGAACACCTCTTGTTTGTAACGCAGGCTCAGGCACTGAACATGCGGGTACTCGCTGGCATAGACCTCGATCAGCAAGAGCTTGAGCACCGACTTGTAAGGTGACTCGATGCCCTTGTACAACTGCCAGAGCCCGGCGCCGACGAACTCACCCGCCGGAATGTGGGCCATATTGCCCAGGTCGAGCACTTCATCGGCGCGGATGAAGCGCTTGGACAGCAGGGTGTGCGAATACTGCTCGTAACGGGCTTCTTCGTAGGCTGGCACCAGCCACCACAGTGGAATGCGCCCGGCAAGCCAGATGGCGGTGCGGTAGAACTCATCGAGCAACAGGTAGTGCTGGGTGGTGCCGCAATCGTCTGAACTCAGTTGCGTCTCGCGTTCGCCCTCGCGAAAGCGTTGTGGGTCGACCAGAAAGAAGTGTGCTTCGGCGCCTTGGGTGGCGGCCCAGGCTTCCAGTGCCTGGCATTTCTTGCGCAGCTCGGCAATGGCTTCGGGTGTCAGTTCGCTGTCGTGGCAGACCCAGACGTCCATATCGCTTTGCTCGGCCTGTGCCAGCGTCCCCAGGCTGCCCATCAGGAACAGTCCGTGGATTGGCTGCACCGCATGACCATGGCGTGGCTTGTGCGAGAAAGACCGGGTCAGCCGTTGTGCTTCGGCCAGGACCGGGGCCGCCGGCTCGTAATTCGACACACCGGCTGGCGTATTGCCGGATACATAACCGGGCAATAGCGGGTGATTGACGTGAAACAGCAGCGGCAGCAGGGTCAGGACGCTTTGCTGGCGTGAGGAGAGTCCTTCCATGGCGCGTGCCAGACGGCGCTCGTTGAGGCTCAGGAAGCGGTCTTTGAGTTGGCTGAGGACTTTGCGGTCAATGCCCTGATCAAGGTCGGGGCGAATTTCAAATGGGTGCGTCATCGCCACTCAAACCCGGTTCAGGTTTTGTTGTAAGTATTGATGCCGTTACCCCGAACGGGCTGATGCGCTGGGCTTGAACGGCGTAATTGAAAAATGACGCCAATTTTATAGCGCTTCGGGTGGTTCAGGTGAAAAGCCCGGCAAGCTTTTTTATCGCCAGGCTCTGATGGCTGCCGCGAATCAGGCTGCCTTGCGGGAAACGTCGAGAATGGTCAGCAGGGCCTGGGCGTGGCGTGCGGCTTCCAGTCCCAGGCTGGTCAGATAGCCACCGTCGACCTGGGTGGTCAGGCCTTTTTCATTGAGTCGCTGCGCAGCGGCAATCGCACTGGGGGCTGCCACGTGATGGATCTTGAGGCCTTCAAGGGTGTTGTCCAGGTTGAACAGGGCAAGGATTTCCAGTTCAGCAACCAGCTCAGGGGTATAAGACATAGGCGCTCCAGACTTTTTATAGTGGGTATCTTCAAGCGTAGCCCCTCGAACAGATCGTGGCAGGGGGCCTTGGCAGTGTAGTCCCGGTTCTGGAGCTTTGCCTATCAGTCTTGTGGCGGGAGCTCCGGCAAGGCGCGCAAGGCGGTCTCGTACCACTGGCTGTCGAAGGGTCGGTCGGCTTCAAGCATGGCGTCGATCTCGACGGCCAGTACATGGGCCATCATTTCGAGAATGTCGTCACGTTCATAACCCACCAGGGTCAGCTTGTTGTACACCGCCTTGGCGGCCGGCGGATTGTCGGACTCAAGCTGGTTTTCGATGGCCTGGATCAGGGTCGAAGCGGCGAACTGCTCTTCGTCATCGGCATCGATGTCGTGTTCGGGGGTGTTGCTCATGGAGGTTCTCCTGTGAAGCATCGCGGCTGAAGGCGCTCGTGGGAGCAAGCTTCGCTCCCACGGCGACCGGGTGGCGATAGCTCAGCGTGCAGCCAGCAGCGCCTGGCCGCGGGCTACGGCGGCGCGAACCTGGGCCGGTGCGGTCCCGCCGATATGGTTACGGGCGTTGACCGAACCTTCCAGGGTCAGTACCGCGAACACGTCCTGCTCGATCTGGTCACTGAACTGGCGCAGCTCGTCCAGGCTCATTTCAGCCAGATCCTTGCCGGTTTCGACGCCGTACTTCACGGCATGCCCGACGATTTCGTGGCAGTCGCGAAACGGCAGGCCGCGGCGCACCAGATAGTCGGCCAGGTCGGTGGCAGTGGAGAACCCGCGCAACGCGGCTTCGCGCATGATGGCGTGACGCGGCTTGATCGCCGGGATCATGTCGGCAAACGCCCGCAGCGAGTCGCGCAGGGTGTCGGCGGCGTCGAACAGCGGTTCCTTGTCTTCCTGGTTGTCCTTGTTGTAGGCCAGTGGCTGGCCTTTCATCAACGTCAGCAGCCCGGTCAGGGCGCCGAACACGCGGCCGCTCTTGCCGCGCACCAGCTCAGGTACGTCAGGGTTTTTCTTCTGCGGCATGATCGAGCTGCCGGTGCAGAAACGATCCGGCAGGTCAATGAACTGGAACTGGGCGCTGGTCCACAGCACCAACTCTTCCGAGAAGCGCGACAGGTGCATCATCGCCAGCGATGCGGCGGCGCAGAATTCGATAGCGAAATCGCGGTCCGACACGCCGTCCAGCGAGTTGCCGCTGACCGCTTCGAAACCCAGCAACTGGCAGGTCAGCTCACGGTCGATCGGGTAGGTGGTGCCCGCCAGCGCAGCGCTGCCCAGCGGCATGCGATTGGTACGCTTGCGGCAGTCGACCAGGCGCTCATGGTCGCGGCTGAGCATCTCGAACCAGGCCAGCAGATGGTGGCCAAAGGTCACTGGCTGAGCGGTCTGCAGGTGCGTGAAGCCGGGCATGATGGTGTCGGCTTCGCGCTCGGCCTGCTCCAGCAAACCTTGTTGCAGGCGGGTGATTTCGCCGAGGATCAGGTCGATTTCATCGCGCAGCCACAGGCGGATGTCGGTGGCCACCTGGTCGTTACGGCTCCGCCCGGTGTGCAGCTTTTTACCGGTGATGCCGATGCGGTCGGTCAGGCGGGCTTCGATGTTCATGTGCACGTCTTCCAGGTCGACGCGCCATTCGAACTGGCCAGCCTCGATTTCACCCTGGATGGTCGTCAGGCCGTCGATGATGGTGTCGCGTTCGGCATCGCTCAACACGCCGACCTTGGCCAGCATGGTGGCATGGGCGACAGAACCCATGATGTCATGACGATACAGGCGCTGGTCAAAGTTGACGGAGGCGGTGAATCGCGCGACGAACGCGTCGACGGGCTCACTGAAACGGCCGCCCCAGGACTGGTTGGTCTTGTCGGTGCTCATGATTTCGCTCGTTGCTCTGCTTTTGGTTACGAAGTGCGTCGATCATAGCAGGATGGTGTGTTTTTATCCTTGCAGCGCTTGCTGCCGTCATGTGCCGGGCAGAGACTGGACGCCATGCGTGAGGGCCCTATGAAAACCGAAAACGATCAATCCGCTGCGCAACAGGACTTCTTTTTACCCGAACTGTGCCTGCCCCAGACGCTGCTGGTACTGATACTGCTGGCCGAGCTGCTGGTGCTGGCACTGATACTGGTCGAGCCGATCCCTGACGGCTTTCCATGGGTGCGGCTGGCCCTGATGTCGTTGTTCGTGCAGTGGATCGTGCTGCTCTCGGCGGCGCTGCTGTGCGGCCTGCGTCCCTGGCTGGCACGCTTGCCAAGCGGTCTGGCCGGGCTGTCGGGGTGCCTGATGGTGGTGGGGTTGACGCTGCTGTGTACCGTGATCACCGATGTCTGTCAGTTGTCGGGGCGGATCAGCCTGGAGGGCATGGTCGAGCGCTATATTCGCTATTCGGTGATTGCCTTGATCATGTCGGCGCTGATGTTGCGCTATTTTTATCTACAGAGTCAGTGGCGCAAGCAGCAACAGGCCGAGTCTCTGGCCAGGATCGAGGCGCTCCAGGCGCGTATCCGGCCGCACTTTCTGTTCAATACGCTCAACAGTATCGCCAGCCTGGTGGTGAGCAACCCGGTCAAGGCCGAGCAGGCGGTGCTGGATCTGTCTGACCTGTTTCGTGCCAGCCTGGCCCGGCCGGGCACGCTGGTGACCTGGGGTGAGGAACTGGAACTGGCGAGAAGATATTTGTCGATCGAACAATATCGTCTTGGCGAGCGTCTACAGTTGGATTGGGCGGTAAGTGCAATCGCGGATGACTTGCCGATTCCCCAGCTAACCTTGCAACCGTTGCTGGAAAACGCTTTGACCTATGGCATTGCTCCTCGTGTTGATGGAGGGGTGGTCAGGGTCGAGGCAGATTACGAAGGGGGAGAGTTCATATTGTGTGTCAGCAATCCTTATGACGAAGTTGCCCCGCGGCAGACGTCCAACGGCACCCAGCAGGCTTTGTTGAACATAGGTGCGCGAATTACGGCACTTTTTGGTCCTCATGCCAGTCTGAGCGTGGAGCGCCGTGACGGTCGTCACTACACCTGTCTACGCTATCCTTGTGCGAGACTCACGCAGGAAGCCAAAGCAATATGAATGTCCTGATCGTTGATGACGAACCCCTGGCCCGCGAACGATTGAGCCGCCTGGTCGGTGAAATCGAAGGCTACCGGGTTCTTGAACCCAGCGCTGCCAATGGCGAAGAAGCCCTGGCGCTGATTGAAAGCCACAAGCCCGATATCGTGCTGCTCGACATCCTTATGCCAGGCCTCGATGGCCTGCAGGTCGCTGCCAGACTGTGCGAGCGGGAAACCCCGCCCGCCGTTGTATTCTGCACCGCACACGGTGAATTTGCCCTGGATGCGTTTCAGGTCAGCGCGGTCGGCTACCTGGTCAAGCCGGTGCGCCCCGAGCACCTGGCCGAAGCGCTGAAAAAAGCCGAACGACCCAATCGCGTGCAACTGGCCGCGATGACCCGCCCTGCCGCCGAGAGTGGCAACGGTCCGCGCACGCATATCAGTGCCCGGACCCGCAAGGGAATCGAGCTGATTCCCCTGGAGCAGGTGATCTATTTCATCGCCGACCACAAGTACGTCACCCTGCGCCATGAGGGGGGAGAGGTCTTGCTCGATGAGCCGCTCAAGGCGCTTGAGGACGAGTTCGGCGACCGATTCGTGCGCATCCACCGCAATGCTCTGGTGGCCCGTGAGCGAATCGAGCGCCTGCAGCGAACGCCCCTTGGGCATTTTCAGTTGTACCTCAAGGGTCTCAACGGCGATGCCCTGGTGGTCAGTCGTCGGCATGTGGCCGGCGTGCGCAAGATGATGCAGCAGCTTTGACGTTCTTCAGGACGGACGATTCGCGGCTCGTCCGTACCTGTCTGGCGTAAATGGACATTTCGACGCTGTTTTCGACAAAGCAGACTGTGCGCAGGACGACTATCGTCACTGGCCTCGCCAAAACGCGGCCCCGGACGGGTATGGGCAGTGTTTTCGTTGATTCGTGTCAGTGACCTGCCGGGAGTTCACCGGCAGCACTCCAAGCGCACGCGGCCGAACTGTTATCATCGGCGGTCTTTACCCTGTACGGATTGATCCATGTCCATTCGCGAGATCCGCATCGCTACCCGCAAAAGCGCACTGGCCCTGTGGCAGGCCGAGTATGTCAAAGCCCGCCTGGAACAGGCCCATCCGGGGCTGATCGTGACCTTGGTGCCGATGGTCAGCCGTGGCGACAAACTGCTCGACTCACCGCTGTCGAAAATCGGTGGCAAAGGCCTGTTCGTCAAAGAGCTGGAAACGGCGCTGCTGGAAAATCAGGCCGATATCGCTGTGCACTCAATGAAAGACGTGCCCATGGACTTCCCCGAGGGGTTGGGCCTGTTTTGCATCTGTGAGCGTGAAGACCCGCGTGATGCGTTCGTTTCCAACCATTTTGTCAGTCTTGATGCGCTGCCGCCGGGCAGTGTGGTGGGCACTTCAAGCCTGCGCCGTCAGGCCCAGTTGCTGGCCTTGCGTCCTGACCTGAAGATTCAGTTCTTGCGCGGCAACGTCAATACGCGCCTGGCCAAGCTTGATGCGGGTGAGTACGACGCGATTATCCTCGCCGCTGCCGGTTTGATACGGCTGGGCTTCGAGGCGCGTATCACCGCCAACCTGAGTATCGAAAACAGCCTGCCTGCCGGCGGCCAGGGCGCGGTGGGCATTGAATGCCGCAGCGCCGATGCGCAAATCCATGCGTTGCTGGCGCCGCTGCACCACGCCGACACGGCGGCGCGGGTGAGTGCTGAGCGTGCGCTCAATCGTCACCTCAACGGCGGCTGCCAGGTGCCGATCGCCTGTTATGCGGTGCTTGAAGGCGAACAGTTGTGGTTGCGCGGCCTGGTCGGCGAGCCGGCTGGCGGTGTGCTGCTGCGCGCTGAGGCACGTGCCTCCCGGGACGCGGCCCAGGCGTTGGGTGTGCAGGTGGCCGAGGACCTGCTGGCGCAGGGCGCAGAGCGCATTCTGCACGCCATTTATGGTCAGGCCGCAGAGTGATGAGCGCCTGGCGCCTGTTGCTGACCCGGCCTGCCGAAGAATCGGCGCAGGTGGCGCATGAGCTGGCCGCAGCAGGGATCTTTTCCAGCAGCCTGCCGCTGCTGGAGACCGAGCCGCTTGTGCTCGATGACGCGCAGCGCGCAAAGATCTTCGAATTGATGCACTACCAGGCGGTGATCGTGGTCAGCAAGCCGGCAGCGCGTCTGGTCGTCGAACTGCTGGATGAAATCTGGCCGCAGCCGCCCATCCAGCCGTGGTTTTGCGTAGGCCGCGGCACCGGGCAGATCTTGCTTGATTACGGTCTGCTGGATGTGACCTGGCCAGTGCAGGGTGACGACAGCGAAGCCTTGCTCGATTTGCCGCAATTGCATCAGGCCATCGCCATACCGGGAAGTCGTGTGTTAATCATGCGCGGTGAAGACGGACGCGAGTGGATGGCCGAGCGGTTGCGCGAGTCGGGTGTGCGGGTCGACTACCTGCCATTGTACCGCCGCTTCAGGCCCGATTACCCCGTCGCTGCGTTGCCACAGCGCGTGGCGGGGGAACGCTTGAACGGGCTGGTGGTCAGCAGTGGGCAGGGTCTTGAGCATTTGCTGCAGATGGCGGGAGACTGCTGGCCTGAATTGGCGGGTCTGCCGTTATTCGTACCGAGCCCCCGGGTCGCGGAGCTGGCACGTGATGCCGGTGCCCGTATTGTCGTCGATTGCCGTGGTGCCAGTACTGCGGCCTTGTTACAAGCCGTACAGGCAACCCCTGAACCCGCGGTGGCGGCGCCCTGATCGATCAAGCGTTGTGGAAAACGACGCCTAACTGCAAAGGATGGACACGTGAGCGAAACAGCCTTGCCCAAAGACGAAGAAGCGTTGTCGAAGACTTCGCCAGCAACTCCCGCCCCCAAGCGCAGCGGTAACCGAGGCAGTGGTCTGGCGGTTCTGGCCCTGTTGCTGGGGATTGCCGGTGTCGGTGTAGCCGGTTGGGGAGTATGGCAATTACGCATGCTCCAGGCGGGCCATCTGCAGCAGCGCAGTCAGGTGCAGGATATCGCCGAGCAGACCCTGGCTCTGGCGCGTACTGACCAGCAACTGAACGCGCGTCTGGCGCAGTTTCCGCCGGCCGCCCAGCTTGAAGACAACCGCCGCTTGGTGGCGCAGTTGCAGGGTGACCAGCAACGCCTGAGCCAGCGCCTGGAAACCGTACTCGGTGCCAGCCGCAAAGACTGGCGTCTGGCTGAGGCCGAGCATCTGCTGCGTCTGGCCAGCCTGCGTCTGTCGGCGTTGCAGGACATCAACAGTGCCCGCGCGCTGGTCCAGGGTGCCGACGAAATCCTGCGTGAGCAGGATGATCCGGGGGCTTTCGCTGCCCGCGAGCAGCTGGCGCGGAGCATGACGGCGCTGCGCAGTGTCGAGCAACCTGACCGTACCGGCCTGTTCCTGCAACTGTCGGCGCTGCGTGAGCAGGCCTTGCAGCTCAACGCGCTGGCGCCGGAGTACCAGGACAAGGGCGAGTCGCTGTTCGGCCTGACCTCCAGCCAGAGCGAAGACAGCTACTGGAGCCGCTGGTGGAAGCAGATTTCCCACTACATCCGCATCGACTTCAATGCCGACAAGGACATTCGCCCGCTGCTCGCCGGGCAGAGCCTGGCGCAGGTGCGTCTGGCCCTGACCCTGGCGTTGGAGCAGGCGCAGTGGGCTGCGCTCAATGGCGAGCCGCAGGTCTACGCCAAGTCGATTGGCGAGGCGCGCAGCGTGCTGGATACCAACTTCAACAAAGACAATCCGCAGAGCAAGGTCATCGCCGAGCGTCTGGCGGCCCTGGCCGGCCAGCAGGTGTCGGTGCTGACTCCGGACCTGGCGCAAAGCCTCAGCGCGGTACAGGCTTACCTGGAGCGTCGCCAGATGTCGCCACAGCCGGCTGAAACGCAGCGGGGGACCAGCCCATGAAGCGCTTTTACATCCTGCTCTTTATTGCCATTGCTGTCGCGGCCCTGATCGGGGTCGCCATGGCCGAGCACGCTGGCTATGTACTGATTTCCTATCAGAACTTCCGTTACGAATCGAGCCTCTGGGCGGCCCTGGGTCTGTTGCTGGCGCTCTGGCTGGTGCTGCTGGTTGCGCGTTTGTTGATCGGGTTGGTCAGCGCCTCCAGCGGCCTGGTCAATCCCTGGTCGCGACACAACCGCAGCCGCCGGGTGCAGATCGCGGTCGAACAGGGCCAGATGGACCTGGCTGAAGGCCGCTGGGCCAGCGCCCAGCGTCATCTGCATCGCGCCGCAGAGGCTGATCCGCAGCCGCTGCTCTATTACCTCGGGGCTGCCCGCGCCGCCAATGAGCAAGGCCGTTACGAGGACTGCGACAGTCTGCTCGAGCGTGCCTTGCAGCGTCAGCCGCAAGCCGAACTGGCAGTAGCCCTGAGTCATGCCCAGTTGCAGCAGGACCGTGGCGATACCGATGGTGCGCTGGTGACCCTGCAGGCGATGCAGGAGCGTCACCGGCATAACCCGCAGGTGCTGCGTCAGTTGCAACGTCTGTACCTGCTGCGCGGCGACTGGTCCGAACTGGTGCGTCTGATGCCTGAGTTGCGCAAAGACAAAGTGCTGCCGGCGGCCGAGCTGGCCGAGCTGGAGCGCCGTGCCTGGGGCGAAAACCTCAGCCTGGCAGCCTGGCGTGAAACCGACAATGCCAGCGCCAGTGGCCTGGCGTCGCTGGACCAGGCCTGGAAGGCGCTCAGTTCTGCGCAGCGTCAGGAACCGGCCCTGGTGTTGGCCTACGCCGAGCAGTTGCGACGTCTGAATGCCGAGGCTCAGGCCGAAGATGTATTGCGCTCCGCGCTCAAGCGCGACTACAACAGCCATCTGGCCCGTCTGTATGGTCTGGTGCGTGGCGCCGACAACGGCAAGCAGTTGCAGGCAGCCGAAGGCTGGCTGAAACAGCACCCCGAAGATCCCAGCCTGCTGCTGACCCTGGGGCGCATTTGCCTGCAAGGGCGCCTATGGGGCAAGGCGCGGGATTATCTGGAAAGCAGCCTGCGCTTTGAGCCCAATCCGGAGACCTGCGCTGAACTGGCGCGGCTGTTGGCTCAGTTGGGTGAAACCGAGCGCAGCAACCAGTTGTTCCAGCAAGGTCTGGGCATGCTCGATGAGCGCCTGCTGGCCCGGCCGTTGCCCGCATTGAGTCGCGCCTGAAAATGCGTCATGCAGGGGCCGATGGCGGGCTCCTGCGGCGATTGACCGCATTTTTCAGTGGTGTTGCGTGGTTGACAGAAATGCGTCCAGGAATATTCCTACGCTATAAGGTAAAAATCCTGCATTTGTGTGTGTATTTTTCCTTTTGTTTTCAGCGAAACATCGGAAGGTCAGCGCCTTGAAAGCGTAAGGCGCTTTCCTCTACCGTAGCGGCCTTCGTTTTCTGTTACGGATTTGCCATGCATCTGGCCCGCACACGCGTTCTCTTTCTCATGGCGTTCATTGCATGCGCATTGTCCCTGGGGGCGGCGCTCTGGCTGCAGCATGGCTTTAACCTCGAGCCATGCCTGCTCTGCCGCTGGCAACGGGTCTTGCTGGCGCTTGCCGGTCTGATCTGCCTGGCAGCCGCTTTACACGGCCCTTCGGTGCGCGGCTGGCGCCGTTATGCGGGGGGCCTTCTGCTTGCGGCTGTTGCGGGGGCTGGTGTGGCCGGGGCTCAGGTCTGGTTGCAGACCTCATCGCCCGAACAATTTCTGGCGGTCACCAATGCGCTGGAGCGTAGCTTCGATAATCTGGCGCTGGATGCCTGGGGTGACCTGCTGCAAGGCGAATCACGCTTGTGCGCCGAGATCAACTGGTCACTGTTCGGCATCAGCCTGCCGGAGTGGAGTCTTTTGTGTTTTGCAGGGCTGATGCTATTGGCACTGTATCCCTTGTCAGGCCAGATAGGCCGCAGGATCCGGGGCATTGGTCAGGATCAGGATCAAACACTTGTATGAACTTTCTCGTTTTCTTGACTTGATGGGCTTATCCTGCGGGCATAATCTGGCTCGCAAGCGTCGAGAAACTCGGCTCTCATGACGCCGTCAGGCTCGGTTCACCTGGCCTGTTTCGTGCCTTGAGGCCGCTACAGGACCGCATGCCCTTAAGGGAAGAGAGAACATCATGCTGGAAAGCTGCGAGAGTGCTCAGGAGCGTTGGGGTGGGGTCAACCTGCTGATTGATCGTTGGCTCCTCGAACGTCATGAACTGATCCGGGCCTATGATGCCCTTGGCGGTTCTCCGCAATCGCTTGGCGAGCGCAAGGCAAAGCAACGCTTCTGCCAGTTGCTGGTCGACTATGTCTCTGCCGGTCACTTCGAAGTCTATGAACAACTCAGCGATGAAGCCCGGGCGTTTAACGACGAGCGGGGTCTTGAGTTGGCCGACACACTGTTCCCGCGTCTGGAGGTCATCACCCAGTTTGCTCTGGCGTTCAATGATCGCTGCGACAAGAATGAATCTTCAGATTGCGCCACTGAGTTCAAGAAACTTGGCGGGCTGCTGCACGAGCGCTTCGAACTCGAAGACTGCCTGATCGAGGTGCTGCACAACTCGCACAAGGAAGAGGCCAGCGCTGAAGCCTGAGCGTTTAAAAGAGTTTTCAGAGCGTTGTGAAAAAGGGTGCTTCGGCACCCTTTTTCGTTCAGTGCGAAACAGCCAGTAACTCGATTTCGAACACCAGCGGCGTGAACGGGTCAATCAGGTCACCTGCGCCTTCGGCGCCATAGGCCTGTGCCGATGGAATCACCAGACGCCATTTGGCTCCGACCGGCATGCCTTGCAGGGCGGTGGTCCAGCCGCTGATCACGCTGTCGAGGCGGAACCACTGGGGCTGGCTGCTTTGATCGAACACCGTGCCGTCTGGCAGACGCCCGGTGTAACGCACCTCGACCCGGCCATTGGGGTCGGGTCGAGGGCCGCTGCCGGCGACCAGTTCGCTCATGAGGATTCCGTCAGCCAGAACCTTGACGCCCGGCTTGGCTTTTTCCGCGTCCATGAAACGCCGCTCCGCAGCCAGTGCGGCTTCGGTCTGCGAATCGGTGCCGGCGGCTTCGGCCTGGGTCATGGCCGCATCGTGGTCGGCGAGGATCTTGTCGATGCGTGCTTGTTTGAGTGCCAGCGGCTTGCCCTGATAGGACTGCTTCAAACCCTCGACCAACGCATCCAGATCAAGGTCCGGGACCTCCTGGCGCATCCGTTCACCCAGGCTGGCGCCCAGGCTGTAGGCCAGATCACGGGTATCGCTGGACGCCGGGGGCTCACTGGCCTGGGCCAGTTGCACAACCAGAACCAACGACATTAACAGGTAGCGCGACATGGCTGCTCTCCGGCCAGTAATGAAAAAGCCTGAAGATTATGCCAGTGCTGGCGGGCTGGATGAGCAACCTGTAGAGGTGAAATTTTTCAGACAGGCCATGAACTTGCACAATCTTGCGGGTGATGATGCAACAGCGGGCTTGCAATGCTGTCAAGATGCGCTAGCGGCGCTTCGGGCAGAGGGCTAGTATGGGCCGCAATTTCGTCAGCCAGGAGGTAAATCATGTCGGCCAAAAAGAAGCCAGTAAATACCCCATTGCATTTGCTCCAACAACTGTCGAGCAGCTTGCTCGAGCATCTGGAAGACGCCTGCACTCAAGCTCAGGCCGATGCCGAGAAACTGCTCGCCAAGCTGGAAAAACAACGGGTCAAGGCCCAGGAAAAACTGCACAAGTCGCGCACCCGCATTCAAGACGCTGCTGCCTCCGGAAAAACCAAGGCTCAGGCCAAAGCCAAGACCGCTGTCGAAGAACTTGAAACGCTGCTCGACACCCTCAAAGATCGTCAGACCGAGACGCGCAACTACATTCAGCAACTCAAGCGTGATGTGCAGGAAAGCCTCAAGCTGGCCCAAGGCGTGGGCCGCGTAGGCGAAGCTGTCAGTAAAGTGTTGAGCTCGCGCGAAGCCAAGCCGGCTGCCAAATCTGCCGCTGCCAAGGCGCCAGCGAAAACCGCAGCTGCCAAACCTGCTGCCGCCAAGCCAGCTGCCAAACCCGCTGCTGCCAAGGCGTCAGCCGCAGCCAAGCCCGCTGCCAGCAAGGCACCAGCCGCCAAACCTGCTGCTGCCAAAGCACCAGCCAAGGCCGCCGCCGCTAAACCAGCCGCCGCCAAGCCTGCTGCCGCCAAGGCCCCGGCCAAACCAGCCGCCGCCAAGCCTGTTGCCGCCAAGGCCCCGGCCAAACCAGCCGCTGCCAAGCCCGCTGCCGCCAAGGCCCCGGCCAAACCAGCCGCCGCCAAGCCTGCTGCTGCCAAGGCCCCGGCCAAACCAGCCGCTGCCAAGCCTGCTGCTGCCAAGGCCCCAGCCAAACCAGCCGCCGCCAAACCTGAAGCCGCCCCGGCTGCAACTGCAAGCACGTCGGCACCTGCTGCGCCAGCCGCCCCGGCTACAGCGCCAGCAGTTGCCAACAGCGTCAACCCGAGCAGCGCTTCCTAAGCTGCTTGCCGGCGTCACTGGCCGCGTCGCACAGCACTTGCAGTGCGTCGCGGTCCAGCCCCGCCACTTCTGGGGCCAGCGTCTTGAGCCATAGTCCGGTCTCGTTTGCCTGCTCTTCAGGCCATTGCAGAACCAGGGCCTGCAAGCGTTGCAACAGAGCCTGTTCGGCATCCAGCTCCAGTTTCTTGAGCTGATTGCGCAGCGTCGCCAACCCCGCATCTGCTTTTGCGTTGCTACGCCATTGAATGCGTAGCGCACGCAGTGGAGTGACCACGTCTGCCTGCCAAGGCCGGGCCAGCGCGCTGATTGCTTCGACCCGCGCCGGATGGCAAGCCACCCCGCGCGCGCCCAGCCAGACTCCGCATAGCAGCATGCACACATCCGCGCCCTGGTCCTGCAGGCGCAGGCAGGCCTGCTCGATACCGGGTCGGGCATAGAAATCGAGGGTGAAACTCCATAGATCCGCAGGCATAGTGGTCCACCTGTCCGGGACGAAGCTGGTAGACTCCGCCGCCATCATGATTCGAATTGAAAACCTCACCTTACAGCGTGGTCCGCAGCGTCTGCTAGAAGATGCTGAATTGACCTTGCACGCCGGCCAGAAAGCCGGCCTCATCGGTGCCAACGGCGCCGGCAAATCCAGCCTGTTCGCGTTGCTGCGCGGCGAGCTGCATCCGGACTCCGGTGACTGCCGCCTGCCCGCCGACTGGGGGATTGCGCACATGCGCCAGGAAGTCGATACCCTCGAACGTCTGGCTGTGGACTATGTGCTCGATGGCGACGTGCATTTGCGCGATGTCCAGCGTCAGTTGGCTGAAGCTGAAACGGCCCACGATGGCACCGCTCTGGCGCGCCTGCACGCCGAACTCGACAGCGCCGATGGCTACACCGCCGATGCCCGGGCGCGCAAGCTGCTGGCCGGCCTTGGCTTCAGCAATGAGCAAATGGAGCGTCAGGTCGGCAGTTTCTCCGGTGGCTGGCGGATGCGCCTGAACCTGGCCCAGGCGCTGATGTGCCCTTCCGACCTGCTGTTACTCGACGAGCCGACCAACCACCTAGACCTCGACGCGATCCTCTGGCTCGAAGACTGGCTCAAGGGTTATCCGGGCACCCTGTTGCTGATTTCCCACGACCGCGACTTTCTCGATGCCGTGGTCGATCATGTGGCGCATGTCGAGCAGCGCAAGATCATTCTCTACCGCGGTGGCTACAGTGCCTTCGAGCGCGCCCGTGCCGAGCGTCTGGCCCAGCAGCAACAGGCCTACGAAAAGCAGCAGGCGCAGCGCGCGCACATGGAAAAGTACATCGCCCGCTTCAAGGCCCAGGCCACCAAGGCCCGCCAGGCGCAGAGCCGGATCAAGGCCCTGGAGCGCATGGAAGAGCTGTCGGCGGCCCACGTCGACTCACCGTTCAACTTCACTTTCCGCGAGTCGGAGAAGATCTCCAGCCCGCTGCTGGACCTGTCTGATGCCCGTCTGGGTTATGGCGACAAGACCATCCTGGAGAAGGTCAAGCTGCAACTGACCCCAGGCGCGCGCATCGGCCTGCTCGGCCCCAACGGGGCAGGCAAGTCGACCCTGATCAAGAACCTGTCCGGTGAGCTGCAACCGTTGGCCGGGCGCTTGCAACGCGGTGAAAACCTCTCGGTGGGCTACTTTGCCCAGCATCAGCTCGACTCGCTGGACGCCAAAGCCAACCCCTTGTTGCACCTGCAGCGTCTGGCGCCCACTGAACGCGAGCAGACCCTGCGCGACTTCCTCGGCGGTTTCGACTTCCGTGGCGCGCGCCTCGATGAACCGGTGGTGAATTTCTCCGGTGGCGAAAAGGCCCGCCTGGCCCTGGCCCTGATTGCCTGGGAAAAGCCCAACCTGCTGCTGCTCGACGAACCGACCAACCACCTTGACCTGGAAATGCGCCTGGCGCTGACCATGGCCTTGCAGGAGTTCAGCGGTGCGGTGCTGGTGGTGTCTCACGACCGGCATTTGCTCAAGAGCACCACCGACAACTTCATGCTGGTGGCCGACGGCCGGGTCGAGGAGTTTGATGGCGACCTGGACGACTACACCCGCTGGCTGGCCGACTATCGTCAGCGCAACGCGCCGGTCAGCAACACCCCGGTCAATGCCGACAAGACCGACAAAAAGGCCCAGCGCCAGCAGGCCGCGGCCTTGCGTCAGCAACTGGCGCCGCACAAGAAACAGGCTGAAAAGCTTGAGCGTGAACTGGGTGAGGTGCAGGAAAAACTCGCCAGAATCGAGCACGGTCTGGCTGACAGCGCCATCTACGAAGCCGCCAGCAAGGACAAACTGCGTGAGCTGTTGTCTGAACAGGCCAGGCTGAAAACCCGTGAGGGTGAGCTCGAAGAGGGCTGGATGGAGGCACTGGAGGTGCTGGAAACCATGCAGGCCGAGCTCGAAGCGTTGTCGTAAAGGTGCAAAGGTTGATGGACGTATTAGGCGTGACACTGGCGGCCCACTGGATCGAACCGATCTGGCTGGGTGTGCAAGTGCTGTTGATCCTGCTGGCGGGTTACCTGATCCAGCGTGTGGTAGGACGTTTTCTGACCCGCCTGGGCGAGCGTTACCCGTTGCCACCAGAGCTGTTGATGCCGGTGCGTGGCGGTTTGCGCTGGTTCATCATGGGCAGCGCCTTCGTCATCGTGCTGGGCCGCCTGGGCGTCTCGGCCACGGTGTTGTGGACGGCCCTGTCAGGCTTCGTGGCGGTGGCCGCGGTGGCGTTCTTTGCCATGTGGAGTGTGCTGTCGAACCTCTTGTGCGCGGTGATGATCTTCACCATCGGGCCGTTTCGCATCGGTGATGTGGTGGAACTGGTCGATACGCTCGACAAACCCGGGGTCAAAGGCCGGGTCACGGCCATCAACCTGATGTTCACCACCTTGATCGAGCTGCCCGAGCAGGGCGGTGCGCTGGTGCAGGTGCCCAACAGCCAGTTCTTCCAGAAGGCCGTGCGGCGCTGGCGCGGCACTGATGTGATTCCCCAGATCCTTGCCGACAAGCCGGCCAGCGAAGGCAAGTAACAGCCTGGTAAAACGTCAGTCGGCCGCTGCATGGCGGCCAGACCTGCAAAGCATTGGTCGCTCAAGCCTGTGCCTGCCTAGAGTCGTAGCCCTCTGTTTCTGCTTCGAGAGGGCTACCCATGCAGTCTGCGCTGACTCAGCGTCATCTTTTTCCCGAGACCGTGCGCCTCGGCCCGTTGCTGGGCGGGCGAATCGACGGCATTCAGTTGCATGACCTGGATGACGCGCAACTGGCGCAGCTTGAGGCCGAGCTGGTCCGGCACAAGGTGCTGTTCTTCCCCGAGCAGCAATGGACTGCCCTGCAGCAACGTGATTTCGCTGCGCGGCTGGGCGAGTTGCATGTACATCCCACCTTTCAGGCGCACGCCGATACCCAGGAAATGGTGGTCTTCAACTACGACGAAACCCGCAAGGGCGCCAACGACACCTGGCATGCTGACGTAACCTTCGCCGAGCGGCCGCTCAAGTACGGTGTGCTGCATGCCGAAACGATTCCCGAGGTCGGTGGCGATACCCTGTGGGTCGACGCGGAGGCGGCCTATCAGGCGCTGTCCGCGCCGCTGCGGGCGCTGCTCGACGGTCTGGAGGCGGTGCACAGCGTGTTCCCGGCGCTGGACTACGTCAATCGGCTCGAACAGCCCGGTCTGCTCGACAACCTGCTTAAACTGCCGGACCCCACCCGTCACCCGGTGGTGCGTCGGCATCCGGTGTCGGGACGGCCGTCGCTGTTCGTCAACCGGGCCTTTACCGCACACATCGTCGGCCTGACACCTGCCGAGTCCAAAGCGTTGCTGGAGTTGTTGTTCCTGCATCTGGAAAACCCGGCATTCCAGTTGCGCTGGCGCTGGCAGGCCGGTTATGTGGCGATCTGGGATAATCGCAGCACCCAGCACCTGGCAGTATCCGATTACTTTCCGGCGATTCGCCGGGTACGCCGCGCTGCAGTGCTGGAAGAACAACGCCCGACACCCGCTCACCCTGACAAGGAAACCGCCCAATGACTGTATTCTCGCGAGCCTTGAGTGCCACACTGCTGGCGCTGACAGTCTGGCTTGGGATCGGCAGCGCCCAGGCTGAAACCGCCCCGCAGGTCATCCGCATCGGGGTGCCTGACCTCAGTACCCGCAACAAGCCTTATGCGCCCGGTGCGCTGGGCGTGGCTCAGCGTCAGCAGCAACTGGAAAAGGCTTTTGCCGAGAGCGGTACACGGGTCGAGTGGCATTTCTTCCGGGGCGCGGGCCCGGCGATCAACGAAGCCTTGGCCAACGGTCAACTGGACGTGGTCGGCCTGGGTGACCTGGCGGCAATCATCGGCCGCTCGAGCGGCTTGCAGACCCGGGTGCTGATGGGCTCGCGGGGCACCAACATGTTCCTTGCCAGCCGTCCTGAGGGGGCTATTCACAAAGTCGAAGACCTCAAGGGCAAGCGTGTGGCGGTGTACCGTGGGACCGCCGACCAGCTGTCGTTCGGCCGGCTGTTGGCGGGTGCCGGATTGCGTGAGCAGGATGTGAAGGTCATCAGCCTGGACTGGACCGCCGCAGCCTCGGCGCTGCTGGCCGGGCAGATTGATGCCACCTGGTCGAACTACAACGTGCTGACCCTGCGTGACAGGGGCATGAGCATCGCCCTGAGTACCCAGACCCTGTCATTGCAGGCCACCACCCAAGGCACCTTGCTGGCGACCCAGGCGTTCATTGATCAGTACCCGCAGGCCGTGCAGAAGCTGGTCGACACATTGGTGGACAACTCCGCCAGCCTGATCGACCCGGCCAGCTACGAGCAGTACCTGGTGGCGCAGGAGCAGGCCAGCGGCATCCCGGTTGCCCTGGCCAGGGAAGAGAGCAAGGGCATGGACCTGCGTTTTCGTTTCTCGCCGCGCCTGGACCCGTTCCTGAGTTCAAGCCTGCAGGAGAGCCAGCGCCAGGCCAGCGAGCTGCGCCTGATTCGCAAGCCGTTCGATGTCGAACAATGGCTGGAACCGCGTTTCGTCGAGCAGGCGGTCAGCCGCCATGGGGCATCAGCCTGGCCGCTTTACGATGCACAGGGCAAAGCGTTGCCGTGAGGCTGCGCGCGGGCCGGCTCGTCGATCTGCTCCAGGGTCTCGATCATGCTGCGTGCTTGCGGGCTCAGTAACTGGTCGGCGCGTTGCACAATCACAAAGCAGGCGCCGCCATCACGCAGCAGGGCGGGCTCGTCGCAGCAGCGCAGGCGCTGGAATTCACCGCTGCGGGTCAGGCTGTCAATGACTTCGAGCTGCAATACGCCGATGCTGTCCGAACCGGCCATCAGGGTCGGTAGCAGGTCATTATGCTGGGTCTCCAGATTCAGTGCCGGCCCGCGCTCGCTCCAGTGTTCCTGCAGCAGTCCGCGCAGTTCCAGCGGCAGCATGGCGCTGACTCGTGGGTAATCCATCAATTGCCGGAAATGGGGCTTTGCCTGTTGTAGCAACGGGTGGCCGCTGCGACAGACCAGACCAAAGCGGCGAAAGCGCAGCGGTTTGACCAGATAGCGGGTGCCAATGTCCATGTGCCGCAGATCGGCGACCAGAAAGCTGATCTCGCCTTCATCGAGCAGCTCCAGCAGTTCCGAAGGCTTGCCAACCCGCACGTCCAGCGCGGTATGCGCAAAATCCCCGACGAAGACGGCCAGCGCCTCAGGCACCAGGCGCGCCGCGACCAGCGGCCCGACGCCAAAGCTGAGGCGGCTGCTGGTGGCGCTCGGTTGCTCGGCGGCCATCTCGTCGCGCAGGTTACTGGCTTCATCGAGCAAGCGGCTGGCGCGCACCCGCAGCGCTTCGCCCTTGGCGGTCAGCAGCACGCCACGGCTGCCGCGCTCGACCAATGGCCCGCCGAGTTCGCTTTCCAGGCCCTGAATGCTGCGGCTGAACGCCGATTGAGTGATGCAGGCGGCTTCGGCGGCACGGGTGAAGTTCAAGTGCCTGGCCAAGGCCAGGAAATGCCGGAGTTGGCGTAAATCCATGGGTCAGACCTTTGAGTCATGCCTGTGATGCGATTAATGAATTTCCCGCTGCCGATGCCGATTGCTACAAAGGCTCTGCATTATCCGGTTCTAACCGTCAGTGCCAAAAGACCAAAAACGAATAACCTTAGCCGCGTCCGGGCCACACGCTCCGCCACCACCACCACTGGAGGTTTCGCCGACGCACTGCACGAGCCTTCGCCATGAAACCGCCCTTTTCGTTACTCCCCCTTGCTGCTCTGAGTTTGTTACCGCTGGTTTGCCAGGCCGACGCTGACGTCTCCAGCCCGCCGCGTGAGGCCCAGGCCGACACTGCGCTCAAGACCGTGACCGTTACGGCCACCCGCCGTGAAGCGAGCCTGCAGAAAGTACCGGTTGCCGTGTCGGTGATCGACGGCGAGCAACTGGAGCGGGAGAACCGCAACGGTGTCGCCAGCATCGCCCAGCGGGTGCCGACCCTGAATTTTCGGACCGCAGCATCGAGCAAGGACACCTCATTGTTCGTGCGCGGGGTCGGTACGATCTCGACCTCGCCGGGCGTCGAGCCGAGTGTTTCGACGGTGATCGACGGTGTGGTCTATGGGCGTCCAGGCCAGGCCACCCTGGATTTGATGGAAGTCGAGCGGGTCGAGGTGCTGCGCGGGCCGCAGGGCACGCTATTCGGCCGTAATGCTTCGGCTGGCGTGCTCAACGTGGTCAGTCGTGATATCCCGGAGCAGGCTCGTGGTTACGCGGATTACTCATTCTTCGGCAAGGGCAACGAGCAGCGCCTGCGGTTCGGCATCGGCGGCGCGCTGACTGACAACCTCAAAGGCTCGCTCAGCACCCTGTGGGGCGACTACGACGGCAATGTGCGCAACACCTTCAACGGCAACAAGGTCAACGGTTACGACACCAAGGGCCTGCGCGGCAAGCTGCAGTTCGACCCCAACGAAGACCTGCGCATTACCCTGATCGGTGATTACAGCGAATCAGGCAACACCAGCCCCAATGGTGTGCCGTATAAAACCAACGCCGCGTTTTCCAGCGCCTTTGCGCCGAACCGGGCCGGCACCAGCAACCGTGATGTGGAAAACGACTACCGCACCTATGCCGAAGATACCCACAAAGGACTGTCGGCCCAGGCCGACTGGCGCCTGGGCGGGCATACCCTGACCTCGATCACCGCCTGGCGCGGCTGGGATAACCAGCAGTATCAGGATCAGGACCGGCTGGCCGGTCTGCCGGTGGATGCCTTGCACGATGCCGGCCAGGTCGATTACGACCAGTTCAGCCAGGAAGTACGGCTGGCGTCCCCTACCGGGCAGTTTTTTGAGTATGTGGTGGGCGCTTACCTGTATCACGGCGAATCGAAAGAAGCTTATCAGCGCCAACTGGTAACGCTCGGCGATGCCCAGTCGGCGCGTGGCAAGTTCAGCGCCACCAACGACAGCTATGCGCTGTTCGGTGAAAGCACGCTGAACTTCACCGATGACTGGCGCGGCATCGTCGGCCTGCGCTTTACCCGCGATGAACTGGAATACGATCACCAGCGGGTTTCGAGCTCGCCGCTGACCCTGCGCTCGATGCGCCCGTCCTTTGCCTCCAGCGGCTCGCACAGCGATACCGGGGTGTCGGGCCGGCTGGGCCTGCAACACGACTTCAATGACCACCTGACCGGCTACGTGACCTATTCGCGGGGCTACAAAGGCCCGGCGTACAACGTGTATTTCCAGATGTATGAGCTGGACACTCAGGCACTGGACCCGGAAACCTCCAACAGTTGGGAAGTCGGTCTCAAAAGCACGGCGCTGGACCAGCGACTGACCGCCAACCTGGCGCTGTTCCGTAGCGATTACGACAACTATCAGGCCAACTTCTTCGATCAGGTCGGCGGCTCGCCGGTGACCCGCCTGATCAACGCAGGTTCCGTGCGCAGCGAAGGTGCCGAGCTGGACCTGAGCCTGCAGGCCACCCGGCAACTCAAACTCAGTGCCGCGCTGGCCTACACCCGCGCACGGGTCGAGGATTTTCAATGCCCACCGGGCGCGGCCGCCAGTTGCAACATCAATGGCAAGCCGCTGCCGTTTTCCCCGGACTGGAAAAGCTACGTGCGCGCCGACTACAGCATTCCGTTGGAAAACGGCCTGGATATCGAGCTGAGCACCGATTACAGCTGGCAGAGCGAAGTGCAGTACAGCCTCGACCAGAACGTCGACACCAAACAGGGCGCCTACGGTATCTGGAATGCCAGTGTGGCCCTGGCCGATTACAGCGAAGGCTGGCGGGTCGCGTTGCTGGCGCGCAACCTCACCGACCGCTCCTATGCACCGCTGCTGATGTCCAGCACCAACGGCATCAATCGCATGGTGCCGCGTGATGACCAGCGCTATTTCGGCGTGCAATTGCGCAAGGACTTCTGATGAGTCGGCCCAATTTCGTGGTGATCGTTGCCGACCAGTTGCGGGTCGATTGCCTGCCCGGCTTCAACCCCGCCAGCCCGGTGCGCACGCCGCATCTGGAGCGTCTGGCGGCGGGCGGGGTGCGCTTTGGCGAGGCGTTTACCCAGCACAGTGTGTGCTCGCCGTCGCGGGTGTCATTTCTGTCCGGGCGTTACCCGCACGTGAATGGCCATCGCTTTTTGCAATACCTGCTCGACCCGCAGCAGCCCAACTTTCTGCGCTGCTTCAAAGACAACGGTTATCACGTGGTCCATGCCGGTGCCCGAGGCGATACCTTCGCCGCCGGTGCCGCCGAGCTGGCGCTGGATGAGCACGGGTTTGCCGACCCGGCGCTCACGACCCTCGCGGACTTCATCGGCCGTAATCATGGTCAGGCCGACGACCTGATGGCGCGTGCGCACTATCGCGGCGAGCGCGCCGAGGGCGTGGTCGACTTTGACGAGGCGACCATCAGCACCGCTGAACAATGGCTCAGGCAGCCGCCGGACAAACCCTGGGTGCTTTACATCCCGCTGGTGTTCCCGCATCCGCCGTTTGCCGTCGAGCAACCCTGGTTCTCGATGTACCCGCGTGCGGATGTGCAGGCACCGCGTGAATTCACGGGACCACGCGCCGGTTACTACCGCGAACTGGCTCGCCGGCATGGCTGGGACCGGTTGAGCGATGAGCAGTGGCGCGAGATCCGCGCGGTGTATTACGGCATGATCTCGCGGCTGGACAGCCAGGTCGGGCGCTTGCTCGACGGCCTGCAAGCCAATGGCAGTGCAGGCAACACCTACGTCACCTTCTTTGCCGACCATGGCGAATACCTGGGCGACTTCGGCCTGCTGGAAAAATGGCCGGCCGGCGTCGATGAGTGTCTGGTGCGTACCCCGTTGATTGTCTCCGGGCCGGGGCTGGCCGGTGGCGGGCACAGTGATGCGCTGGTAGAGCTGATCGACGTATTCCCGACCTTGCTGGAGCTGGCCGACGCGCCTGTGGAGCATGCGCATTTCGGCCGCAGCTTCACCGCCTGCCTGTATGACCCGACGGCGCAGCATCGCGACGAAGCGTTCAGCGAGGGCGGCTTTCGCCTCGAAGAAGCCGACCTGCTGGAGCGCGGGCCGTTTCCTTACGACATCAAGAGCCAGTTGCAACACGAACGCACTGACCTGGTGGGCAAGGTCGTCGCCCTGCGCAACCGTGAATGGACCTACATCTGGCGCCTGTACGAACCCGCCGAGCTGTATCACCGTTCCAGCGACCCTCATGAGCAGCACAACCTGGCCGGGCGCACCGAGCATGCTGCGGTCGAGCAGCACCTGACCCAGCGGGTGCTGCGCTGGTTGCTGGACAGCGCCGATGTGATTGATCGCCGCAGTTGGGAGCGTTTTCCGGCGGTGGATTTGCCCCGACCGGCCATGCCTCGATAAACATCTGGGTATCTCAAAAAACGTAGGCGAGGCAGCCAGCGCAAGGCGAAAACCGGCGAAAAAGCGCAGTTTACAAGTTGTAAATGAGCATTTTGAGCCGGTTTTCAACGCAGCGATGGCAACGTAGGTAGTTTTTAGACGTGCCCATCTGGTCACATTTGGAGATAACGCATACCGTAACGCATAGCTGAATCAATTCGAGGTGTGCGATGGCGTTTGAAACATGGCTGGCATTTTTTGCCGCGTGCTGGGTAATCAGTCTGTCACCGGGTGCCGGGGCGATCGCCTCGATGTCCTGCGGCCTGCAATACGGCTTCTGGCGTGGCTACTGGAACGCTCTGGGCCTGCAACTGGCACTGGTGGCGCAGATCGGCATCGTTGCGGCGGGGCTCGGTGCGGTACTGGCGACCTCGGACCTGGCGTTCTCGGTGATCAAATGGTTCGGTGTGTTGTACCTGATCTACCTGGGCGTCAAGCAATGGCGTGCGCAGCCTACTGAGCTGAGCGAAGACCCGGCCATGCGCCCGATCGGCAAGCCGCTGAGCCTGGTGCTGCGTGGCTTTCTGGTGAACATGAGCAACCCCAAGTCGCTGGTGTTCATGCTGGCGATCCTGCCGCAGTTCATCGACCCGAGCGCGCCGTTACTGGCGCAATACGTGATTATCACCCTGACCATGGTGGCGGTGGACCTGACCGTGATGGCCGGCTACACCGGGCTGGCCTCTCGCGTCTTGCGCGCGCTCAAGACCCCACGTCAGCAAAAGCGCCTGAACCGCACCTTTGCCAGCCTGTTCGTCGGTGCTGCGGGCTTTCTTGCGACTCTGCATCGCGGCACCGCCTGACACCCGCTGGCTTGCCCGCCGTAGGAGCTGCTTCAGCCGCGAACGGGATTCGCTGCTGAAGCAGCTCCTACGGGGTAATACCGATCAGTCAAGAGAGTTGGCTCATCAGTTGCCGTTGCCGTTGCCGTTGCTTTTGATCTTTGAGCCGAGATGGTACAGACGACGCCGAACGCGACTTGGGTGCAGGCCGAGGGTAGGCGTCGATTCGGGGGAGAAACTGGCAGGGAAGCCAGTTTCAGGTGCGCTGGGCAGGGATGCCCATCGCGCCGGCCCCCGAATCGGCGCCGGACGGAGGGAAGTCTGCCCGCAGGGCGGACCCAAACCAGGAGCAAGCGGTTTTCCCCGGTTTTGCCAAGACAAAATCGGGTCGCCCAGCAGGGCGAAACCTGCGGCTCAGACAACTCGATTAGGGATTTTCCATCACTCGAAAGAGCGTCGCGAGCAGGCCGTACCGATCAGTCAAGTCGGCACGGCTCGCAAGCCAAGACTCAACGCAGGATGCGCGGGGCCTCGTCGCGGGGCAGGTTGTTGTGCTGCACGGGTTGTTCAACCCATTCCACCTCGCCACGCAGTTGCTCGCGCAACTGGCGGCTGACATCCACGCCGATCGACTTGGACACTTCACGCACCACCCGGCCGCGGTTGAGCGAGACCTTGATGTCACGGCTGTTGACCAGCTTGGTGTCCTGGCCTTCGCCCATCGCCGTGAACGCCGAGGTGATCTCGAAGGTACGGGTGTTGATCAGGCTGAAGTCGGCTACCAGGGTGATGCCCATGACCGCCGAATAGCTATCGGTATGGGCCAGCTCGTTGATGTCTTCGCGGAAGTCGATATCCGACACCGTACCGAACAACACGTAGTCAGCACCCTTGAAGCTGCCATTCTTGATCCGGCGGATCACGTCGTAGACATCCTCCTTGGAGCTGGAGGTGTAGGGCGTGCCCTGAACCAGCTGGAACATGCCGGACTTGAGAATCTCGCCCTTGATGTCGCCGCTGAACTTGCGCAGCTCGCCCTGCTCGATGTAGCTGTTGCGCGACTCATAGGAGTCGTAGCTGGCCGAGCCCTGATAGCCTGCGCTGTAGGCATTGGCATGGGCGCTTTCGCTGGCGCGGGCCGAGACAATACGGATGTACTGCTCGACACGCTGCTGGAACGCCATGTCTGCTACGGCCACCTTGGGGGCGGCCTGCACGCCGAAGGCGCACAGCAGGCCGATGATGCCGATCCATGCACGCATTGCTTAGCGCTCCGTGGTCTTGCGGATTTCTTTCTCGTCCATCCACTCGGCCAGACCGCTTTCAACGTCGATCAGTTGCAGGCTGAATTTGTAGTAGACGTCCTTGTAGTCGCTGCTGCGCTTGACGATCGAGCTGATAGCGCCTTCCAGGCGGTATTTGGCAGCGATCATGTTGCCGGTCTTGGCGACGGTGGAGTTCTTGTACAGACCGCTCTGGTTTTGCAGCTTGAGCTGGTCGACCTGGCTTTGCATCTGGGTATTGTCGCTGGCGAAACGGGCGGTGCCGCTCTTCATCAGCTGGGTCTTGATCGAGGTGGTGATTTCGCGGGTATCGATGTACTCGCTGGTCTTGTTCTTCACGTCGTAGACCTGAACCACTGGACGGCCTTGCAGGATGCCGGACTGGGCCAGCGAGCGGGTCATGCTCTCGGCGATCATCTGCAGGTCGGTGGAGCCGAACTCGTTGGTCACGGTTTCCACGGCCTTGGTGTCGCCGTAGCTGATGTTCTTGCTGCCCAGGGTCGGCGAGTTGTTGGCGCAACCGGTGGCCAGTACAGCGACGGCAGCGATGGAGCAAAGACGGATAAAGGACATACAGGGGTTCTCTTTAACTTGGCAAAAAGGAAAACGGATCAACGCTGCACTCAGGGCGTATTGACTTCAATCCGGAAGTCGGTGGCCTTGGGGACCGGCGCGATACCTGACAGCACGGTGCTCTGCGAGCCATACAGGGGCAGGGTTTTCCAGGTTTCTTCATCGGCCACCGGGAAACCGTCGTTGCCCAGCCAGGCGAAGCGGTAGTACAGGGTCTTGTTACGGCTGCTGGTGTTGCTCAGCTGGGCCTTGACGGTCAGGAAACCGTTCTCGCGGGCGACCCGAATGGCGCCGACTTCGATGTTCTTGAAATCGCCCATCTGCACGATCTTGCTGGCTGCGCTGCCGGGAGCCGGTGGCGGCGGGGTGGCACAGCCGGCGAGCAGGGCCAGGGCCAGGGCGCCGAGAATCTTGATACGCATTACAGAATCTCCGTCAAAGGGTCATTTGGCAGTTGCAGAAGTGGCAATCGCTTGGGGCACACCGGTCGGAATGACCTGGGCCATCTGGCCGTCGGCGAACACCTGGTTGCCCAGCGCGCGTACGGACACGACCTGGTAGGGCTTATCAACCTTGAATTGCACCTGCGAGCTACCCAGGGTGTTGGGCAGGCTTACCAAGTGCTGACCCTGTGGCAGGCGAATGCGGGCAACCAGGGTGCGGTCAGGCAAGGTGCGCCAGGTGCGGGTGTCAGCACCTTCGGTGACCGCCGAAGCGATCCCGACGGCCAGGCCGGCCAGCGGGTTGACGTCGTTGAGCTGCTTCTGCGCCACGCCTCGGGTAATGGCGCGCACGGTGGTGCGCAGGATGATGCCGGGCATGTCATCGCGCAGTGCACGACGCGACATGTCAGTGGTGCTGTTGAGCAGGGTCAGGTTGACGGCTTTACCGTCCAGGGTCACCTGATTGAACGAGGCGGTGCTGGTGTCGGCGCGGATCACCGGGAACGACAGCGGGGTGATGACCAGGTTACCGCTGATTGGCAGTGGCAATGGAATGCGCACCGAGTCACGGGCCGGCGCAAAGCCGCTCTGGATCACCAGCAGCACTTCGCTTTCGCCGCTTTTGCTGGCGTCGCCATCGAGTTTTTTGAGTGCGTCTTCAAGCAGCGGCGTATTGGGACGCAGCTCTACCGCCTTGCGATAACCCGGCGCGGCCAGACCCTTCTCGCCCAGCGCTTCATACACGAAGCCAGACAGATAGTGACTGAAAGCACTCTGATAGCTGTTTTTCAGGCCGACCACTTCGGGCGCATCCAGCGAGGCCACCGGGTAGCCTTGCAGGTCTTTGAACTGGGTCTTGACGCCTTTCTCCTGAGCTTCCTGCTCGCTCTTGAGGTATTCCTTGTCACGCAGATCGGCAATGACCGCTTCGCGTTCATGGGTCTTTTTGATTTCGGTCCGGGCGCCGTCGAAGTCGTTGCGCGCCAGCAGGTTCAAGGCCATCTGGGTGGTCAGCATGACTTTTTCGTAGTCGTAGCCTTCGTAGCGACGCACCTTGTCGTTGACCAGGAAGCTGCCGAACTGGGCCAGGTACTTGTCGGTATCGAGCTTGACCGACTCTTCCCAGGTGTAAATGACTTTGTCGGCCGAGCGCCAGGCGGCCTGGCTGCCGTCCAGGTCACCGCTGGCACGCAGCAGTTCGCCCTTCTCGAAGTAGTAGAGGAGGTCCTTGTCGGCACTGGTATTGTTTTTTTCCAGCGTGGCCAACGCCCCGACAATGTTGCCGGAGGTCATGTGCTGGTTGGTTTCCTTGAGCTCGTTGTCGTAGCTGCGAAAGGCGGAGCAGCCGGCCAGTTGTACGGCAGCGACCAGCGTGAGCGCGGTCAAGGCACGAGAAGACATGTGCGTTCCATTCCCTGAAGTCTGTTCGGGTCTCAGGGATAACCCGCTATGCCAGTCCAATGGCCAGGCGCTGCGGGCTGCCTGAATGAGTCCATCCGGTGGGAAAAGTATGTCCCGGTATGTGCGGAGGGCGCGAAATTATAAGGCCGAAGGCGGCGATGACAACGGATATTTGCCGTTGTTCCAGCACACATGCGCAATGGGTCACGCAAATTGCCAACTTGCGCGCCTCTTTGTCGCGCCAATCGGCTGTGGAAGGGTGATGCTGCAGCGATAGGTCAGGCAGGTGTTACTTTCTAAAATAAAATGTAATTTTTTGTCACAAATTTCCGCTTTGAGTATTGAGCCTGTGATGGTGTGAGGGAACAATGCACGGCTTTGTGGTCTGTTGAGAATCGTTTCATGCCTTCCCTTGCCCGTGTTTTGAGCTGGCTGCTCATGCCTGTACTGCTGCTGTGCAGCTCTGTGCTGTTGGCCGAGCCTGTCGAAGGTGCCGTCCAGGCGCTGCACTTGCTCGACTACATTGCTGCCGACTACCCGGCGACGGTGGCCGACGGCAAGGTCATTGATGATGGCGAGTACCGCGAGCAGGTCGAATTCCTCGGTGCGTTACAGGGCCTGGTGGTCGGTTTGCCACAGCGGGCCGGGCGCGACAGCCTGGAGCACGGTGTTGAGCAATTGTTGAGCGCGGTGCAGCGCCGCGATGAGGGCAGCGCCGTGGCCCGTCAGGCCCGCCAGTTGGGCGCCAGCCTGGCCGCCGCGTACGAGGTCAGCCAGGCGCCGTTGATTACCCCGGACCCGGCCCGTGGCGCACCGCTGTATGCGCAGGTCTGCTCGGTGTGCCATGGCGCCAGCGGCGCCGGCGACGGGCCGGCAGGTATCGGCCTGGAGCCGCCACCGGCCAATCTGCGCGATGCCGCACGCCTCGATCGGTTAAGCCTGTACGGCATCTACAACACCCTCGGGCTTGGCGTGGCGGGCACCGACATGCCGGCCTTCGGTGAACTGCTTGATGAGCGTCAGCGTTGGGACCTGGCGGTTTATATCGCAGGCTTTACCGCCCAGCCTGGGGCCAGCTCGGACAAGACCTGGCAGCTGGCCGATCTGGCGCGCCTGACTCCGGCAGAAGTCGAGGCTGCTGAGGGGCCGCAAGCGGCCGCCGCCTTCCGGGCCCAGCGCGCCAAGCCGCCACAGGCCCAGCGGGGGCCCGCGCAGTTGCTCGACTACACCCGCAGCACCCTGGACAAGAGCCTGGCCGCCTATGCGGCAGGTGACCGCGACCAGGCCTATGACCTGTCGGTTGCCGCCTATCTGGAAGGTTTCGAACTGGTCGAAAGCTCGTTGGACAACGTCGACACCGCGCTGCGCAAGGACACCGAAAAGTCGTTGATGGCGTATCGTCAAGCGGTGCAGGACAACCTGCCTCAGGAACAGGTGGCTCAGCGTCTGGACCTGGCCAAGGTCAAGCTCAAGGCGTCTGCCGAGGCGTTGGGCGGTGATGGCCTGAGCGTGTCCCTGAGCTACATCTCCGGCCTGCTGATTCTGTTGCGTGAAGGGCTGGAAGCGATTCTGGTGCTGGCGGCGATCCTGGCGTTCTTGCGCAACACGGGTCAGGAATCGGCGGTGCGCAGCGTCAATGTTGGTTGGGGCCTGGCATTGCTGGCGGGGCTGGCGACCTGGGCGCTGGCGGCTTATGTGATTGATGTCAGCGGTGCCCAGCGTGAACTGCTCGAAGGCGCCACGGCATTGTTTGCCAGTGTCATGGTGCTGTGGCTCGGGGTCTGGATGCATGATCGTCGCCACGCCGCTGCCTGGCAGGATTATGTGAAGAGCAGCCTGGTCAGTGGTGGCGGCCGTTTCGGCTTTGCTGTGCTGGCATTCTTCTCGGTGTATCGCGAGTTGTTCGAGGTCATCCTGTTCTACGAGACCCTGTGGCTGCAGGCCGGTCCCGCCGGGCATAACGCCGTCCTGGCGGGGGCGGGAACCGCGCTGGTGCTGTTGCTGGGGCTGGCCTGGATCATCCTGCGCGGCTCGGCGAAACTGCCGCTGGCGCTGTTCTTCTCAATCAATGCTGCATTGCTGTGCGCACTGTCGGTGGTGTTCGCCGGACATGGTGTCAAAGCGCTGCAGGAAGCCGGCATCTTCGGCACCCATCCGGTGAGCTTCTTCGAGTTCGACTGGCTGGGTGTGCATGCCGATGCCTGGTCGCTGAGCGCTCAGGCAGTGGCGTTGCTGGCGATTGCCTTGCTGTACGGGCGTAGCCGTTTGCAGGAGCGCCGCGCCGCAGGCTGATCGCGGCTATCGGGCCGCATCGTCCTCATGGGTCAGCTCAATGACCCGGTCAACCAGCTTGTTGATCCCCGCAGCGGCCTCGCTGATGCTGCGGGCGAGCATGTAGGCCGGGGTGCTGACCAGTTTGCGCTCGGCGTCTTCGACGATGTCCTCGACATGGCTGTCCTGGTGCACGCCGCCCATCTGGATGATCGCTGCGGCGGTGTCCGGGTCGTTGCCGATGGTGCTGATGACGCCCGGGCCGTAGATTTTCGCGGCCAGTGCGGGGGTGATGCAGATCAGCCCGACCGGCTTGCCTGCCTCGACAAAGGCCTTGAGCAGTGCCAGCACGTCTTCCTGCACTTGGCAGGCGGCCCCTTCGCTGGCCAGGTTCGAGAGGTTCTTGGCCGAGCCGAAGCCGCCAGGCACGATGATCGCGTCAAAGTCTTCGGCACGGGCTTCGCGGACGTCCTGGACGGCGCCGCGGGCGATGCGTGCCGACTCCACCAGTACGTTGCGCGACTCTGCGCTGACTTCACCGGTGAGGTGGTTGATGACATGCAGTTGCGCGATATCCGGTGCGAAGCATTGTACCTGCACGCCGCGTTGATCCAGGCGCAGCAGGGTCAGGACGCTTTCATGGATCTCAGCGCCATCGTAGACGCCGCAGCCAGACAGGATAACGGCTACTTTTTTGTGCATGTCGAACACTCTCCATCATGAACCCGGTCGGGCGCCGGGTATGCCTGTGCCTGCCGCGCTGAAAATCAGCGGGCATGCAAAAGATCGGATCGTAGCAGGAGCGGGATGTTCAATGCAGTCCGGGCACTGGGTGCCCGGACCGGGTGCGGGGTCAGTCGGCTTTCTTGTCGGCCGGATCCAGAGGCGCTTCGCTGGCGGAGACGGCAGCGAGTTTCTCTTCCCGGGCCAGGCGGGCGCTCTTGAAGCGGCGGCGCGCCCAGAGTGCCAGACCGATCACCAGCAGACCGCCGAGGACCCACAGCTCGTACTTCTTGATATTGCCCAGCAGGCCTTCCATGACCGAGCCGAAGTGGTAGGACGCCGAGGCCAGGGCCACGGCCCAGACTGCTGCCCCGATGCCGTTGAGGATCAGGTAGCGCGCCGGCGGATAGCCGGACAGGCCGATGGCCACCGGCATCACGGTGCGCAGGCCGTAGACGAAGCGGAAGCTCAGCACCCAGAGGTCGGGGTGCTTGCGCACCAGGCGCAACGCCCGGTCGCCCATCGCCTGCCAGCGCGGTTTGCGGGCCAGCAGCTTGCGGCCGTGCCGGCGCCCCATGAAGTACCAGAGCTGGTCGCCTGCATAGCTGCCGCAAAACGCGACCAGCATGACCATGTTAAGGTCCATGTATCCACGGAACGCCAGGAATCCGGCAAGCACCAGAATGGTCTCGCCTTCAAAGAAGGTGCCGATGAACAGGGCCAGATAGCCGAAGTCGTTTAGAAAATTCTGGAGCATTGTCTGGATGCTGGCGAAATGAGGACCGCAGCCTAACTCGCGCAGGAGAAACTGGAAAGCACCCATGTGCGTCGCAGCGTTAAAGAATGTTACAACCACAGCGCTGAAAATCGCGCCAGAGGCTCTGCTGCGGCCTCGGGTCGCAGACTGCACTTAAATTGTCACACTTTGGTCATAATGGCGGCTTATAACTGTCGCGCTTGCCCGCGTATGCGGGCTCAGGAGTATTGCCGTGAGTTTTACCCCCGCAAACCGCCTGTTCCCCCTCACTCGCCTGCGTCGTAACCGGCGCGACGATTTTTCCCGACGGCTGGTACGTGAAAACGTCCTGACCGTCGACGACCTGATTCTTCCGGTGTTTGTCCTCGACGGTGAAAACCGTCGTGAGTCAGTGGCTTCGATGCCGGGTGTCGAGCGGTTGTCGATTGACCTGCTGCTCAAGCAAGCCGAACACTGGGTGGAGCTGGGTATTCCTGCGCTGGCTCTGTTTCCGGTTACCCCGGCCGAGAAAAAGTCCCTCGACGCTGCCGAGGCGTGGAACCCCGACGGTATCGCCCAGCGCGCCACCCGCGCCCTGCGTGACCGGTTTCCGGAGTTGGGCGTCATCACCGATGTGGCACTGGATCCTTTCACCACCCATGGTCAGGACGGCATCCTCGATGACGAGGGCTATGTGCAGAACGACATTACCGTTGATGCACTGGTGAAACAGGCGCTGTCGCATGCCGCTGCCGGCGCTCAGGTGGTTGCCCCGTCCGACATGATGGATGGCCGGATCCAGGCAATCCGTGAAGCGCTGGAGCTGGCCGGGCATGTCAATGTGCGGATCATGGCTTACTCGGCCAAGTACGCCAGTGCCTATTATGGTCCGTTCCGCGATGCGGTCGGTTCGGCATCCAATCTGGGCAAGGCCAATAAGGCCTCTTACCAGATGGACCCGGCCAACAGCCATGAGGCGCTGCATGAAGTGGCTGCCGATCTGGCGGAAGGTGCCGACATGGTGATGGTCAAACCGGGCATGCCGTATCTGGACATCCTTTACCGGGTCAAGGACGAGTTCAAGGTTCCGACTTTTGTTTATCAGGTCAGCGGCGAATACGCGATGCACATGGCTGCGATCCAGAATGGCTGGCTGAGCGAGGGCGTGATTCTCGAATCGCTCACCGCGTTTAAACGTGCCGGTGCCGACGGTATCCTGACTTACTTTGCCGTGCGTGCCGCTCAACTTTTAAAAGGGCAATAGCCTCCCTCACAGGAACGTTCATGAATACCGAAGGACTCACCCAAGCCACCGTAGAAGTCAGTGTTCAGGAGGCTACACCTGTGGTTGAGCCTGCCATTGAGCTTGAGCAGGTCGTCGAGACCCCTGTTACCGCGGCCCCTGCAGTTGTCGTTACCAACCTGGACGACAGCAGCCTGTACATCCACCGTGAACTGGCCCAATTGCAGTTCAACATCCGGGTGCTGGAGCAGGCGCTGGATGAGTCCTATCCGCTGCTGGAGCGGCTGAAGTTCCTGCTGATTTTTTCCAGCAACCTGGATGAGTTCTTCGAGATTCGCGTGGCGGGCCTCAAGAAACAGATCAATTTTGCCCGTGAGCTGGCTGGCGCCGATGGTTTGCAGCCGCACCAGGCGCTGGCGCGTATCAGCGAGCAGGTCCACGAGCAGGTGGATCGCCAGTACGCGATCCTCAACGACATCCTGTTGCCGGAGCTTGAAAAGCATCAGGTGCGCTTCATTCGTCGTCGTTACTGGACGGTCAAGCTCAAGACCTGGGTGCGCCGCTATTTCCGTGATGAAATCGCACCGATCATCACCCCGATCGGCCTGGACCCTACCCACCCGTTCCCGCTGCTGGTCAACAAGAGTCTGAACTTCATCGTCGAGCTTGAAGGCGTCGACGCCTTCGGTCGCGATTCGGGTCTGGCGATTATCCCGGCACCGCGTTTGCTGCCACGGGTCATCAAGGTGCCTGAAGACGTCGGTGGGCCTGGCGACAACTTCGTGTTCCTGTCGTCGATGATCCATGCGCACGCCGATGACCTGTTCCAGGGTATGAAGGTCAAGGGCTGCTATCAGTTCCGGTTGACCCGTAACGCCGACCTGGCGCTGGACTCCGAGGACGTCGAAGACCTGGCCCGTGCCCTGCGCGGCGAGCTGTTCTCGCGTCGTTACGGTGACGCGGTACGCCTGGAGGTGGCCGATACCTGCCCGAAACACCTGTCAGACTACCTGCTCAAGCAGTTCAGCCTGAACGAGTCGGAGCTGTATCAGGTCAACGGCCCGGTCAACCTGACGCGCCTGTTCAGCATTACCGGTCTGGACAGTCATCCAGAGCTGCAATACCCGCCGTTCACCCCGGCGATTCCCAAATTGCTGCAGAACAGCGAAAACCTGTTCAGCGTGATCCGCAAGCAGGACATCCTGCTGTTGCACCCGTTCGAGTCCTTCACGCCGGTTGTCGACCTGCTGCGCCAGGCCGCCAAAGACCCGCATGTGCTGGCTGTGCGCCAGACCCTGTACCGCAGTGGTGCCAACTCCGAGATCGTCGATGCGCTGGTGGATGCGGCGCGCAACGGCAAGGAAGTCACGGCGGTCATTGAGCTGCGGGCACGTTTTGACGAAGAGTCGAACCTGCAACTGGCCAGCCGCCTGCAAGCGGCAGGTGCGGTAGTGATCTATGGTGTAGTCGGCTTCAAGACCCACTCCAAGATGATGCTGATCCTGCGCCGCGAGAACGGCGACATCGTGCGTTACGCGCACATGGGCACCGGTAACTATCATGCCGGCAACGCGCGGCTGTACACCGACTACAGCATGCTGACGTCCGATGATGCGCTGTGCGAAGACGTGTCCAAGCTATTCAGCCAGTTGATCGGCATGGGCAAGATCCTGCGCATGAAGAAGCTGCTGCATGCGCCGTTCACCCTCAAGAAGGGCATCCTGGACATGATTGCCCGGGAAACCCAGTTTGCCGCGGAAGGCAAGCCGGCGCATATCATTGCCAAGTTCAACTCGCTGACCGACCCGAAAGTCATCCGCGCGTTGTACAAGGCCAGCCAGGCCGGGGTGAAGATCGATCTGGTGGTGCGCGGCATGTGCTGCCTGCGACCGGGCATTGCGGGGGTGTCGCACAATATTCAGGTACGCTCGATCATCGGTCGCTTCCTGGAGCACACCCGGGTCTATTACTTCCTCAATGGCGGTGATGAGCAGATGTTCCTGTCCAGTGCCGACTGGATGGAGCGTAACCTCGACAAGCGCGTCGAGACCTGCTTCCCGGTGGACAGCAAGAAGTTGATCCTGCGGGTCAAGAAAGAGCTGGAGCTGTATCTGACCGATAACACCCATAGCTGGATTCTGCAGTCCGACGGCCGTTACATCCGTACCAGCCCGACCGGCAACCAGAATGCCCGCAGTGCCCAGGCGACCCTGCTGGAGCGCCTGAGCAAGCCGATCATCAGCGTGAGCTGAAGACGATCCCGACCCGGGTCAGCCACTCCGCTTCCAGCGCGAAGTCGGCCTGGGTCAGCTGGTTGTTTTCCAGCCAGCCATCCGGGAACTGCGCGTCGAGATTCGGACCGTCGGCGCGCAGCACCACCTGCGGCATTTCCTGAGTGCCACGGATGTGGTGGAACAGGATGGCGAAGCGCAGCAGCACGCACAGGCGAATCAGCTTGATGCCTTCATCACCGAATTCAGCGAACTTGTCCTTGGGGATGTTGCGGCGATGGCCGCGTACCAGCAGGGCCAGCTTCTGTTGGTCTTCATGGGAGAAACCTGCCAGGTCGGAGTGCTCGATCAGGTAGGCGCCATGCTTATGGTAATGATAGTGGGCGATATCCAGCCCCACTTCATGCACCTTGGCGCCCCAGCTCAGCAGCTCGGCGTAGCTTTCGTCTTCCAGGTCCCAGGCTGCGGCGACCTGTTCAAGCGCCATCAGTGCCTTGCGCTCGACCCGCGCAGCCTGCTCCATGTCGACGTGATAGCGCTCCATCAGGGAATTGAGGGTGCGTTCGCGGACGTCTTCGTGATGATGGCGGCCCAGCAGGTCGTAGAGTACGCCTTCACGCAGCGCGCCTTCGCAGTGATCCATGCGCTGCAGTTCCAGGGCATCGAAGATCGCCTCAAGAATGGACAGCCCGGCGGGGAAGATCGCCAGACGATCGGGCTTGATGCCTTCGAAGTCGATTTTTTCGATATCGCCCAGTTTGAACAGGCGGCGCTTGAGCCAGGCCAGACCTTCAGCGTTGACCTCGCCGGAACCATGCCCATTGGCCTTCAGTACCGCGCCGATGGCGCGAATGGTGCCTGAGGAGCCGATGGCCTCGTCCCATTTCAGGCGGTGCAGGCCCTGCTCGATGCTCATCAACTCCAGACGAGCTGCGGTGTAGGCCTGGGCATAGCGCGCCGGGGTGATCTTGCCATCGCGGAAATAACGCTGGGTGAAGCTGACGCAGCCCATCTGCAGGCTCTCGCGCAGCAATGGCTCGAAGCGCTGGCCAATGATGAATTCGGTGCTGCCGCCGCCGATATCGGCTACCAAGCGCTTGCCGGGGGTGTCGGCCAGGGTGTGCGAGACGCCCAGATAAATGAGGCGCGCTTCTTCGCGGCCGGAAATCACTTCTACGGGGTGGCCGAGAATGGCTTCGGCGCGATGAATGAATTCATTGCGGTTGCGGGCTTCACGCAGGGCATTGGTGCCGACAATCCGGACCGCGCCCAGTGGCAGACCGTTGATCAGTTGCGCAAAGCGCTTGAGGCAGTCCAGGCCGCGCTGCATCGACTCTTCGGTCAGTTGCCGCTCTTCATTAATGCCGGCCGCCAGCTGTACCTTCTCGCCCAGCCGCTCAAGAATGCGGATATCGCCCTGATTGGTCTTGGCCACCACCATATGGAAGCTGTTTGAGCCCAGGTCGATGGCAGCGATCAGAGAAAGATTCTTGGCTTTGGTGTGAGGCATGGTCAGGAGATTCCGGTCAATGACCGCAACATCCTGCCACGAACCATGGCGCACGCCAACGCGAAGCTGTACGGTGCGGCGTCATGGCGTGCTGAAAAAGCCGGTCACCGGTCCAATTGTCAGGCCCGCAAAAGCCGCATGAATCGGTGTTCTCACAAAGCTGAGTGGCCGGATATCCGTTCAGTGCGCTTGCGCTCAGGTGCTGAGCTATAACCACAGTGATGCGCCATCATAGACAGAGTCAATGATCGATTACTTCCTGAATGCCAGCAGGCCCGCTATGATGAACGACGTTTTTAGCCTAGCAACCCGGAGAATTCCATGAGCGACCTGATCAAACACGTCACTGACGCCACCTTCGAAGAAGTAGTTCTTCAGGCTCAGGGCCCCGTGCTGGTTGATTACTGGGCAGAATGGTGCGGCCCTTGCAAGATGATCGCTCCGGTTCTGGACGACATCGCTTCGACCTATGAAGGCCGGCTGACCATCGCCAAGCTGAACATCGACGAAAACGCCGACACCCCTGGCAAGCACGGTGTACGTGGTATCCCGACCCTGATGCTGTTCAAGAACGGCAACGTTGAAGCCACTAAAGTTGGCGCCCTGTCGAAGTCGCAACTGGCGGCTTTCCTCGACGCCCACCTGTAAGGCCGGGCTGTTCAAGACCCCGCTAAATGCGGGGTTTTTTTCAGGACGCGCACTAGACGCCTGAAAATCCAGATGTTACATTCGGCCCCGCAACGGTTTCTCCGTTGCCCCCTGCAAGCCGTCGCCGACGCTCTCCTTTCGATTCAGTACGCGATCCTTTCGCCATCTCTGCGGCGCGGTCTCATTAAGCCAGAGGCTTAATTTCCCCTCATATACGATTACTTCATTCCCATATGAACCTGACTGAACTCAAGCAAAAGCCGATTACCGATCTGCTCGAAATGGCCGAACAGATGGGCATAGAAAATATGGCCCGTTCGCGCAAGCAGGATGTGATTTTCGCCCTGCTCAAGAAGCACGCAAAGAGCGGCGAAGAAATCTCCGGTGATGGTGTGCTGGAGATCCTCCAGGACGGCTTCGGTTTCCTGCGTTCCGCAGATGCTTCCTATCTGGCCGGCCCGGACGATATCTACGTCTCGCCAAGCCAGATTCGCCGCTTCAACCTGCGTACCGGCGACACTATTGTCGGCAAGATCCGCCCTCCAAAGGAAGGCGAGCGTTATTTCGCCCTGCTCAAGGTTGACTCGATCAACTTCGACCGCCCGGAAAACGCCAAGAACAAGATCCTGTTCGAGAACCTGACCCCCCTGTTCCCGAACAAGCGCCTGAAAATGGAAGCCGGTAACGGCTCCACCGAAGACCTGACCGGCCGGGTCATCGACCTGTGCGCACCCATCGGTAAAGGTCAGCGTGGCCTGATCGTCGCTCCGCCAAAAGCGGGCAAGACCATCATGCTGCAGAACATCGCGGCCAATATCACCCGCAACAACCCTGAATGCCACCTGATCGTGTTGTTGATCGACGAGCGTCCGGAAGAAGTGACCGAAATGCAGCGCACCGTGCGCGGCGAAGTCGTCGCTTCGACCTTCGACGAGCCGCCGACCCGTCACGTGCAGGTTGCCGAGATGGTGATCGAGAAGGCCAAGCGGCTGGTCGAGCACAAAAAGGATGTGGTCATCCTGCTCGACTCCATCACCCGTCTGGCGCGCGCCTACAACACCGTGATCCCGAGCTCCGGCAAGGTCCTGACCGGTGGTGTCGATGCTCACGCCCTGGAGAAGCCGAAGCGTTTCTTCGGTGCTGCGCGTAACATCGAAGAAGGCGGTTCGCTGACCATCATCGCGACTGCGTTGATCGAAACCGGTTCGAAGATGGACGAAGTCATCTACGAAGAGTTCAAGGGTACTGGCAACATGGAACTGCCCCTGGACCGTCGGATCGCCGAGAAGCGCGTCTTCCCGGCCATCAACATCAACCGTTCCGGCACCCGCCGTGAAGAGTTGCTGACCGCCGACGACGAACTGCAACGCATGTGGATTCTGCGCAAGCTGCTGCACCCGATGGACGAAATCGCCGCCATCGAGTTCTTGACCGACAAGCTCAAGACGACCAAGACCAACGATGAGTTCTTCCTGTCCATGAAACGCAAGTAACGGACAGTCTCATCGAAAATGGCGCCCTCGCGGCGCCATTTTTTTTGCCTGTACGCTGGCGCGTCTGCACAGAGCAGGTACGATGTGCACCTCTTTGTAAAAGTGGCCGGGTCAATGAAATTCAAGGATCTAAGGGACTTCGTGCAGCAGCTTGAGCAGCGCGGAGAGTTGAAACGCATCCAGATGCCCATTTCCCCTGTACTGGAAATGACCGAGATCTGTGATCGCACCCTGCGAGCCAAGGGCCCGGCCCTGCTCTTCGAAAAGCCCGCCGGGTTCGATATTCCGGTATTGGGCAACCTGTTCGGCACCCCGCAGCGGGTCGCCATGGGCATGGGCGCGTCGTCCACTGACGAGCTGCGCGAGATCGGCAAACTGCTGGCCTTCCTTAAAGAGCCCGAGCCGCCCAAGGGTCTCAAGGACGCCTGGTCCAAGCTGCCGATCTTCAAGAAAGTCATCGCCATGGCGCCCAAGGTGGTCAAGGATGCGCCTTGCCAGGAAGTGGTCATTGAAGGTGATGACGTGGATCTTGGCATGCTGCCGGTGCAGACCTGCTGGCCGGGCGATGTCGCGCCGCTGATCACCTGGGGCCTGACCGTCACTCGCGGGCCGAACAAAGAGCGCCAGAACCTGGGCATCTATCGCCAGCAGGTGATCGGCCGCAACAAGGTCATCATGCGCTGGCTCAGCCATCGCGGCGGCGCGCTGGACTTCAAGGAATGGTGCGCGAAGAACCCCGGCAAGCCGTTCCCGGTATCGGTGGCTCTGGGTGCAGACCCGGCCACCATTCTCGGCGCTGTCACGCCAGTACCGGACAGCCTGTCCGAGTACGCGTTCGCCGGTCTGCTGCGCGACAGTCGCACTGAGCTGATCAAGTGCCGGGGCAACGACCTGCAAGTGCCGGCCACTGCCGAAATCGTTCTGGAAGGGGTGATTCATCCCGGCGAGATGGCCGACGAAGGCCCGTATGGCGATCACACCGGTTACTACAACGAAGTCGACAGTTTCCCGGTGTTCACCGTCGAGCGCATTACCCATCGGCAAAAGCCGATCTACCACAGCACCTACACCGGCCGGCCACCGGATGAGCCGGCGATTCTCGGGGTGGCGCTCAATGAAGTATTCGTGCCGATCCTGCAAAAGCAGTTCCCGGAGATCACTGACTTCTATCTACCGCCTGAAGGCTGCTCTTACCGCATGGCGGTGGTGACCATGAAGAAGCAGTACCCCGGCCATGCCAAGCGCGTGATGCTGGGTGTCTGGTCGTTCCTGCGACAGTTCATGTACACCAAGTTCGTTATCGTGACCGACGACGATATCAATGCGCGGGACTGGAACGACGTCATCTGGGCCATCACCACGCGCATGGACCCCAAGCGCGACACGGTAATGATCGACAACACGCCGATCGATTACCTGGACTTCGCCTCGCCGGTGTCGGGCCTGGGCTCGAAGATGGGCCTGGATGCCACGCACAAATGGCCGGGTGAAACCAGTCGCGAGTGGGGCCGGGTTATCGTCAAGGATGAGGCGGTCACACGCCGTGTGGACGAGATCTGGAATCAGCTGGGAATAGATTGATGCGCGTAACCTTGCAGCCTTCGGGCGCCGTTCTCGATACCTTGCCCGGCGAGGCCATTCTGGCGGCGGCCCAGCGGCTGGGCTATGAGTGCCCGAACAGTTGCCGCAACGGTAACTGTCATGTCTGCGAAGCCCTGCTGGTCGAAGGCCGGGTCGCGCAGGCGGGCATGGAGCACGACCACGGCGAGATCTACACCTGTGTGGCCGAGCCGCTGGAAGACTGCATCGTGTTGTGGGACGGCGTGCTGGCCTTGGGCGAACTGCCGGTGCGCAAGCTGGCCTGCCAGGTCAGCGAGTGCGTGGCGGTCGGTGGCGATGTCTGGCGTATCGGCCTGCGCACGCCGGCGGGCAAACTGCCGCGCTATCACGCCGGGCAGTACCTAATGCTCGAACGTGACGGCGGCGGCAAGTCGGCGTTCTCGCTGGCCAGTGCACCGCACAGCGGCCGCGACCTGCAATTGCATGTGCTGGTCCGTGAGGCGGGCGCCCGGGCATTGCTTGAGCAATTGCAGCGTGACGGCATCGCCCGTGTCGAGCTGCCGTTGGGTGACACCCATCTGGCCGAGCTGCCCGATGGCCCGCTGGTGCTGATCGCCGCCGGTACCGGGATGGCGCAGATGCATAGTCTGATCGAGCATTGTCGGGCTAACGGCTTCAAGCATCCGGTGCATTTGTACTGGGGGGTACGCCGTCCGGAGGACTTCTACGGTATCGAGCATTGGGAGCAGTGGCAGAGCCTGCCCAACCTGCATCTGCACAAGGTGGTCAGCGACCTGTGTGGCTGGGACGGGCGCTGCGGGCTGCTGCACGAGGCTGTTCGCGAAGACATTGCCGACCTCTCAGGTGTTTATGTGTATGCCAGCGGCTCACCGGCAATGGTTTATGCAACCCTTGATGCGCTGGTCGAAGCGGGCATGGATGCACATCACATGCGCGCCGATGTGTTTGCCTACGCGCCACGCTGACGGCGCCAGGCTGTGGCGTGCGGCATATGACGAGTGCAGGGTCTGTTATTCCTAAAAGTTCTTGGTTTGCAGTGTATTTAGACCTGTTTTGCAGCTTCGTGCGGTTGGATTAAAAATTGCTTCGTGCCAGTATGAAGCGGTGGCCAGAATCGTTTCATCTCTGGCCGCCTTATTCGTTTGGTACTCGCTTTTGCACGATCGGCAGGCCTGGAGAAAGCGTTTCATCGCACTGCAAGGCCGGCCATGACTGGCGCTGACCCCGCCAGGGGGATACATGGGCAATCCAATCAACGATCTCGCCGCAGCCGTACACGACGGTCTGGGGCTGACTTACCCTCCTGTTATTGACCTCGGTCCGCAGTTGACCCACGAGCAACTGCTGGCCTCGATGCACGCCACGCTGCAACAGCACCAGGGCGGGCCGGTCTGGCTGTTCGCTTATGGCTCGCTGATCTGGCGTCCGGAATGCTCTACCGTGGAGCGTCAGCGCGCGCGGGTGCACGGTTATCACCGCGGGCTGTACCTGTGGTCCCACGAGCATCGTGGCACGCCGGCAGCTCCCGGGCTGGTATTTGGTCTGGATCGTGGTGGCTCGTGCACTGGCGTTGCCTATCGTTTACCTGAGCACTGCCTGGAAGAGTCGTTGCTGGCGCTGTGGAAGCGCGAGATGCCTTACCCCTCCTATCGTCCGCACTGGCTCAGTTGCCGACTGGAGGATGGTCGCAAGATCAAGGCGTTAGGGTTTGTGCTGGAGCGGCATTTGCCCAGCTACGCAGGCAATCTGCCCGACAGCGTCCTGAGCCAGGTGCTGGCCAGCGCCTGTGGGCGCTCAGGAACGACTCACGATTATGTGCAGCAGACCGTTCAGGCGCTGCGCAGCCACGCCATGCCAGATCTTAATCTGGAGGCGCGGCTCAAGCGCTGTGCTGCACGCGCCTGAATCAGGCTGATTCAGGCCTTGCTTTCGCGTGAGGTGCTGGCGACCTGTTTGTGCTTAAGGGTTGGCGCCAGGAACGCCATGGCCAGGATGCAGGCACCGATCAACAGCACGAAGCCGCCGTCCCAGCCGTAGTGGTCCACGGTGTAACCAATCGCGGCACTGGCTGCGACCGAACCGCCCAGATAGCCGAACAGCCCGGTAAAACCTGCCGCGGTACCGGCAGCTTTCTTTGGCGCCAGTTCAAGGGCTTGCAGACCGATCAGCATGACCGGGCCGTAGATCAGGAAGCCGATCGAGACCAGGGCGATCATGTCTACGGTCGGGTTACCCGGCGGGTTCAGCCAATAGACCAGGGTGGCGACGGTCACCAGCGCCATGAACACCATGCCGGTCAGGCCGCGATTGCCCTTGAAGATCTTGTCTGACATCCAGCCACACAGCAGGGTGCCCGGAATACCTGCCCATTCGTACAGGAAATAGGCCCACGAGGTCTTGTCGACGGTGAAGTGCTTGGCTTCTTTCAGGTAGGTCGGTGCCCAGTCCAGTACGCCATAGCGCAGCAGATAGACGAACACGTTGGCCAAGGCGATGTACCACAGCAGTTTGTTGCGCAGCACATACTTGACGAAGATTTCCTTGGTGCTGAATTCCTGTTCGTGGCTGGCGTCGTAGCCTTGCGGGTAGTCGTTCTTGTATTGCTCGATCGGCGGCAGACCTACCGATTGCGGGGTGTCGCGCATGGTTGCGAACGCGAACACTGCCACCAGCAGAGCCACCGCCGCCGGCACATAGAACGCCGCATGCCAGTCGTTGGTCCAGCCCAGGCCGAGCAGGAACAGCGGACCGATCAGGCCGCCCCCGACGTTGTGCGCCACGTTCCACAACGACACGACGCCGCCGCGTTCTTTCTGCGACCACCAGTGCACCATGGTCCGCCCGCTGGGCGGCCAGCCCATGCCCTGGGCCCAGCCGTTGATGAACAGCAGGATAAACATGATCGTCACGCTGGACGTCGCCCAAGGTGCGAAACCGAACACGAACATGACACCCGCCGAGACCAGCAGGCCGAACGGCAGGAAGTAGCGTGGGTTGGAGCGGTCGGACACCAGCCCCATGAGGAACTTGGAAAGGCCATAGGCAATGGCAATGGCCGACATCGCCACGCCCAGTTGGCCACGGGTGTAGCCTTCCTCGATCAGGTAGGGCATGGCCAGCGAGAAGTTCTTGCGCAGCAGGTAGTAACCGGCATAACCGATGAAAATGCCGGCGAAGACCTGCCAGCGCAGACGCCGATAGGTGCTGTCGATCTGTTCTTCAGGCAGCGGGGCCTTGTGGGGGGCAGGACGGAAAAACGCAAACATTGGGGGATGCTCCGGTTCTTGTTCTTTTGCGAAAATGAATCTTACATTTTCGTTACAGAAAAAAGCAGCATCCTGATACAAAGAAATCGCAAAAAACTAATGTTTTCCGTTCATTTGTGAACATTGCCGGCCAGGCCTGAGCCAAACCCAAGGGTTCACTAGGGTGGGCTATTGCAGAATTGTTCACTGGCATACCAGTTATTTCAGAGCGTTCCTACACAACCCTCGGAAGCCATGAACTTCTAGCCCCTGCCAGCTGCGCCTAGCATCGCCTGCATTGCGCTCAAGCGCTTGACTGGCGGGCACCCAAATGAAATGGCTGATGATGGTTGTATGTTTATTCGCGTGTACGGCCGAGGGTGCGCCAGGGCTGCTGGTGCCGGTACGGACCCCGGCGCCGGACTTTCCGCAGCCGATGGTCCAGGCGCGGCACGCTGGCAAGGTGCGCGCGCTGATGGTGGTCAACGCCCAGGGTACGGTGGTCGAGGTCCAGGTGATCGAAAGCAGCCACCCGGCGCTGGCGCAGGCTGCACAGCAGGCGTTGAGCCGCTGGCAGTTCAGGCCCTGGCTCGGTACCGTCGGCGCCCCGGCGCGGGTCGCCTTTACCTTGCCGGTGATCTTCGGCTCTCACGGTCTGGCCAGCTTCAATACCGAGATCAACATCGGCCTTGGCAATGTTCGCTGCGCCTACCTCAACTATGAGGTCCAGGCCCAGATACGGCAGTTTCCCAATGCGTCACTGACCCAGATAGACCTGTTCTGGTACACCGGTCAATTCTTGCACAGCAGCTATGCGGCCTCGCAACACAGCGAAGCCGAACGCCACGACATGCTCAAAAAGCTGGAAGCGGCCATTCCCCGGATCATCAGAAGCTGCCGGCGTAATCCTGAGCGTCGTTATGGCGATTACTTGCCCCTACCGATCACAAGGATGCTGGTCACGGCGGCTGAGCCGCAGGAGGGGTTGTAAATGCCCGGCAAGATGATTGTCTGCATTTTTGTGATGGTTGCCGGCCTGTTGGCGAATCAGGTCATGGCCGCCAATTCATGGCCCGTACCGTTGCATATGCCGGATTTCGAGCGTCCCCAATCGCTACGGGACGCGCCCTGGCCAGCGCAGATCTCCGTTCGCATCCTGGTGCGGCGCGATGGCTCGGTGCAGTTTGTCGAAGTGGTCGAAGGCACTGATCCGGAGTTCATCGCGATTGCCCGCAAGGCCGTCGAACAGTGGCGCTTCCAGTCCTGGACCCCGCCTGCCTCATCGCCAGAGGGCGAGGTGATAAGAGTCACTGTGAATTATGGGGAGACGGAAGGTCAGCGGCAGTCGCTTGCTCACAACGTCAAGCTCAAGAAGGTGCTTTGTCATCAGCTCAACGAACAAGTGCGTAAAAGAAACGCCTGGTGGCTGCCTCGCCGTTCGAGTGACCCCAGCGTTTTTGAACAGACTGAGCGCTACCTGTCTCACGATCCGGTGATCCGTACTTACCTCTCTGACGCACAGCGTCAGGACTTGGTCGTGGCGTTACTGGAGGCGCGTGCAAATATCATTGCCCGGTGTAAATCCAACCCGGCGAGTCGCTACGTCGACCAGTTACCGGAGAAGGTCCGGGAGGTAATGTAAGAGATTCTAGAATAAGGATGTGGGCGGCTGGTTTACCAAGCTGGCGCGAAAAGCCCCTTCCTTCAGGTGGGGGATGAAAGCGCCACCGCGAAGCGGTCATAGGGGTTAACATCCATAAAACCGCCCCATCCTGTGTTT
>NZ_JANJFL010000021.1:0-116803 GCF_024584215.1 Pseudomonas sp. LJDD11
ACCAAGGAGTTTCTCGTTCATTCCGCGTTGGAAGTGGTGCGCATTATAAGGACATCTGAAACCCCGTCAACACTTATTTCAAAATCATTCGCGATTCAGGGAAATACGCGCAAAAGCCTTCTTGCCCGCCTGGCAAACATGAGTAGCACCAAGCTTGAATATAAAGCCGCGATCAACCACCTCACCATCGACCTTCACGCTGCCGGCCGCCAGCAGATCACGTGCACCGGCAGCATTCTTCACCAGCCCTGCTTTATTAAGGACGGCAGAAATCGGCAGATCCTCATTGGAAGTAACGATGACCTCTGGCAAATCTTCAGGCAGCTCGCCATCTTTCATGCGGTTGCCTGCAGAACGATGCGCAGTGGCGGCAGCTTCCTCGCCATGGAACCGCGCAACAATCTCTTCAGCCAGCTTGATCTTGATGTCACGCGGGTTGGCGCCCGCCTCGACTTCAGCCTTGAACGCATTGATCTCTTCCATCGAACGGAAGCTCAGCAGCTCGAAGTAGCGCCACATCAGCGCATCCGGAATAGACACAAGCTTGTTATAGATGACGCCCGGCGCCTCCTGGATCCCTACATAGTTACCCAAGGATTTGGACATCTTCTTCACGCCATCCAGACCTTCGAGCAACGGCATGGTCAGAATGCACTGAGCCTCCTGACCATAGGAACGCTGCAGCTCACGCCCCATCAACAGGTTGAATTTCTGATCGGTACCGCCCAGCTCGACGTCAGCGCGCAGGGCAACCGAGTCATAGCCTTGAACCAGCGGATACAGAAACTCATGAATGGCGATCGGCTGGTTGCCGGTATAGCGCTTGTCGAAGTCATCGCGCTCAAGCATCCGCGCAACGGTGTAGTTCGACGCAAGACGAATGAAATCAGCCGGGCTGAGCTTATCCATCCAGGTGGAGTTGAAGGCCACTTCAGTCTTGGCCGGATCGAGGATCTTGAATACCTGCGCCTTATAGGTCTCGGCGTAATCCAGCACCTGCTCACGAGTCAGCGGTGGACGGGTCGCACTCTTGCCACTCGGATCACCGATCATGCCGGTGAAGTCACCGATCAGGAAGATCACCTGATGCCCCAGGTCCTGGAACTGACGCAGCTTATTAATAAGCACCGTATGCCCCAGATGCAGATCCGGGGCAGTAGGGTCGAAACCGGCCTTGATCCGCAGTGGCTGGCCACGCTTGAGCTTTTCTACCAGCTCCGCCTCGACCAGAAGCTCATCCGCGCCGCGCTTGATCAGCGCCAACTGCTCTTCAACCGATTTCATATCACCCCCAATTCAGAAGGGAACCAACCTTACAAGATCAGCGCCCAATTACAAGTTTTTGCCCGGCACACGGGCGCTCCACCCGACCGTCTCTCGGTCAGGGTTGCTTCGCGCCGGATTTGGTTATATTTTATACAGTTATTTCATCTTCATCATGTCATTCATCTTTTCCATTTCACCTTTTTCAAAGTCAAATAGCCCATGAACGACACTCCGCCTAAAGCGCCGCCGCTTTACCCGAAGAGCCACCTACTGGCTGCAAGCGGTATCGCAGCCCTCCTCAGCCTGGCGCTGCTGGTTTTTCCATCCAGCGAAGTCGAAGCAAAACGCACCAATCTCAGTCTTGATCTGGAAATGCCTGCCGAACAGCATGCACAGCATGAAGACGCTACAAACAGCGCCGAAGCCACACCTCAGGGCGCAGATTCACCATTCGCCCAGATCGAATCGGCTGACAGCGAAAACGAAACAGCAACCGTCATTCCGGAAGGCCAGTCCGAGCAAGGCCAGCTGGCAACCGCTCCGGCCCTGAAAGATCCCAATCACCGTGAAGTGGTCGTAGCCAAGGGTGATACCCTGTCGACCCTGTTCGAGAAGGTCGGGTTGCCGGCCACTGCGGTCCACGAACTGCTGGCCAGCGACAAACAGGCCAAGCAATTCAGCAAACTGCAAAACGGTCAGATCCTGCAATTCGAACTGTCTGCGGACGGTCAGCTCAACAAGCTGCACAGCAAGCTCAGCGAACTGGAATCCATCAGCCTGTCCAAAAGCGCCAACGGCTATACGTTCGATCGTGAAGTCAGCAAGCCGGATGTGCGTAACGCCTATGCCCACGGCGTGATCAACAGCTCGCTTTCGCAATCGGCGCAACGTGCCGGCCTGTCCCACGCCATGACCATGGAAATGGCCGAAGTCTTCGGCTACGACATCGACTTCGCCCAGGATCTGCGCAAAGGCGACGAGTTCGATGTGGTCTACGAGCAGAAGGTCATCAACGGCAAGAGCATCGGTAACGGCAACATTCTCGCCGCCCGGTTCACCAACCGGGGCAAGACCTACACCGCAGTGCGCTACGTCAACAAACAAGGTAACGCGAACTACTACACCGCCGAAGGCAACAGCATGCGCAAGGCCTTCATCCGCACGCCGGTTGATTTCGCGCGCATCAGCTCGGTGTTCTCGGCTGGCCGCAAGCACCCGATCCTGAACAAGATCCGTGCCCACAAGGGTGTTGACTACGCCGCACCTCGGGGCACTCCGATCAAAGCTACCGGCGACGGCAAAGTGTTGCTTGCAGGGCGTCGTGGTGGCTACGGCAATACCGTGATCATTCAGCATGGTGACACCTACCGCACCCTGTACGGTCACATGCAGGGCTTTGCCAAAGGCGTCCAGACCGGCGGCAGCGTCAAGCAAGGCCAGGTCATCGGCTATATTGGAACCACCGGCCTGTCGACCGGCCCGCACCTGCACTACGAGTTTCAGGTCAACGGCGTACACGTCGATCCGCTGGGTCAGAAACTGCCAATGGCAGAACCTATCGCCAAGGCCGAAAAGCAGCGTTTCCTGCAGATGAGTCAGCCGCTAATGGCGCGTATGGATCAGGATAAAGCCAGCAAACTGGCGCTGAACAAAAGGTAAACCATGGCCCACTTCTATATCGGCGTCATGTCGGGCACCAGCCTCGACGGAATCGATATCGCTCTGCTTGAGCAGGATCAGCGTCCCAAGCTATTGGCGACGCATTACATCCCCATGCCGGAGGATCTTCGCGCCGAACTGCTCGGCCTTTGCTCCCCCGGCGATGACGAGCTGGCACGAGCAGCGATCGTCGAACAGAAGTGGGTAAGGCTGGTAGCCCAAGGCGTACAGGCTCTGTTGAACGAGCAGAAACTGGTGGCCGGGCAGATTCGCGCCATCGGCAGCCATGGCCAGACCATTCGCCATGAGCCGGCGCGCGGCTTCAGCATCCAGATAGGCAACGCGGCCTTGCTGGCCGAACTCACCGAAATCACCGTGGTGACCGACTTCCGCCGTCGCGATGTCGCTGCCGGAGGCCAAGGCGCGCCCTTGGTGCCGGCGTTCCACGAAGCGCTGTTCGACGATAACAAGGATCGTCGTGCAGTACTTAACGTAGGCGGCTTTACCAACCTGACCCTGATCGAGTCCGATCGTCCGGTGTCCGGTTTTGACTGCGGGCCGGGTAATGTCTTGCTTGATGCCTGGATTCAGGCTCAGCGCAATCTGCCTTACGACCGCAATGGCGAGTGGTCTGCAAGTGGCGAAGTCCATCAGCCACTGTTACAGGCACTGCTCAGCGATCCGTTCTTCCTTACTCAAGGCCCGAAAAGCACGGGCCGTGAAGTCTTCAACCTGGGCTGGCTGAAGCGGCATTTGCAGGCTTTTGCAGAACTGCCCGCACATGATGTCCAGGCTACCCTGCTGGAGCTCACAGCACGCAGCATCACCCAGTCGCTACAGGGCGCCCAGTCGGGAACCATCGAGCTGTTGGTGTGTGGTGGTGGTGCGCACAATCAGGCGCTGATGGACCGACTCGCCAGCCTGCTGCCCAATACACGGGTCAGCAGTACTGCTCAATTCGGGGTCGATCCAGACTGGGTCGAAGCCATGGCGTTTGCCTGGCTGGCGCATTGCTGTCTGGAAAGCGTGCCGGCCAATCGGCCGACGGTGACCGGTGCCCGCGGGCTGCGTGTCCTGGGTGCGATTTACCCGGCTTGACCAAACGCCCACAAAAAAGCCGCGCATCAGCGCGGCTTTTTGTTATGGGCGATCAGATCGAGAAAGACGAACCACAGCCGCAGGTTGTCGTGGCGTTAGGGTTCTTGATCACGAAACGCGAACCTTCCAGACCTTCCTGATAGTCCACTTCAGCGCCAGCCAGATACTGGAAGCTCATGGGGTCGACCACCAGGCTTACGCCCTCACGCTCGACGATAGTGTCATCGTCGGCAACGTCTTCATCGAAGGTAAAGCCGTACTGGAAGCCTGAGCAGCCGCCGCCGGTCACGAAAACCCGCAGTTTCAGGCGATCATTGCCTTCCTCATCAACCAGGGTTTTCACCTTGTGCGCGGCACCAGGGGTGAATTCCAGGGCCACTGGAGTGAAGCTTTCCACGCTCATGTCAGATCTCTCCCGGCTAAAGCCGTCGTAATGCGTAATGGGCACATTATCCGCTTGTCCTAGAAAACAGGTCAACTATAGCAACAGCAGTGACCCGCCCAGAGCATGGCCGATCGTCGCAGTGACGCGGGCCAGCGATTCACCCCATGCGACAACTGACAACGTGACGTAAGGCCACACGCCCCCTACTATTCGGCCACCGTGAACCTGGAGAACCACTAACATGCTCTATTTATGGATCAAAGCGCTGCACATTGTTGCCATTGTCTGCTGGTTTGCCGGCCTGTTTTACCTGCCGCGCCTGTTCGTTTACCACGCCATGAGCGAAGACAGCACCAGCCGTGAGCGCTTCATTGTCATGGAGCGCAAGCTGTACCGAGGTATCATGGGGCCAGCAATGATCGTCGCGCTGCTGCTCGGCGGCTGGCTGGTCTGGCTCAACCCCGGCTGGCTTAGCCAAGGCTGGCTGCATGCCAAACTGACCCTGGTGTTCCTGCTGGTCGGCTATCACCATGTATGTGGTGCCCAGATCAAACGCTTTGCCCGCGGTGAAAAGGGCCGCAGCCATGTTTTTTACCGCTGGTTCAATGAAATTCCTGTATTGCTGCTGTTGGCTATCGTCATTCTGGTGGTCGTCAAACCTTTCTAGACCAGCGTCGATATAGCTCACAGACCAAGCGCCACCTGTGCCGTCGTTTGGTCACCGCAATCTCTTGATATTCGATAAGGAAGCCTTGCATGGCCGCCCCCCACTACCGAATCGTGTTCGACGGACAATTGCGCGAGGGCGTACAGCTCGAAACCGCGAAACTCAATCTCGCCCAGTTGTTCAAGACTGAGGTGGGGGCCGTCGCCTCCCTGTTCAGTGGCCAGCCCGTTGCGTTGAAGCAAGGTCTGGCGCTGGCGGATGCCGAGCGTTATCTGCAGGCACTGCAAGAAGCCGGCGTCCAGGCACGTATAGAGCCCGAGCACGATATCAGCCTGAGCCTGGACAAGGTTGAGCCGGTTCCGCAAACCCGCCCAGCGATCGACGCCGATACGCTCTCACCCTATGCGCCACCCAAAGCCCAGGTCGATACCCCGTCGGCCTATGCTGAACTCAAAGTCTTCAGCCTGAGCGGGCGCATCGGCCGCTTGCGTTATCTGGCCTGGTCGCTGTTGGTACTGGTGATCACCAGCCCGCTGTCTTTGTTGGCCGGGTTGATGATGAGCGCCTCTGATGGCGCCGGCAGTGTCGCGATGCTGCTGGTCGGTGTCGGCATCGCAGCGGCGCTGATTCCCATGGGTGTCCAGCGACTGCATGACATCGGCTGGTCGGGCTGGTGCATGTTGCTTAATCTGGTGCCTGTCGTCGGCAGTTTCTTCCCGCTGGTAATGTGCCTGATGCCAGGCAGCAAGGGCGTCAACGCCTATGGCCCGCCGCCGCCCGCCAACAGCACCACGGTCAAAGTGATCACCGGCCTGTGGCTGGCAGCCCTTGCTTTGCTGTTTGTGGTTGTCCTGTTTACCGGGGCCGGAATGTTCAAGTCGCTCAAAGAGCATATGGAAGTGACCTCCAGTCATTCTGCGCAGTCGATATCAGTCAGCCCGCAGAGCTCAAGACAAAGCCTGTAAGCCGCAGACAAGCCGACGCATGATGTTCGATGGAGACCTGCATGACCCGTTACGCCCTGATCACCGGCGCCACCAGCGGCATAGGCCTGGCCATGGCCGAAGCTCTGGCACGCCGGGGTCACAACCTGATTCTGGTGGCCCGTCGGCGTGACCTGCTGGAAAGCATCGCCCTGGAGCTCACCCAGCGTTTCGGTATCGAAGTCCTGTTCCGGGCTTGCGACCTGGGCGAACCATTGCGTCTTTCCGGATTTCTGCTGGAACTCGAAGACAGCCCTCATCAGATCGACCTGCTGGTCAACAGCGCCGGGATTGGCACATGTGGGCCTTTTCTGGGGCAGGAGTGGGCCGCCGAACAGGACCTGATCGACCTGAATATCCTTGCCCTGACCCGTCTGTGCCACACCGTGGGTAATCTGATGGCCTTGCATGGCGGCGGGCAGATTCTCAACATCGCCGCCATGGCAGGTTTTCAGCCAGGCCCGTGGATGAGCACCTATGCTGCCAGCAAAGCGTATGTACTGCATTTTTCCGAAGCCCTGCGCGAAGAGGGCCACAAAAACGGAGTCAAGGTCTCGGTACTCTGTCCCAGCCCGACCCGTACGGCCTTCTGGCGCACAGCCCAGGTTCGCGCCGACGACCGCAAGATGATGACCCCGGAAGAGTTGGCGCTGTATACCGTGCGCGCGCTGGAGCGCAATTGCGCAATCATCGTGCCCGGCTGGCGTAACAAGCTGCGCACATTCGGGCCACGGCTGGCCTCACGCTGGCTGACCCGCCGGATCAGCGGTTTGCTCAACAGAAAGCGCTGCCTGAATTACTGACGAAGCAATAACGCCTCAGTACACTGCGGCAAGGCCCACCCACCCTCAAGGAGTTCATGGCTGTGGAGACAATCTTTACCAAGATCATCAATCGGGAAATCCCGGCGAAGATCATCTACGAAGATGATCAGGTTCTGGCCTTCCACGACATCGCCCCGCAAGCGCCAGTGCATTTTCTGGTCATCCCGAAAAAACCGATCCGCACCCTCAATGATCTGGCTGAAGAAGATAAAGCCCTGGCCGGGCACATTCTGTTCACCGCACAGCGGCTGGCCAAAGAGCTGGGCTGCGAAGACGGCTTTCGCGTCGTGATGAACTGCAATGAACTCGGCGGCCAGACCGTCTATCACATTCATATGCACGTACTGGGTCAACGTCAGATGAACTGGCCTCCGGGCTGAGTGCACGACCAGCGGCTGCATCCTGTCGCCAATCAGTCACATCGCGGCAGGATGATCCGCCTCAAGCCTCAGGGCCAGGATTGCAGTAGACTGGGGCCAATCGATATCTTCGGAGGTGCCCATGGCAACCGAACGCCACTACTCTGTGCTCGACAAACTGCTGCTGCAGGCAGACAGCGCCATGCGCACCCTGCTTCCTTCAAGCGGTCACTCTTCGCGCCCATCGCCGGCCATCGTGAGGCCGGAGCACAAGATGGACGAGACCGAAACCCGGCACATCGCCGGCCTGATGCGTATCAACCACACTGGCGAAGTCTGCGCCCAGGCGCTGTACCAGGGTCAGGCCCTGACCGCCAAGCTGCCCGAAGTACGCAAGGCCATGGAGCATGCCGCCGAAGAAGAGATTGACCATCTGGTTTGGTGCGAGCAACGCATTCACCAGTTGGGCAGCCATACCAGCGTGCTTAACCCGTTGTTCTACGGCCTGTCGTTCAGCATTGGCGCCGCTGCCGGGCTAATCAGCGACCGGATGAGCCTCGGCTTCGTCGCCGCGACCGAAGATCAGGTCTGCAAGCACCTGGACGAGCACCTCGAACAGATTCCCAACGAAGACGAAAAGTCCCGGGCCATCCTCGAACAGATGCGCATCGATGAAGCCCATCATGCTGAAACGGCACTCGATGCAGGCGGTTTTCGCTTCCCGACGCCGGTCAAGTTCGGCATGAGTCTGGTGGCCAAGGTCATGACCAAGACCACTTACCGGATCTGACATGACAAACAGAAAAAAGGCGCTTCGACAGCGCCTTTTTTCATGAAAGTCAGCCCAACTCGACGATCTCGTAGTCGTGGGTAATTTTCACCCCGGCATTGCCCAGCATGATCGAGGCCGAGCAGTACTTCTCTGCCGACAGTTCGATGGCACGCTTGACCTGGGCTTCTTTCAAACCTCGGCCCTTGACCACAAAGTGCAGATGAATGCGGGTGAAGACCTTCGGATCTTCCGAAGCGCGCTCGGCTTCCAGAAACGCCTCGCAGCTCTCGACCGGCTGGCGGGACTTCTTGAGAATACTCACCACGTCGAAATTGCTGCAACCACCCAGCCCGATCAGCACCATCTCCATCGGCCGTACCCCAAGGTTACGGCCTCCGGCCTCCGGCGGGCCGTCCATCACCACCACATGACCACTGCCCGACTCGCCGAGGAACATGGCTTCGCCAGCCCATTGAATGCGTGCTTTCATCGCCAGACTCCACTGCTGGAAAAAAGGGTCGCCAGATTAGGGGCTGTTGCGCGTTGAGTGCAAGCCGGGTGTTTACTCCCGCCCGCCTATATAAGTCATGACTTTAAAGGTAGATGTGTAGGAAACTTCGGAAATAATGCCAAAGTGCTCTCATCGTGCTGGGGAGAATGACGATTTGGCCGATAATCAATAACAAGCAATCTGGCGCAAGACTTTTTCGGGAAATACGCATGGCCGTCATCGCCCTCAATCCAAAACTCAAGAGCATCGACAAGCTCCTGACGCACGCCCAACGCCGCCGCTGCCCGGCCAGAAGCCACATTATCTGCGCAGGCGACCCTTCGGAGTCGCTGTTCTTCATCGTTAAAGGGTCGGTGACGATTCTGATCGAAGACAGCGAAGGCCGGGAAATGATCGTCGCCTACCTCAACAGCGGCGACTTCTTCGGTGAGCTGGGTCTGTTCGAGCCTCTTGGCCATGCGTCGCCGCGTAGCGCGTGGGTGCGGGCCAAGACCGAGTGCGAGATCGCCGAGATCAGCTACGCCAGATTCCGCGAGCTGAGCCAGCAAGAGCCGGAGATTCTCTACACCATGGGCGCCCAGATGGCCGAACGCCTGCGCAATACCACGCGCAAGGTCGGAGACCTGGCGTTTCTGGATGTCACCGGGCGGGTGGCACGCACCCTGTTGGACCTGTGCAAGCAACCCGATGCCATGACTCACCCGGACGGCATGCAAATCAAGATCACCCGCCAGGAAATCGGCCGTATCGTGGGTTGTTCGCGAGAAATGGTCGGGCGCGTACTCAAGTCACTGGAAGAACAACGCCTGGTTCACGTCAAGGGCAAGACCATGGTGGTGTTCGGCACCCGCTGAGGCAGGTTACAACCCGGCGAGCAATTGCCGATAGGCTGCGGCCAGGTGCTCAAGCAACTGGTCATCGCTAAAGACTTCACGCAGCGCAATATGACTGCTGGCTTGCACTCGCGGCGCCAGTCCGCAGCTTTGGTAGAACAGATTGACCGCTGCCACCATCTCGTCACGCTGGTTGTCCAGCAGCAGTGCGCCGTGCACCAACACCACCGGACGTGCTCCACCCTGGGCCTGGCGCCAGCGCTGGGCAGTGCCCACCAGCTTGCGGCCATTGAGATTGACGTTGTAACGCCCGTCACAAAATGCGCCTTCAACCTCGCCCAACGATGACTGGCCGCCGAACGCCGCAAGCACCTTCAGCATTGGCTGGCATAACCGCAGGTAAGCCGTCTCGATACGGTCGCGATCCACATCCGTCGCAGGCTGGGCATAGACCAGCGCAATGTTCACCGTGGCCGGTGATTGCGGCACCGGCTCACCACCGGTCTCACGCAGCAAGACCGGCCAGCCGCTTTCGGCCAGAACCTTACAAGCCTCGTCGAACCCGGCCAGCCGGCTCATGCGCCGGGGCATGACCAAGGCCTGCCGGTCAGGACGCCAGAACAGCAGGCCATGCTCGGCCTCACCGACGCACACCGTGCCAAGCAGGTCCAGCTCAGCCTGCAGACCTTGCTCTACACCTGCCTCGACGATCATGCCGGCCACCGGGTCAGTCAATCACCGGCCCGATAGCGCTGGGCGCTGCACCGCGCTCGGGGAAGAACAGACGCTGCAACTCGGTGCCCGGCTGCTCGGCACGCATGAACGCCTCGCCGACCAGGAACGAATACACGTCGTTGATTTCCATCAGCTCGACATCGGCGCGATTGAGAATCCCGCTTTCAGTGATCACCAGACGGTCACGCGGAATGCGCGGCAGCAGGTCCAGCGTGGTTTCCAGGCTAACGTCGAAGGTGTGCAGGTTACGGTTGTTGATGCCCACCAGCGGGGTATCCAGAGTCTTGAGTGCGCGCTCCAGCTCCTCACCGTCATGGACCTCGACCAAGACATCAAGACCAACGCCCTTGGCGGTTGCGGCCAATTCAGCCATGCGCCCATCATCCAGGGCCGAAACGATCAGCAGGATGCAATCGGCGCCCAGCGCACGGGCCTCGACCACCTGATACGGGTCGATCATGAAATCCTTGCGGATCACTGGCAGCTTGCACGCCGCACGGGCTTGCTGCAGATACGCATCAGCGCCCTGAAAGAAGTCGATGTCAGTCAGAACCGACAGGCAGGTCGCCCCGCCCTGCTCATAACTGACGGCGATTTCGGCAGGCTTGAAATCTTCGCGGATCACGCCTTTGCTCGGTGAGGCCTTTTTGATCTCGGCAATCACTGCCGGCTGCTTGCGCCTGGCCTGTTCTATCAATGCATTAGCAAAGCCACGCGGTGCATCACCCCTGGCAATCTGTTGTTCCAGTTCGGCCAGGCTGACCCGGGCACGACAGGCAATGACTTCTTCAGCCTTGCGGGCCAGGATTTTTTCCAGAACCGTCGGCACGCTCATCCTTCATTCTCCAGCTTGAATACGGCGGTAAAAGCGCCCAGCTCTTCGAGTTTTTCCCGGGCCAGACCAGTGTGCAACGCATCGTGAGCCAACTCCACGCCTTCTTTGAGGCTGTAGGCATGATCAGCGGCGTAAAGTGCAGCGCCAGCGTTGAGCACGATCATTTCGGCAGCCTTTTGCCCGCTCTCGGTCTTGCGTCGTCCCAGCGCATCACGAATCAGTTCCAGCGACGCTTGCGGGCTGTCGACTACCAGGCCATACAGGCTCTGGCTCTTGATCCCCAGGTCCTCGGGCTGGACCCAGTACTCAGTGATCTGATCGTTGTTCAATTCAGCGACAAAGGTTGGCGCTGCCAGGCTGAATTCGTCCAGACCATCCTGAGAGTGCACCACCAGTACGTGCTTGCTACCCAAGCGCTGCAACACCTCGGCCAGCGGCCGGCACAAAGCCTGGGTAAACACGCCCACCACCTGATGACGCACACCGGCCGGGTTGGTCAGCGGGCCAAGCATGTTGAACAGGGTGCGCAGCCCCAGGTCGCGCCGGGGGCCGGCGGCGTACTTCATGGCACCATGGTGCATTTGCGCGAACATGAAGCCGATGCCCACACTGTCGATGCAACGAGCGACCTGCACCGGGCTCAGGTTCAGATAGACACCGGCAGCTTCAAGCAGGTCGGCACTGCCGCTTTTGCCCGACACCGCACGGTTGCCATGCTTGGCCACGGTGCAGCCAGCAGCGGAGATCACCAGCGAGGCGGCGGTGGATACGTTGAAGATATTCGCGCCATCACCACCGGTGCCGACAATGTCGACCACCCGCTCCAGCGTCTGCAACTGCACCTGGCCTGCCAGCTCACGCATCACCGAGACAGCGCCGACGATTTCATCGATGCTCTCGCTTTTCATGCGCATGCCCATCATGAACGCGCCGATCTGCGCCTCGGTGCACTGACCGGTCATGATGTCGCGCATCACCTGGCTCATTTCTTCAGTGCTCAGGTCCAGATGATTGACCACCCGGTCCAGGGCAGTCTTGATATTGATTGTGCTGCTCATGGGAGTTCCTTATGCCTGACGACTGCCGCCGGTCTGTTTGAGAAAGTTGGCGAACAGCTCATGACCCTGCTCGGTGAGGATCGACTCGGGGTGAAACTGCACACCCTCGATATTCAGAGTCTTGTGCCGCAGGCCCATGATCTCGTCCACTGAACCATCGGCATGCGCCGTCCAGGCAGTGACTTCCAGGCAGTCGGGCAACGTCTCGCGCTTGACCACCAGCGAGTGATAACGGGTCACCACCAGCGGCTGGTTCAGCCCATTGAACACGCCCAGGTCTTCATGGGCCACCGGGCTGGTCTTGCCGTGCATCACCTGGCGGGCGCGCACCACATCACCACCAAACGCCTGACCGATCGATTGATGGCCCAGGCAGACACCGAGAATCGGCAGCTTGCCGGCAAAGTGACGGATCACTTCAAGCGACACGCCAGCCTCGTTAGGCGTGCAAGGCCCTGGCGATACCACGATACGCTCAGGGTTGAGCGCCTCGATCTGGGCAATGGTCAATTCGTCGTTGCGGATCACTTTGACATCGGCACCCAGCTCACCCAGGTACTGCACGACGTTGTAGGTAAAGGAGTCGTAGTTATCGATCATCAGCAGCATGTAGCTCACCTCTTGAATTCGCTGACTTTGAAACCGCCCCGCGCAGGTCGTCGCTCACAGGTCACCATCACCAGGATGATCAGGCATCCGGGGCGCACCAGCAGACAGATTACGAGGGCACATTGTTACGAGTCCGGCGTGGCCGGAAGGAGAATAGTCAGGCGCGCCAACGCCAACGGGCGTGAGCCTTGATAACGCGCATCAAGAGTTTGCTGACAGTCGTCACGGAAGGAGTCTCTTCTAAACGTTTCGGGACATTAGCGTACCGGGTCACACCGCGCAATCATTGTACGCAAGAAAACCGACGCAATATCCCATCAGAAACCGACAGTTAAAGCGCATCAGCCCACAAGCACATCATTTGCCCAGACAGACATCGCGTATTACGCCCAATGCTGCGCGTAACCGGCCATCGGCCTGGCAACTGTGCCAATGCTTGCTAGGGTGTCTGGGGCCGGTAAAAACAACAACACGGATGGCTACCATGCGCTCACTCGTCTCGCCGTTTTCCTCGTTGCGCAAGCCGCTGCTGGCTTGCCTGCTATCACTGGGCTGCCTGCCGACGCCGGGCACCGCAGCGCCTTACTCGACCCTGTTCGTCTTCGGCGACAGCCTGGCCGATGCCGGGCAATTCCCGGATCTCGCCGGCCCCAGCGGCGCGAGCCTGCGGTTTACCAACCGCACTGGTCCGACCTACGGCAGCGGTGAAATGACCGGCTACAGCTCTTCGACCCTGCTGGGCATGATGCTCGGCATTGCGCCTGCCGATCTGAATGCCTCGACTTCACCGCTCAACGCCGCCCTGGGTCTGCCCGACGGCAACAATTGGGCGGTCGGCGGGTATCGCACTGACCAGATCCTGGCGGCCATTACCTCGCAGTCCAGCGTGGTCGACCCCAACTCGGGAACCACCTTGCGCACCCGGCCGGGTTACCTGCCCGGCAATAACTTTCGCGCTGATCCCGATGCCTTGTATTACCTGACTGGCGGCGGCAACGACTTCCTCCAGGGCCGGGTACTGAGTGCCAGCGATGCGCGGGCCGCCGGTGGCCGCCTGGCCGACAGCGCCCAAACACTGCAGCAGGCCGGTGCACGCTACATCATGGTCTGGCTGCTGCCGGACATCGGCCAGACTCCGGCCTTCAGCGGCAATCCGGCACAACCTTTGGTCTCTCAACTCAGTGCCGCCTTCAACAGCCAACTGGTCGCGCAACTGGCGCAGATCGATGCGCAGATCATCCCGTTGAACATTCCGCTGTTCATCAGCGAAACCCTGGCCGACCCGGCCCGTTACGGCTTTGCAGCCAATACCAATCTGATCGGCACCTGCTTCAGCGGCGACAGCTGCACAGCCAACCCGATCTACGGCCTGAACGGCAGCAGCCCGGACCCGAGCAAGCTGTTTTTCAATGACCGCGTACACCCCACCACCGCTGCACAACAACTGCTCGCCGATTACGGCTGGTCGATCCTCTCTGCACCTTGGGAACTGACCCTGCTGCCGGAAATGGGTCACAGCACCTTGCGTAGCCAACAGGATGAGCTGCGCTCGCAATGGCTGGCAGACTTCGGTGCATGGCAACCGATTGGCCAGTGGCGCAGCCTCGTCGCCGCCGGCGGTCAGCATCTGGATATCGACGCCCAAAGCAGCGGCGCCCAAGCCGATGGCCGTGGCTACAACCTGACCCTCGGCGGCAGCTACCGGTTTGCCGAGCACTGGCGCAGCGGTCTGGTTGCCGGAGCCTATCGGCAGAGTTTGAAAGCAGGAACGCTTGATTCGCACTACCGCCTCAATGGTTATATCGCCAGCGCTTTCCTGCAGTACCAGGCCAACAACCTGTGGGCTGATCTGGCCGCGTCCGGCGGGCGTCTCGACTATGATCGGGCCGAGCGCAAATTCGCTCTGGGCGTCGCCGAAGCCCAGCAAAAAGGTGACACCGACGGTCACCTGTGGGCATTGAGTGCACGACTGGGCTATGACCTGGCCGGCGCCAACCGCCCCTGGCACCTGTCGCCGTTCATCAGCGCCGACTATGCCCGGGTGAACGTGGATGGCTATCGCGAGCTCGGTAATGGCTCGACCGCCCTGACCATCGACGATCAAGAGCGCACCTCAAAGCGCGCCGGGGTCGGCCTGCTAGGCAAATGGCAATTGAGCAATGCCACCCAAGTGTTCGGCGAAATCGCCCACGAGCGCGAGTTCGAAACCGACCCGCAACAACTGCGCATGGCCCTGACCAGCCTGTCGTCGATCAACTTCGAGCTACAAGGCTATGAGCCTCAGCGCAACCTCAACCGCGCCAGCCTTGGGGTGGCACATAAAATCAGTCGCGACCTGAGCCTGCGCGCCAATTACAACTGGCGCAAGAACGACGAACTGACCCAGCAAGGGGTCAGTGTCGGAGTGAGTCTGGATTTCTGAAGCGAGCGGGAGCTGTAGGACCGGCTTTAGCCGGGAATCGTTAACCGTTTCTTCCCGGCTAAAGCCGGTCCTACAAGCGGAGCGCCACCCGGCCCCTCCTACTGCTGCTCAGCCAAAGCAACGGCGCGGAACATGGCGCGGCGTTTGTTGATGGTTTCTTCCCATTCAAGCGCCGGCACCGAGTCGGCCACGATGCCGCCACCAGCCTGCACGTGCAGCTCGCCATCCTTGATCACTGCGGTGCGGATAGCGATGGCGGTGTCCATGTTGCCGTTCCACGCCAGGTAACCCACCGCACCGCCGTAGACGCCGCGCTTGACCGGCTCCAGTTCGTCGATGATTTCCATGGCACGGATCTTCGGCGCCCCTGACAGGGTGCCGGCCGGCAGGATCGCCCGCAATGCATCCATGGCCGTCAGGCCACTCTTGAGCTGGCCTGTGACGTTGGAGACGATGTGCATCACGTTGGAATAACGCTCGATGACCATCTTCTCGGTCAGTTTCACGGTGCCGATTTCAGAGACCCGCCCCGTGTCGTTACGTCCCAGATCGATGAGCATCAGGTGTTCGGCAATTTCCTTGTCGTCGGACAGCAAGTCTTCTTCCAGCGCCCGGTCGGCTTCTTCGTTCGCGCCACGCGGACGGGTCCCGGCAATCGGTCGCACGGTGACCAGGTTGTCCTCGACCCGCACCAGCACTTCCGGCGAGCTGCCCACCACATGGAAGTCGCCAAAGTTGAAGAAGTACATGTACGGCGTCGGGTTGAAGCAACGCAGCGCCCGATACAGATCGATAGGCGCAGCCTTGAAGTCGATGGACATCCGCTGCGACGGCACCACCTGCATCACATCGCCTGCCAGGATGTACTGCTTGATGGTGTCTACGGCCCGCTCATAGTCGCTCTGGGTGTAACTTGAGCGGAACGCAGGTTCGGCGGCCGGCGGACGCGACAGGTCCAGCCCACGACGCGGGGTGATCGGCTGGCGGAGCTTTTCCATCAACGCATCAAGCTGGGCCAGACCGTTTTCATAAGCATCGGACTGCGCCGGGTCGACCAGCACGATGGCGTGCATCTTGCCGGCCAGATTGTCGAATACCACTACCGCATCGGAAACCATCAGCAGGATATCGGGCACGCCCAGCGGGTCCGGGTTCGGGCAGGTGGCCAGACGTTTTTCGACATAGCGCACACAGTCATAACCGAAGTAACCGACCAGCCCCCCATTGAAACGCGGCAACCCCGGCAGGGTCGGCACGTTATAGCGGGCCTTGAAGGTCTCAACGAACGCCAGCGGATCTTCAACCTCCAGGCTCTCGATCTCGACGCCATCGCGGGTCACGCTGACCTTGTGGCCATAGACGCGCAATACCGTGCGGCACGGCAGGCCGATAATCGAGTAACGCCCCCACTTCTCGCCGCCCTGCACCGACTCCAGCAAATAGGAGTTGGGCTGGTCAGCCAGTTTGAGATAGATCGACAAGGGAGTATCGAAATCGGCCAGTGTATCGAGGGCCAACGGGATACGGTTGTAGCCTTCAGTGGCCAGACGCAGGAATTCTTCGCGGTTCATGAAACGCCTCGTGGTATGAGGATAAACAGTCAGTCGGGCAAGTTGCCCATGGCAAACGTGCCGCATGCGCGGCCAGGAACAAGTCAGGCGCGCCAGCGCCAGCGGGCCAGGGCCTTGATGACTTTCATCCAGAGTTTGCGAGTGACCACCACGATGGAATCTCTTTGCGAGGGATGTTCAATGTCGGGCAACAGTATCTCAGCGCCCATGTCCAGGCAACCGGGAATCAGCTTGCGCAGATCATCAATCACCAGCGACGGCGACTCCTCGGCAATCGGTCGCCCATGGTTGTAACCATAGGTCAGGCCGACACTGGCAACCCCGGCCGCCTTGGCCGCCTGCACATCACTGCGCGAATCGCCCACGAACAGTGCTTGGGAGGCGTCTACTCCGGCCATTTTCATGACCTGAAACAACGCCGCCGGGTCGGGTTTTTTCTGTGGCAGGGTATCGCCGCCGATGATCCAGCGGAAAAACCGCCCCAGTTTCATCTCATCAAGCAGCGGCGCGACGAACTGCTCCGGCTTGTTGGTGATCAGGGCCATTTCCACGCCCTTCTTCTGCAGCCACTTCAGGGTTTCGCGCACACCGGGGTACACCACGGTATGTTCATGCTTCTCGGCATAGGCCTGCATGAACAGTTCAAGCCCCTGTTCGGCCAACCCGGCATCGACGCTCGCATGCTCGATATCCCCGGCCAAGGCACGGCGCACCAGCACCGGTGCGCCATTGCCAACCCAGGCCCGTACAGCCTCCAACCCCGCCGCCGGACGCCCAAGCCCCAGCAGCATCTTGTCGACTGCCACGGCCAGGTCGGGCACCGAGTCGACCAGGGTGCCGTCCAGATCGAACATGATCAGTTTCGGCAACTGGCCTGGAAAAAGCTGTTCGAAGCCGCTCATGGGCGGGCCGCTGCCAGCTCGCTGCGCATTTTGTCGATGACTTGCTTGTAGTCCGGGGCATTGAAAATCGCAGAGCCAGCCACGAAGGTATCGGCCCCGGCGGCAGCAATCTCGCGGATGTTCTGCACGTTCACACCGCCGTCGATTTCCAGACGAATGTCACGGCCCGATGCGTCGATCAGCGCACGTGCCTGACGCAGCTTGTCCAGCGTACCGGGAATGAACTTCTGCCCGCCGAAGCCTGGGTTGACGCTCATCAGCAGGATCATGTCGACCTTGTCCATCACGTACTCCAGCACGCTCAATGGCGTGGCCGGGTTGAACACCAGGCCCGACTTGCAGCCACCGTCACGGATCAGTTGCAGGGACCGATCAACATGCTGGCTGGCTTCGGGGTGGAAAGTGATGTAACTGGCACCGGCCTCGATGAAGTCGCCGATGATGCGATCGACCGGGCTGACCATCAGATGCACATCGATCGGCGCGGTGACGCCATACTTGCGCAAAGCGCTGCATACCATCGGGCCGATGGTCAGATTCGGCACGTAATGGTTGTCCATTACATCGAAGTGCACGAAGTCGGCTCCAGCGGCCAGGACACTGTCGACATCCTGCCCGAGGCGGGCGAAGTCGGCGGAAAGAATCGATGGAGCAATAACGAAGGGCTGCATGGCGCACCTGTTGGACTGAATCACGGTGGCGCGCATTGTACCCCAGTAGCAGCTTCAAGCCGCAAGCTGCAAGCCATAAGCAAGAGCAGCCTTCACCACGGACCGCTCTTGCTTGCCGCTTGAAGCTCGCAGCTTGTGGCTGCTTTATTCCGCCTGGGTGCGCAGTTTCTCGCTGCGCCCGCGCAACCATTCCAGCACCAGCAACAGGGCCACGGAGAAGCCGATCAGCAAGGTCGCGGCAGCGGCGATGGTCGGGCTAAGGTTCTCGCGGATGCCGCTGAACATCTGCCGGGGCAGGGTCGCTTGCTCGGGGCCGGCGAGGAACAGGGTCACCACCACCTCGTCGAACGAGGTGGCGAAGGCGAACAGCGCGCCACTGATCACGCCAGGGGCGATCAGCGGCAGGGTCACGCGGCGAAACGCGGTCAGCGGCGAAGCGCCCAGGCTGGCGGCGGCACGCACCAGGTTATGGTTAAAGCCCTGCAAAGTGGCCGACACAGTAATGATCACGAACGGCACACCCAGTACCGCATGCACCAGGATCAGCGCGGTGTAGCTGTTGCCCAGCCCCAATGGCGCGAAGAACAGGTAGCTGGCAACACCCACGATCACCACCGGCACGACCATGGGCGAAATCACCAGGGCCATGACCAGCGGCTTGCCGGGGAAATCGCCACGGGTCAGGCCGATCGAAGCCAAGGTGCCGAACACCATGGCCAGGAAGGTCGCTGCCGGGGCGACGATCAGGCTGTTTTTCAGGGCGCGCATCCACTCGGCTGACTCGAAGAAGTTTTCATACCACTGCAGCGAGAACCCTTGCAGCGGGTAGACCAGAAAGCTTCCGGAGTTGAACGACAGCGGCACGATCACCAGCACCGGCAGCACCAGAAACAGCAGAATCAGCGCGCAGAGGATGCGCAGGCTGTAGTACCAGATGCGCTCGACGGGCGAAGTGTAAGGGGTCAGCATGGCGATTCTCCTCAGCTCAGACGCAGGCGGCTGGCGCCGACCAACCAGCTATAGATCAGGTACAGCAAGATGGTCGCCAGCAGCAGCAGGCCGCCCAGCGCTGTCGCCATGCCCCAGTTGATGCTGGTGTTGGTGTAGAAGGCAACGAAGTAGCTGACCATCTGATCGTTCGGGCTGCCCAGCAACGCCGGAGTAATGTAGTAGCCGATCGACAGGATGAACACCAACAGGCAACCAGCACCGATCCCGGCGTAGGTCTGCGGGAAGTACACCCGCCAGAAACTGGCGAACGGGTGGCAACCCAGCGAAATCGCCGCACGCATGTAGCTCGGCGAGATGTTTTTCATCACGCTGTAGATCGGCAGGATCATGAACGGCAGCATGATGTGCACCATGGCGATGTACACCCCGACCCGGTTGAACACCAGCTCCAGCGGTTTATCGATAATGCCCATGGCCATTAGCGCACTGTTGATCAAGCCACTCGATTGCAGCAGCACGATCCACGCCGCCACCCGCACCAGGATCGAGGTCCAGAACGGCAACAGCACCAGAATCATCAGCAAGTTGCTCTGCCGCGACGGCAGGCTGGCCAGCAGGTAAGCCAGCGGGTAGGCCAGCACCAGACAGATGGCGGTGATCACCAGCCCCATCCAGAAGGTGCGGGCAAAAATATCCAGGTAGATGGCCTGATCCGGTGAGGCCGGGGCCACTTCGCCAACATCGTCGATACGGTGATCGAGCGCTGCCAGCAGGTAATATGGGGTGACGCTACTGGTGTTACGACGAATCGCCTGCCAATAGGCCGGGTCGCCCCAACGCTCGTCCAGCGCTTCGAGTGCTTCTTTGTACGACACCGGTTCAGTCGCGAACGGCAGCGCACGGGAGGTCTTGCTCAACAGACTGCGATAACCGGCCAGTTCCTGGTTCAGGCGCTTGGACAGCTCACCTACAGTCGAATTCTTGCGGGCTTCAGCAAGGTCCAGGCTCAACGCCTTGTACGCCGCTTCCGGCGGCAGGCCTTTGCCATCCCACTTGTCCACCTCAACGATGGTGGTAGGCAGTGCTTCAACGACCTCTGGGTTACCCACGCTCTTGTAAAGCAGCGCAGCAATCGGCACCAGAAACACCAACAGCAGAAATATAACCAGCGGCGCGATCAATGCCTGAGCCTTGAAACGGTTGACCCGTTCGGCACGAGCCAGACGTTGCTTGAGGTTGGGACTGGCGCCTTCAGACAGGGGCACGGCGGTGGCCATAGCGAACTCCGAAATCTTTTAACGAGGGGGGCATTCCCCTGACAGGAAATACCCCCGGTCTTACGCAGGGGCAGACGCTTACTTGGCAGCCCAGGCAGTGAAGCGCTGCTCCAGGGTTTCGCCGTTGTCGTTCCAGAACGTAACGTTCATCTGCACCTGGTCTTTGATGTTTTCTTCGGTGGTCGGCATGTCAGCCAGAATGGTCTTGTCCAGCAGCTTCACAGCGTCGGTGTTGGCCGGGCCGTAAGCGATGTTTTCCGAATAAGTCTTCTGCTGTTCGGCGCCCAACGTGTAGGCAATGAACTTCTTGGCCGCCTCGGCATTTTTCGAACCCTTCGGAATGGCCCATGCGTCGAAGTCATACACGCCGCCGTTCCACACCACTTTAAGGTTGCTTTCTTTCTGCACCGCAGCAATACGACCGTTGTAGGCCGAACTCATGACAACGTCACCCGAGGCCAGGTATTGCGGCGGCTGGGCACCGGCTTCCCACCACTGAATATTTGCCTTGAGCTCGTCGAGTTTCTTGAAGGCGCGGTCTTGGCCGTCTTTGCTGGCCAGTACGGTGTAGACATCTTTCGGTGCCACACCATCGGCCATCAGGGCGAATTCCAGAGTGTACTTGGCGCCTTTGCGCAGGCCGCGCTTGCCCGGGAATTTCTTGGTGTCCCAGAAATCAACCCAACTGGTCGGTGCGGTGCTGACTTTATCGGCATTGTAGGCAAGGACCGTGGACCAGACGAAGAAGCCTGCGCCACAGGTGGTAATCGCGCCTTTGACGTATTTGCCAGCATCACCCAGCAGCTTCGGATCCAGCTCTTCGAACATGTCTTCGTCGCAACCGCGTGCCAGCTCCGGCGACTCAACCTCTACCAGGTCCCAGGACACGCTCTTGGTGTCGACCATGGTCTTGATCTTGGCCATTTCACCGTTGTACTCACCTGCAATGATCTTGCCGTTGCCAGCCTTCTCCCACGGGGCATAGAAGGCTTTTTCCTGGGCGGCCTTGTTGGCGCCGCCGAAGGAAATAACGGTCAGATCGGTTGCCATGGCGTGCGCTGCACACATCATTCCCAGCGTAATAGCGGTGAACTTCAATGGTTTGAGCATTTATTCTTCTCTCCACGGGCAGTGTTGGTTAAGCAATGAGTGAGGACGATGGATCGTCTCTGTTCAGGGTTTTAGTGCACTTGCTGCAGCGGATCGAGCGCACGGGCGTGCTCGATCTGCCAACCGATCGGCACGACATCGCCCACGCGCATGGCAGGGTCGAGTTCGGCGATTGGCTGTTTGACGAAGAAGTCGGTTTTACCGGCGACCTCCATACGCACCCGGACGTGGTCGCCCAGGTAGATGAACTCGGCCACCCGGCCAGAGAAACGGTTGGCGCAACTCTCACTGCGGCCATTGAGGCTGATGCGCTCAGGGCGGATCGACAGCGTCACCGGGTCGCCGCTCTGGCCGACGTTCACCGCCAGCGCCTGAACCTTCTCGCCACGGCTCAGTTCCACCACACAACGCTCACCTTCCTGGCTGACCAGGCGGCCATTGAGGCGGTTGTTCTCGCCAATGAAGTTGGCTACAAAAGTATTTTTCGGCGCTTCATAGAGCGTGCGCGGGGCGTCGATCTGCTGGATTTCGCCTTGATGGAATACTGCCACGCGATCGGACATGGTCAGCGCCTCGCCCTGGTCGTGGGTCACGTAGACCACGGTCACGCCCAAGCGCTGGTGCAGGTGCTTGATCTCCATCTGCATGTGTTCACGCAACTGCTTGTCGAGGGCCCCCAGCGGTTCGTCCATCAGCACCAGTTGCGGCTCGAACACCAGCGCACGGGCCAGCGCCACACGCTGCTGCTGACCACCGGACATCTGGGTCGGGTAACGATGCGCGAAGGCGTCGAGCTGGACCATGCCCAAGGCACGTTTGACCTTCTCACCGATGTCGGTCTTGCTCAGGCCACGCACCGAGAGCGGGAATGCCAGGTTCTCGGCCACCGTCATGTGCGGGAACAACGCATAGTTCTGGAACACCATGCCAATGTCGCGCTTGTGTGGTGGCACGTTGTTGATGGCCCGACCGTTAAGCAGGATCTGCCCGGCGGTCGGCGTCTCGAAGCCGGCCAGCATCATCAGGCTGGTGGTCTTGCCCGAGCCGGACGGCCCGAGCAGGGTCAGGAACTCGCCTTTGCGAATATCCAGGTTCAGGTCTTTGACGATCAGTGATTCGCCATCGTAGCTCTTCTGCACACCACGAAAGCTGACCAGAACATCATTGGCCCCAGCACTTGAATCGACGTCGCTCATTACCCACACCTTTGTTATGACTATGACTGCGTGAGTTCAAGATTAGTGCAGGCCATAGGCCACGCAAATCGGCAGCGCGGAGAGAATGAGCTAAGCGCGATGGAAGGTGATTTGTAGGGATCGCCCTACACGGATGACGCTATTGAATATGCAAAATTGCCTTGAACCTCGCAGGAGCGGCTTTAGCCGCGAACCGTCGCGATTATTCGCGGCTGAAGCCGCTCCTACCCAGTCGGTTACAGATAAGTGCAGGGTTAAAGCAGCTTGTGCTCCAGCGCATATTTGACCAGTTCGGCCACCGAATTGACGTTGAGTTTCTGCATCAGCCGCGCCTTGTGGGTACTGATGGTCTTGCTACTGAGGGCCAACTGATGGGCAATGTCGTTGACGTTGGCGCCCTGAGCCAAACGCTCGAACACCGAAAACTCGCGTTCGGACAGTAACGAGTGCAGTGGTCGGCTGTCAGTCAGACCGACCTCAAACACCATGCGGTCGGCCAGTTCCGGGTCGATGTAGCGCCCACCGGCCGCCACCCGGCGAATCGCGGTCAGCAGCAATGCCGGATCGCTGTCCTTGGTCGCGTACCCCGCCGCACCGAACTTCAGTGCCCGGGCGGCCATTTGCGCTTCATCATGCATTGACAGCATCAGGATTGCCGGTGGATTGTTCAGCGCGCGAATCCGTGGAATGGCTTCCAGACCGTTGACGCCGGGCATGGAGATGTCCAGCAACACCACCTCGCAAGGCACCTGACGTAAAGTCTCCAGCAACTGTTCGCCGTTGCTGGCTTCGCCAACCACTTGCATGTCCTTGGCCAGACCGATGAGCTGCTTGATGCCTTCGCGCACGATGGTGTGGTCTTCGGCTACCAGTACACGAATCACAGTGCTCACTCCTGCTGCGGGATGGGGATATAGATATGCAAGGTTGTGCCCTCGCCCGGTTCGCTGTCCAGCTCCAGACTGCCGCCCAGCATCAGCACCCGCTCACGCATGCCGACCAGACCGAAAGACGCCGGCCGCTCGGTCTGCGGATCGAAGCCTTTACCGTCATCAGCGATGCTCAGGCATAACAGGTTATCGGCCAGGGTCAGGCTGATCTGAACCGAGTGCGCAGCGGCATGACGCATGACATTGGTCAACGCCTCCTGAAGGATACGAAACAGACCGACGGCACGCGCATCACTGAGCGCCGGCAGGTTATCCGGCACCTGCACCAGGCACGGGATCTGGGTGCGCTCTTCGAAACGCCGCGCCTGCCACTCAATGGCCGAGGCGATTCCGGCATCCAGAATCGGCGGGCGCAGCGCCGTGGCGACATCGCGCACCAGCTGAAACAACTGGGCGATCAGGCGTTTCATGCTGTTAAGGCGTTCGCCCAGCCCTGGGTCCAGATCCGCATAGGCCAGCTCACACATGGAGGTTTCCAGTTTAAGCACGGTGAGCATCTGCCCCAGTTCGTCATGCACCTCACGGGCAATCCGCGCTTTCTCCTCCTCACGCACGCTTTCCAGGTGCGCTGACAACTCGCGTAGCTGCTCGTGGGCACGGCGTCGCTCGCTGACATCGCTAAGAAACACCACCAGGTACTCGGCCTCGCGAAAGCGCAGGAAGCTCAGCGACACGTCGGTTGGCAACACGCTGCCATCGGCGCGAATGCAGTTGGTTTCGAACACCTGCGGGCTGTCTTCGCTGGAGCGGGCGTTACGCCACAGGTTCAGCCAGCGATCCATGTGCAGGCCAGGCTCAAAATCGATCAAAGGCCGGTCGACCACTTTGCCTGCGGCATAACCCAGCATGGTTTCGGCAGCATGATTGGCGTAGCGCACCCGGCTGTCCCAATTGACCCAAAGAATCCCTACGGTGCTCTGGTCGATGGAGAACTGCGCCAGGCGCAACGCCTCCTCACTGGCCAGGCGCCGGGTAATGTCTTCCCGGGCATCGAGCAACTGCCGCTCCAGGCTCTGCTGCATGCGCCGCTGCCACACGACAATCGCCGCACTGGCCAGCAACAGCGCCAACAGCAGCAGACACAGGTTCTTCCACAAGCCCGTGGACTCGGTGAACCGCGATGAGGTCAGCGGCATCCAGCGGGTATGCAACTGGTCCAGCTCCTTGGCCGGAATCGCCAGCAGCGCTTCGCTGACGATTGCCGCCAGCTCCGGCGAGTCACGCCGCGAGCCGATGCGCAACAACTGCGGCAAGCCGATATCGCCGACAATCGCCAGGCCGGCGAACTCCGGCTCACGAAACAGGCGGCTGAGTTGCGCTTCGTCCACCACCGCGTAACGCGCCTGCTGACTGAGCAGCAGTTGCAGCGCCTGACGCTCCAGCGGCACGCCTTGCAGGTTCAGATGAGCAAAGTTGCTGCGCAGATAATCCGCCGTAGCACCGGGCATGCGCACCGCCACCCGCGAACGCTCATCCAGAGTTTCAAGGTCCACCGTCCCGCCACCGTCGCGCTCCCCCACCAGCAGTTGCGAAACCCGCAGGTAAGGATCAGAGAACAGCCAGTGGCGCAGCCCGGCCGGGGTCTGCATCAAACCTGGGGCCAGATCCAGCTCGCCATCCTTCAGGGCCTTTTCCATGGCCGCCTGATCCGGGTAGGTCCGCCACACCAGCTCCACCCGCAGAGCGCTGGCCACCGACTTCATCAGGTCGACGTTGGCCCCGGACAACTGCTGCAGCCGCTGATCAAACTGCGCGTAAGGTGCACGCAGCAATAAACCAACGCGCAGCGGGCCATGCTGGTCAAGCCAGGCACGCTGTTCGCGGGTCAGGGGCGCCCAAAACGAAGGCTCAGGCTCATCCGCTCGCACTGGCAGCGTGGCCAGCATCAAGAGCAGCGTCAGGCTGCCGATAAAAAAACCACGCACAACCGCTATCATCAAGGCTTCATTCTCGTCTGTTCCCATACCCGGACAGGCAAACCCACCTGTACGCTGCTGCCTTGTCAGGTTGCCAGCATTTGATACTGGCCTGGAATATTCAATGCCCTACCTCCTTCGCGCAATGTTTCCTGCGCTGTTGCTGTCACTGAACCTGACGCACATCATGCCCGCGATGGCTGCCGACCCCGCGCCAGCCAGCGAAACCGCGCCGGCCGAGACGGCTGCCGAGCGGCCGGCCCCGCTGCCGCGCGAGCAAGAAGAAGCCCAAGCCCTGGAGCGTCAGTTGCCGCGTCAGGACCTGCAACAACTGCAGGCCGGCGATACCACCTTTCTGGCCCTGTGGAAGCCGGCCAATAGCGACGACCCGCAAGGTATGGTGATCATCGTCCCGGGCGCCGACGAGTCGCCGGACTGGCCGGATGTGATCGGCCCCATGCGGCGCAAATTCCCCGATGTCGGCTGGGCCAGCCTGAGCCTGGCGATGCCTGACATCCAGGACCCGGCCTTGCAGGCCCGCGAGCCACAAGCGGCCGACGCCGCGCAACCGGGATCTGCTGAACCGGCCAAAGAGGCTGCCAAGCAACCGGCCAAGGAAGCTGCCCAGCCAGCAACCGAAGCCGACAGTGAGCAGGCACGCCAACAGGCGCAAGACGCACTGGCTGCAGCGGCAAAAGCGCTCGCGGAGGCTGAAGCCGAACGCGTGCTGGCACGCATCGACAGCGCAATTGCCTTCGCCCAGCAACACCAGGCCCGCCAGATTATCCTGCTCGGCCACGGCAGCGGCGCCTACTGGGCCGCTCGCTTCGTCAACGAGCGCTCCACCGCGCAAGTGCACAAACTGGTCATGATCGCCGCCCGGGAGCCTGTCAATGCAACGCTCTCGTTGCCGGAAATCATCCCGACCCTGAAGGTCAAAACCGCCGATTTCGTCTACAAGAACCAGCCCTCGCGCGCCGCCGAAGAGCGCCTGCAAGTCAGCAAGCGCAGCAAGGGGCCAGGCTTTACTCAGATTAATCTGGTCAATATGGCGGGTATTTCCGAGGCCGAACAGGAACAGGTGTTCCGCCGGGTCCGCGGCTGGGTGCAGGCCGAGTAACCGGCCCCGCTGATGAACGCGGCGCGACCCTAACGGAAACCGCGCCGTGTCTTGATCAAGGCATAGGCGCTGTGCAATTCGCGGGTCTTTTCCGTGGCTTCCCGGACCCTCATGGAACTGGCCCCGGCGCCTTCAAGCTTGTCCGGATGATGGCGGCTGAGCAGACGTCGATAAGCTCGTTTGACGCTTTTCTGGTCAGCATCAGCATCTACCCCCAGTAACGTCAGCGCCTGCTGATACTCGTCACTGGCACTGACCCGGTTACGCTTCATCGGGTCGTACTCGGCCGCCAGGCTCTGCATCCGTACCGGTGACCAGCCCAGCCATTGCCCCCAGGCCGCGATCATTTCCTGCTCGATGCGCGCCACCTTGCCGTCCGCCCAGGCCATGCGCCAACAGGCGCGCAACAACGCCTCGCCGGTTTCCGGCTCGCTGCGCAGGCTACGCAGATAACCGCGCAACCCTTCCTTGCCATCGCGGCCCCGATTGAAGGCCTCAATGGCTCGCAAGCGCTCGGCCTCGTTGAAGCGCAGCCGGTCCATCTCATTGCGTGCCTGATGGATATGGCTGGGCACCACCCGGCCCTCGCTCTTGGCCAGGCGACCCAGCAGTACGAACAGCAAGTCAGCGTCATGAATCGCCGCCCGGCCACCCAGCCGCTCACGCAAATACGCCCAGTTGCGCAGCTTCAGGCGCCGATCAATGACCTGCCCCAGCAACGCGCCCAACAAGGCGCCCGGAATGTTGGCCAGCGCATAGCCCGCGCCCGCACCGATAATTGTGCCCGGCCACAGCATCAGGCGTTGCCTGCCAGCAGTTGCTCGACTTCTGCCAGCCGCTCAAGGGTGCCGACATCCACCCAGCGCCCCTGGAAATGCTCGCCAGTCACCCGACCGGCACGCATCGCCTCGCGAAGCAGCGGGGCAAGTTTGAAGGCACCCGCCTGACAACCGGCAAACAGCGCCGGGTCAATAATAGAGATACCGCTGTAGGTCAGGCGCCGGGCATCGGTGCGCTCATCACCTGAATGCTCTTCAGCCAACCGGTCACCCAGCAAGGAAAAGTCGCCATCAGGGTGGTGCGGCGGATTGTCGATCATCACCAGATGCGCCAGGCCGTCGATCTTGCGGTGCAATTGGCTGAAGTCGTAATCGGTCCAGACATCACCATTGACCACCACGAAAGGCTCATTGCCCAGCAACGGCAAGGCCCGGAAGATTCCACCTCCGGTTTCCAGCGGCTCGCCTTCCGGGGAGTAGCCAATGCTCAAGCCATAACGCTGGCCGTCGCCCAGGTAATCCTCGATCTGCTGCCCCAGCCAGGCATGGTTGATCACCACCTCACGGATGCCCGCTGCATGCAGCGCCTTCAAGTGATACTCAATCAACGGCACCCCGGCAGCACGCACCAGCGGCTTGGGGGTGGTCAGTGTCAATGGACGCATTCGCTCGCCTTTACCGGCGGCGAGAATCATCGCTTTCATCAGGCCCTCTTCAATGATCAGCCAGAAATGCTCAGGCCGGCGCTTCGCCAGGTTGACGCAGCTCAGCCAGTAGTTGCCCCAGTTCGCTCAGCTCCGGCCGTCTGGCCAGCACCGCCTCTATATAAGAGAAGAAGCGCGCAACGTCGCTCAGGTAACGCGGTTTGCCATCGCGATGGCAGATTCGGGCAAAAATACCGATGACCTTCAGGTGCCGCTGCACGCCCATCAGGTCGCTGGCGCGCTGAAACTCGGCAAATTCGGACTGCACTGCAATACCCGCTTCACGAGCCTTGTCCCAATACTGCTGCAACCAGCCAGCCACACGCTCCTCAGGCCAGCTCAGGAAGGCATCCTTGAACAGACAGGTGACGTCATAAGTCACCGGGCCGTAGACCGCATCCTGAAAGTCCAGCACGCCGGGGTTAGGCGCGCTGAGCATCAGGTTACGCGGCATGAAATCACGATGCACCAGGACCTTGGGCTGGGCCAGCGCGCTGTCAATCAACAGGGTACTGACGCGTTGCCAGGCTGCCTGCTGCGCCGTGCTGAACTCGATACCCAGATGGTGCTTTACATACCACTCCGGGAACAGCTCCAGCTCGCGGCGCAACAGCGCCACATCATAGCTGGGCAGCGGCGCGTCCATCGGCAGTTGCTGGAAGGCGAGCAAGGCAGCGATGGCGTCATCGAACAGCTCATCGGCGTTGTGTTCGTTGATCACATCCAGGTAGGTCTGCCGGCCCAGATCGTTGAGCAACAGAAACCCCTGCTCCAGATCCTGGGCATGGATAACCGGCACGTTGATACCGGAAGTTGCCAACAGTTGCGCGATATCAACGAACGGCCGACAGTTTTCCTGCGGCGGCGGCGCGTCCATCACGATCAGCGTGCGGTCGCCAGCCTGCCAGCGGAAATAACGGCGAAAACTGGCGTCACTGCTGGCTGCGGTCAGGCTCGCCGCAGGAACATCGCCCCAACCATGACGCTGAAACAGCAGCGGTAACTGTTCATCGAGCCAAACTTTGAGCTTTTGCAGACGTATATCTTGATCTGGCATTACAAGGGTCTCCGACGGCGCTAGCCGTCAAGCGGGTCATGCTTTATCATCCGGGATCTTTTTCAGCCCATCGAAAGGCGTGCGGCCCCACGCGGGCAGATGGCGCGCAGGAAGCCCGGACTAATAAGATGGCATTGAAATCCCCCGCGTTTCGTAAAAAATTTCCGTTGCTGGTAACCGGCAGTCTGCTGGCGATGCAACCTCTGGTTTCCACCTCCGTGGTTGCCGCCGACCAGTATGACTGTTCGGTGTCCGCTTCGGGAGCCTGGAACTGCGCGCCGAAATCCAGCGCTGCGCCATTGCCGCCCCGTCCTGCACACACCGCCACGGCCGTCAGCGCCGGCAGCGGCACCGTTGTGTCCGACAGCGCCTCGACAGCAGAGCCCGCCGCCCAACAGGTTACCCAAGCCAAAGGCAAAGGCCTGAAGTCGCGCAGTGCCGACTACAGCCACCTTGACTGGGTACCGCGCGAGAAGCTGACACCTGCGCAGCTGGCCGAAACCGCGCCTTATTGTGCCGGTGCCTATGTCGAGCCGCTGCGCCCGGGCATGGACGACACCACGCCAAAGAACGAGGCGCCGACCTTCATCGGTGCCAAGGCTTCGCGCTACCAGCAGCAAGAGCAGATCGCCTCGCTGGCCGGTGACGTGGTCATGCGCCAGGGCAGCATGCAGATCGAGGCCCAGGAGGCCGCTCTGCACCAGGCTGAAAACCGTGGCGAGCTGACCGGCAACGTACGCCTGCGCGACAAAGGCGCGCTGATCGTCGGTGACCGTGCCGAGTTGCAACTCGACACCGGTGAAGCCCAGGTCGACAACGCCGAATACGTCCTGCACGACTCGCACATCCGCGGTAATGCGCAGTACGCCAAGCGCTCCGAGAACGCCATCATTCGCCTCAAGGACGGTACCTATACCTCCTGCGAACCGGGCAGCAATGCCTGGACGCTCAAGGGCAATAACATCACGCTGAACCCGGCCACCGGTTTCGGCACCGCGACCAACGTCACCCTGCGGGTAAAAGACATACCGGTCCTCTACACACCGTATATCTACTTCCCGATTGACGATCGTCGCCAGTCCGGTTTCCTGCCGCCGACCATCGGCACCGGCAGCGACACCGGCTTCATGCTGGTTACGCCGTACTACTTCAACCTGGCGCCAAACTACGACGCCACGTTGTACCCACGTTACATGAGCAAGCGTGGCCTGTTGATGGAAGGCGAATTCCGTTACCTGACCAAGAGCAGCGAAGGTCAGTTCGGCGGTGCCTGGCTCAACGACGAAGAAGACGAACGCAAGCTGCAGACCGACTACGACAAGACCCGCTGGATGATCAACTGGCAGCACAAGGGGGGTCTGGATTCGCGCTGGATGACCAAGGTCGACTACACCGACATCAGCGATCCGTACTACTTCCAGGACCTGCAGACCGATCAGATTGGCGTGTCGAAAACCGACTACATCAACCAGCAAGGCGTGTTGACCTACCGCGGCGACAGCTACACCGCGCAACTCAACGCACAGGCCTACAAGCTGGCCACCGTGGCCAACATCACGCCTTACAACCGTCTGCCACAGCTGACCCTGAACGGCACCCTGCCGTACAACCCGGGCGGCCTGCAGTTCGACTATCAAACCGAGCTGGTACGCTTCGAGCGTGACCTGCGCAACGGCAGCTTCATCGACGAGAACGGCAATGCCAGCCCGCGCCTGGACAACAACGTCACAGGCCTGGCGCGCGCCAACGGCGACCGTCTGAACCTGGCACCATCGGTCAGCCTGCCGCTGAACTGGACCTGGGGCTTCGTCACGCCCAAGCTCAAGTACGTCTACACCCAGTACGACCTGGACCTCGACAACCGTGGCCAGAACAGCCTGCTGGCCGACGAGCAGTACAGCAGCAGCCAGAACCGCAGCGTTCCGGTGTTCAGCGTCGACAGCGGCCTGTACTTCGACCGCGACACCCAGCTGTTCGGCAAGGACTACCGTCAGACCCTCGAACCTCGCCTGTTCTATCTCTACGTACCAGAGAAGGACCAGACCGACATTCCGGTGTTCGACACGGCTGAAACCACCTTCAACTACAGCTCGCTGTTCCGCGATAACCGCTTCGTCGGCGCCGACCGCATCGGTGACGAGAACAAGCTGTCGCTGGGCGTGACCAACCGCTGGATCGAAGACAACGGCTTCGAGCGCCAACGCTTCAGCATCGGCCAGGCCTTGTATTTCCGCGACCGCAAGGTGCAACTGCCAGGCGTGGTGTTCGCCGACCGCGACGACGCCCAGGCCAACGTTTCGCCTTATGCCCTGGAATACGAGTTCCGCTTCAACCGCGACTGGCGCTTCTCGTCCGACTTCAACTGGGACCCAGACAGCCGCAGCACCCGTTCGGGCAGCGCGATGTTCCATTACCAGCCTGAAGACAACCCGGGCAAGATCATCAACGCCGGCTACCGCTACCGTAATGACCTGGTGCGCTACGACCAGACCACCGGTCGCTGGAGCGTGGGCGGCGGTGACTATGGCACACCGGGCACCCCTGGCTATGTGAAGGACTACTACAAGATCCAGCAGCACGATTTCTCGGTCATCTGGCCAATCGTGCCGCAGTGGAGCCTGATCAGCCGCTGGCAGTATGACTACAACCGTGACCGCACCCTGGAAGCCTTCGGCGGCTTCGAATATGACAGCTGCTGCTGGAAGCTGCGTCTGGTCAGCCGCTACTGGGTCGACTACGACGAATACAGCCAGGAAGCCCCTCAGAACGAGAAAGGCGACCGCGGCGTGTTCCTGCAAATTGTGTTGAAGGGCCTCGGTGGCGTCACAGGCGCCAAGGTCGAGAGCTTCCTGAACAACGGCATTCAAGGTTATCGTGAACGTGAAGACAAAGCTCTGTAACTGCCTGCGCCCGCTGATGCTGGGCGCCCTGCTGCTGAGCGGTGCGGCCCATGCGGCCGTCCAACCGCTCGACAGCGTAGTGGCCATCGTCGATAACGACGTCATCATGAAAAGCCAGCTCGACCAGCGCGTGCGCGAAGTCCAGCAAACCATCGCCAAGCGCGGTGGTGGCACACCGCCTGCCGAAGCGCTGCAGCCACAGGCCCTCGACCGTCTGATTCTGGAAAACCTGCAACTGCAGATGGGTGATCGCGCCGGCATTCGCATCAGCGACGAAGAACTCAACTCGGCAGTCGAGACCATCGCCCAGCGCAACGGCATGAGCATCGAACAGTTCCGTGCTGCGCTGGCCCACGATGGCCTGTCGTACAATGATGCCCGTGAACAGATCCGCCGCGAGATGATCATCAGCCGCGTGCGTCAGCGCCGGGTCGCCGAGCGTATCCAGGTCTCGGAACAGGAAGTGAAGAACTTCCTCGCCTCGGACCTGGGCAAGGCGCAAATGTCTGAAGACCTGCACTTGGCCAATATCCTGATCGCCACCTCTGACAGTGCTTCCTCTGCCGATATCCAGGCAGCGGCCCGGCAGGCCCAGGACATCTACGCACAACTGCAGAAAGGCGCAGACTTCGCCCAGTTGGCCATTGCTCGCTCGGCAACCGAAAACGCCCTGGACGGCGGTGACATGGGCTGGCGTAAAGCTGCTCAATTGCCGCCGCCGTTCGGCGACATGCTCAGCTCGATGAAACCCGGCGAGATCACGCCGCCTGCGCGGACCCCCGGCGGCTTCATCATCCTCAAGCTGCTCGACAAGCGTGGCGGTGAAGGCCAGGTGCAACTGCGTGACGAAGTCCGCGTTCGCCACATCCTGATCAAGCCAAGCGAAATCCGCAGCGAAGCCGAAACCCGTCGTCTGGCCGGCAAGCTGTATGACCGTATCGAGGCCGGTGAAGACTTCGCAGAGCTGGCAAAAAGCTTCTCGGAAGACCCTGGCTCGGCGCTCAACGGCGGCGACCTGAACTGGGTCGACCCCAACTCGCTGGTTCCAGAGTTCCGCCAGGTCATGAACGAGACGCCGCAAGGCGTGCTGTCCAAACCGTTCAAGACCGCCTATGGCTGGCACGTACTGGAAGTGCTGGGACGTCGCTCGACTGACGCCACCAGCCAGGCCCGCGAGCAGCAGGCACTCAATGCCCTGCGCAACCGCAAGTACGATGAAGAGCTGCAAACCTGGCTGCGTCAGATCCGCGACGAAGCCTACGTGGAAATCAAACTTCCTGGCGCTGCCCAGGCCACTCAGTGAAGCCACGCCGCTTCGCCCTGACGCCCGGCGAGCCGGCCGGCATTGGTCCTGACCTTTGCCTGCTGATCGCCGCGCAGCCCCAGCCACACCCTGTGATCGCCATCACCAGCCGCGACCTGCTCCTTGAGCGGGCCGCGCAACTGGGGCTGGCCGTTGAGCTGCTGCCGGTCAGCGCTGACGCCTTTCCTGACACGCCCGCGCCTGCTGGCAGCCTGTATGTCTGGGACACACCACTGGCGGCACCGGTGCGCACCGGCCAGCTCGACAAGGCCAATGCCGCGTTCGTCCTGCAGACCCTGACCCGTGCCGCGCAAGGCTGCCTCGACGGCCATTTCGCCGGCATGATCACCGCCCCCGTGCACAAGGGCGTGATCAACGAAGGCGGTATCGCCTTTTCCGGGCACACCGAGTTTCTTGCAGAACTGACCCACACCGAACAAGTGGTGATGATGCTGGCGACCGGCGATCTGCGTGTCGCGCTGGTCACCACTCACCTGCCTCTGCGCGAGGTGGCCGACGCCATCACGGCAGAGCGCCTGGAGCGCGTGACCCGCATCCTGCACAACGATCTGGTCGGCAAGTTCGGCATCAGCACACCGCGCATCCTGGTCTGCGGCCTCAACCCCCACGCTGGCGAGGGCGGGCACCTGGGGCGCGAAGAAATCGACATCATTGAACCTACGCTGGAGCGCCTGCGCAACGAGGGCTTCGACCTGCGCGGCCCGCTTCCGGCCGATACCCTGTTTACCCCCAAATATCTGGAGCACTGCGACGCGGTGCTGGCGATGTATCACGATCAGGGCTTGCCGGTCCTCAAGTACAAAGGCTTCGGCGCTGCGGTCAACGTGACCCTGGGCCTGCCGATCGTCCGCACCTCGGTCGATCACGGCACCGCACTGGATCTGGCCGGCACCGGCCGGATCGACACCGGCAGCCTGTTCGTGGCTCTGCAAACCGCCTACCAGATGGCCGAGACCCATTCATGACCGAGCAATACCAACACCGGGCGCGCAAGCGCTTTGGCCAGAACTTCCTGCACGACGCCGGAGTTATCGACCGTATCCTGCGCGCCATCCGTGCCCGCCCTGAAGACCGCCTGCTGGAAATCGGCCCTGGCCAGGGTGCATTGACCGAAGGCCTGCTGGGCAGCGGGGCACAGCTTGACGTGATTGAGCTGGACAAGGACCTGATCCCGATCCTCAATCATCAGTTCGCCGGCAAGACCAACTTCAACCTGCATCAGGGCGATGCACTGAAGTTCGACTTCAACAGCCTGGGCGCGACGCCGCACAGCCTGCGAGTGGTCGGCAACCTGCCATACAACATCTCGACACCGCTGATTTTCCACCTGCTGGACAATTCGGCGCTGATCCGCGACATGCACTTCATGTTGCAGAAAGAAGTCGTCGAGCGTCTGGCCGCCGGCCCTGGCGGTGGTGATTGGGGTCGCCTGTCGATCATGGTCCAGTACCATTGCCGCGTCGAACACCTGTTTAACGTCGGCCCCGGCGCGTTCAACCCGCCGCCCAAGGTCGACTCGGCCATCGTACGGCTGGTCCCGCACGAAACCCTGCCGCACCCTGCCAAGGATCACCGCCTGCTCGAACGCATCGTCCGCGAAGCCTTCAACCAGCGCCGCAAGACCCTGCGCAACACCCTCAAACTGCTGCTCAGCAGCGAAGACATCGAGGCCGCAGGCGTAGACGGCAGCCTGCGTCCCGAGCAGCTCGACCTGGCGGCGTTCGTCCGTCTGGCTGACCAGCTCAGCGAAAAAAGCCAGGCGCACTGACCCCAAAGACCGGTACGGGGAGCATCGCTGCCGATGACTTTCTCCGTACATGGCGTAGGGTCTGTTGCCGTTTCAGCGCAGGCCGCGTTGCAGCGCCAAATCGTGTCAGGCGAGGCGAAGGACGCAGGAAATGGTCGCTCCCTTTTCAAGTCCTTCGACGAAGCATGGCGCGATTTGGCGCGCAACCCGTAGGGCCGTGGCTGTTTTGTTACACGCACTCCAACAGAGTGGCGCCTATACTGGCCAACAAAACAGGCCTCGGCGCGGTTGTGATGGGATGGCAACAGACCCTAAACTGAGCCAGTGCTTGAGTTTTCCGCCCTTTGCATTCAAGGCCCACTGCATGTCCGACCCTCGCTACCAGATTGATGTAAGCGTCGTAACCCGCTACCTCGCTGAACAATCGAATCCCGAGCAGAGCCGCTTCGCCTTTGCCTACACCATCACCGTCCACAACAATGGCCTGCTGCCAGCCAAGCTGCTGTCACGCCACTGGATCATTACCGATGGTGACGGCAATGTCGAAGAAGTACGCGGCGACGGCGTGGTCGGTCAGCAACCATTGATCCAGCCCGGACAGAGCCACACCTACAGCAGCGGCACCGTGATGCCGGCCAAGGTGGGCAACATGCAAGGCAGTTACCAGATGCTCGCCGAGGACGGCAAGCGCTTCGATGCCGTGATCGTCCCGTTCCGCCTGGCCGTGCCGGGCGCCCTGCACTGATGGCGGTGTATGCTGTCGGCGACCTGCAAGGTTGCCTTGAGCCGCTCAAGTGCCTGCTTGAAGAAGTCCGCTTCACGCCTGGCCAGGACAATCTCTGGCTGGTCGGCGACCTGGTCAACCGCGGCCCGCAGTCACTGGAAACCCTGCGCTACCTGTACGCCATGCGCGACTCAGTGACCTGCGTGCTGGGCAATCACGACTTGCACCTGCTGGCCGTGTCGCGCAGGACCGAACGTCTGAAAAAGTCCGATACCCTGAGCGAAATTCTCGACGCACCCGACGGCCAGATGCTGCTCGACTGGCTGCGCCGCCAGAAGCTGCTGCACTATGACGCCGAGCGTAATATCGCCATGGCCCATGCCGGCATCCCGCCACAGTGGTCACTGAAAAAAGCCCTCCGGCTGGCCGCCGAAGTCGAACAGGCGCTGCGCGACGACAAGCAGTACGAACCGTTTCTGGCGCATATGTACGGCAATGAGCCGGCCAAATGGGACAACGACCTGGAGGGCACCACGCGCCTGCGGGTCATCACCAATTACTTTACCCGCATGCGCTTCTGCACCAGCGAGGGCAAGCTCGACCTCAAGGGCAAGGAAGGCATCGACACCGCGATGCCCGGCTACGCGCCCTGGTTCAGCCACAAGCAACGCAAGACCCGTGAGGTGAAGATCGTTTTCGGCCACTGGGCGGCACTCGAAGGCCGCTGCGACGAGCCTGGCGTCTTTGCTCTGGACAGCGGCTGCGTGTGGGGCGGCAGCATGACCTTGCTCAACCTCGACACGCTGGCGCGCCACCGCTGCGATTGCGATCATAATGGCCGGGCGGTCGCCCCCAACCCGATCACGCCGACACCCGCCCGCCTCATCAACGCCCAGGAGCCTCCGACATGACAGAATTCAAACGTATCGCCCCCGAGCAGGCCCAGGGCCTGCGCGAACAGGGCGCGGCACTGGTCGACATCCGCGACCCGCAAACCTTCGCCAGCAACCATATCGCCGGCTCCCGGCATCTGGACAACCACTCGCTGGCCGACTTCATTGCCAAGGCCGACCTCGACCAGCCAGTGATCGTGGTCTGCTACCACGGCAACTCCAGCCAGAGTGCAGCGGCCTATCTGGTCAGCCAGGGCTTCTCGGACGTCTACAGCCTGGACGGCGGTTTCGAACTGTGGCGCAGCACCTATCCGGGCGAAACCGCGCAAGGCTGACTGAAAAAAAATTTCATAAGGCTCACCCCGCATTCTGCGCGGGCTGGGGCCCGAAACCGACGAACGGTTGAGGGCCCTGTGAGCATATCGCTCCTGTACCTTTGCGAAATCCAACTATCCTTACCCTCAGGCCATCCGTAATCCGGGGAGAGCCGGTACACCGGCGCGTGGGTCATCGGTAGTTACTTTTATGGTGTTCTGGGGGGTAACGGCATCTGGAGACTCAGCTGCCGCCAGCATCGACTGACGATCCGCCGCCGGCTCAACGTATCGAGCGAGGTGACGTCATGAGTATTTTTAGCCACTTCCAACAACGCTTCGAAACCACACGGCAGGAAGAGCTCTCATTACAGGAGTACCTTGAGCTCTGCAAACGGGATCGCAGCGCCTATGCTTCGGCAGCAGAGCGACTGCTGATGGCCATTGGGGAACCTGAACTGGTGGACACCTCCACCAATTCGCGGCTGTCGAGGGTGTTCTCCAACAAGGTCATCAGACGTTACCCGGCCTTCGCCGACTTCCACGGAATGGAAGAGTGCATCGAGCAGATCGTGTCGTATTTCCGCCATGCCGCCCAAGGCCTGGAAGAAAAGAAACAGATTCTCTATCTGCTGGGTCCAGTGGGCGGCGGTAAATCGTCCCTGGCCGAGAAACTCAAACAACTGATGCAGAAAGTGCCCTTCTATGCAATCAAGGGCTCGCCGGTATTCGAGTCGCCGCTGGGGCTGTTCAACGCAGCCGAGGACGGCGAAATTCTCGAAGAGGACTTCGGCATTCCGCGTCGCTACCTCAGCACCATCATGTCGCCCTGGGCCACCAAACGGCTGGCTGAATTCGGCGGTGACATCAGCCAGTTCAAGGTGGTCAAACTCTACCCCTCGATTCTCAACCAGATCGGTATCGCCAAGACCGAGCCGGGGGATGAGAACAACCAGGACATCTCTGCCCTGGTGGGCAAGGTCGATATTCGCAAGCTTGAAGAATTCCCGCAGAACGACGCTGACGCCTACAGCTATTCGGGCGCGCTGTGCCGTGCCAACCAGGGCCTGATGGAATTCGTCGAGATGTTCAAGGCGCCGATCAAGGTCCTTCACCCGCTGCTCACCGCTACCCAGGAAGGTAACTACAACAGCACCGAAGGTCTGGGCGCGATTCCGTTCAACGGCACCCTGCTGGCTCACTCCAACGAGTCGGAGTGGCACAGCTTCCGTAACAACAAGAACAACGAGGCATTCATCGACCGGATCTACATCGTCAAGGTGCCGTACTGCCTGCGCGTCAGCGATGAAATAAAGATCTACGAGAAACTGCTGATCAATAGCTCCCTGGCCAACGCTCACTGCGCGCCGGATACGCTCAAGATGCTGGCGCAGTTCACCACCCTGTCGCGCCTCAAAGAGCCTGAGAACTCCAACATCTACTCCAAGATGCGCGTGTACGACGGCGAAAACCTCAAGGACACCGACCCCAAGGCCAAGTCGATTCAGGAGTACCGCGACAGCGCCGGTGTCGATGAGGGCATGACCGGTCTTTCGACCCGTTTCGCCTTCAAGATCCTGTCCAAAGTGTTCAACTTCGACCCGCATGAAGTGGCCGCCAACCCGGTTCACCTGCTGTACGTGCTCGAACAGCAGATCGAGCAGGAGCAATACCCGGCCGAAACCCGCGAGCGTTATCTGCGCTTCATCAAGGAATACCTGGCGCCGCGCTATATCGAGTTCATCGGCAAGGAAATCCAGACCGCCTACCTTGAGTCCTATAGCGAATACGGGCAGAACATCTTTGACCGCTACGTGCTGTATGCGGACTTCTGGATTCAGGATCAGGAATATCGCGACCCGGAAACCGGCGAGATCCTCAATCGCGTGGCCCTCAACGAAGAACTGGAAAAGATCGAGAAACCGGCCGGCATCAGCAATCCGAAGGATTTCCGTAACGAAATCGTCAACTTCGTCCTGCGTGCGCGGGCCAACAACAATGGCAAGAATCCGACCTGGCTGAGCTATGAAAAGCTGCGGGTGGTGATCGAGAAGAAAATGTTCTCCAACACCGAAGACCTGCTGCCGGTCATCAGCTTCAACGCCAAAGCCAGCAAAGAGGACCAACAGAAACACAACGACTTCGTCACTCGAATGGTCGAGCGGGGCTACACCGACAAACAGGTACGGCTACTCTCCGAGTGGTACCTGCGCGTACGCAAATCGCAATAAGACAGCCACAAGCGACAAGCTTCGAGTGGCCAGCACGTCAGTGCGTCGTCCTCACAGGTTCGACGCACTGACCGATGGTCGCGTGAAGCCGGCGTTTCGACAGTCTAACTTGCAGCTTGTAGCTTGGAGCTTGCAGCTCCCCTAAGGGGCCCGTATGAGCTATGTGATCGACCGACGCCTCAATGGCAAGAACAAGAGCACGGTGAACCGCCAGCGTTTCCTGCGGCGTTACCGTGACCACATCAAGAAGGCGGTGGAAGAAGCCGTCAGCCGTCGTTCCATCACCGATATGGAACATGGCGAACAGATCAGCATTCCTGGCCGCGATATCGACGAGCCAGTGCTGCACCACGGGCGCGGCGGCAAACAGACCGTGGTGCATCCCGGCAACAAGGAATTCACCGCAGGCGAGCGCATCGCCCGGCCGCAAGGCGGTGGCGCCGGTAAAGGGGCCGGCAAGGCCAGCAACAGCGGCGAAGGCATGGACGAGTTCGTGTTCCAGATCACTCAGGAAGAGTTTCTGGAGTTCATGTTCGAAGACCTCGAACTGCCCAACCTGGTCAAGCGCAACCTCACCGGCACCGACACCTTCAAGACCGTACGTGCAGGGATCAGCAACGAGGGCAACCCTTCACGCATCAACATCATCCGCACCCTGCGCTCGGCTCATGCGCGGCGCATTGCGCTGTCCGGCAGCAGCCGCGCCAAGCTCAAGCAGGCCCAGGCCGAACTTGAGCGAATCAAGCTGGAAGAGCCGGACAACTTCGGCGATATCCAGGAACTTGAAACAGAAATAGAACGGCTCAAGGGCCGTATTCGTCGCGTTCCTTACCTGGATACCTTTGACCTCAAATACAACCTGCTGGTCAAGCAACCCAACCCCAGCTCCAAGGCCGTGATGTTCTGCCTGATGGACGTATCCGGCTCCATGACCCAGGCCACCAAGGACGTCGCCAAGCGCTTCTTCATCCTGCTGTACCTGTTTCTCAAGCGTAACTACGACAAGATCGAAGTCGTGTTCATCCGTCACCACACCAGTGCCCGGGAAGTCGACGAAGAAGAGTTTTTCTATTCACGCGAAACCGGCGGCACCATCGTTTCCAGCGCTCTGAAACTGATGCAGGAGATCATGGCCGAGCGCTACCCGGCCAGCGAGTGGAACATCTACGCCGCACAGGCTTCCGATGGCGACAACTGGAACGACGACTCGCCCATTTGCCGGGAAATTCTCACCAAGCAGATCATGCCGTTCGTGCAGTACTACACCTACGTGGAGATCACCCCGCGCGAGCACCAGGCGCTGTGGTTCGAATACGAACGCATCGGCGAAGAGTTCGCCGACACCTTCGCCCAACAGCAACTGGTTTCCGCCGGTGATATCTACCCGGTATTCCGTGAACTCTTCCAGCGCAGGTTAGTGACATGACCGCTAGAGATCAGAAACGCCAGCCCCTCTCCACGGGGTCAGAGTGGACATTCGAACTGATCCAGGCCTACGACCGTGAAATCAGCCGTATTGCCGACCGTTACGCCCTGGACACCTACCCCAACCAGATCGAGGTTATTACTGCCGAACAGATGATGGACGCCTACGCTTCGGTCGGCATGCCGCTGGGCTACCATCACTGGTCCTACGGCAAGCAGTTCCTGAGCACCGAGAAATCCTATTCCCGCGGGCAAATGGGCCTGGCCTACGAGATCGTCATCAACTCCGACCCGTGCATCGCCTACCTGATGGAAGAGAACACCATCTGCATGCAGGCACTGGTGGTGGCCCACGCCTGCTACGGGCATAACAGTTTCTTCAAGGGCAACTACCTGTTTCGCACCTGGACCGATGCCAGCTCGATCATCGATTATCTGGTGTTCGCCAAGCAGTACATCACCCAGTGCGAAGAACGCCACGGTATCGATGCCGTCGAAGACCTGATCGACTCGTGCCACGCACTGATGAACTACGGCGTGGACCGCTACAAGCGGCCGTATCCGATCTCCGCCGAGGAAGAGCGCCGCCGGCAAAAAGACCGTGAAGAACACCTGCAACGGCAGATCAACGACCTGTGGCGCACCATCCCGAAAAACGCAGGGAAAAACAGCCAGTCAGACAACGCCCGCTTCCCGGCCGAGCCGCAGGAAAACATCCTCTACTTCATCGAGAAACACGCCCCGTTGCTGGAGCCTTGGCAGCGTGAGGTGGTGCGCATCGTGCGCAAGATCGCGCAGTACTTCTATCCACAGCGCCAGACCCAGGTGATGAACGAAGGCTGGGCGACCTTCTGGCACTACACACTGATCAACGACCTCTACGACGAGGGCCTGGTCACCGACGGCTTCATGTTCGAGTTCCTCCAATCGCACACCAGCGTGATCTATCAGCCGGGTTTTGACAGCCCCTATTACAGCGGTATCAATCCCTACACCCTGGGCTTCTCGATGTTTCAGGATATCCGCCGGATTTGCGAGAACCCCACCGAAGAAGACCGCCGCTGGTTCCCGGACATTGCCGGTGGCGACTGGCTGAGCACCATCAAGTTCGCCATGAGCAGCTTCAAGGACGAGAGCTTCATCCTCCAGTACCTGTCACCCAAGGTCATGCGCGACCTGAAGCTGTTCAGCATCATGGACGACGACCAGAAAGATGAACTGCTGGTGCCGGCCATTCATGACGAGGACGGTTACCGCACCATCCGCGAAACCCTGGCCGCGCAGTACAACCTCGGCAACCGCGAACCCAATGTGCAGATCTATAGCATCGACCGACGCGGCGACCGCTCGCTGACCCTGCGCCATCAGCAATACAACCGCAAGCCGCTGGGCGAGTCCACTGACGAGGTACTCAAGCACCTGCATCGCCTGTGGGGCTTTGACGTGCATCTGGAAACCCTGCAGGGCGACCAGGTGGTCAAGACCCATCACGTGCCGCCCCGTGGCGAGGGTGCCGAAAGCGAATACCCGCGCCTGGATCTGGCGGTGGTCCACCACCTCTGAAAGGGCGGCTGCAACAACCTAAGCGAGGCAACCAGCAGGTCGTTTGGGGAGGTTTCAGAAAGATCGTCATGCACTTTTAACCTCCGTCAGCCCCACACAGGGTTTATCCTGTCGGGCTTACGGAGGTTCTTATGCAGATCTATAAAGTCGGCGGCGCCGTGCGCGACCGCTTGCTGGGGCAACCCGTCACCGATATCGACTGGGTCGTGGTCGGCGCGACCAGCGACGAAATGCTGATCAAGGGCTATCGCCCGGTGGGCACGGACTTTCCGGTATTCCTCCATCCCCTGACCGGTGAAGAGCATGCTCTGGCGCGTACCGAGCGCAAGAGCGGGGTCGGCTACGGCGGCTTCGTCTTTCATGCCAGCCCCGAGGTTACGCTGGAACAGGACCTGATCCGTCGCGACCTGACCATCAACGCCATGGCCGAAGACAAGGACGGCAACCTGACCGACCCCTACGGCGGCCAGCACGACCTTGAAGCCCGCATACTCCGCCATGTGTCCCCGGCCTTTGCCGAAGATCCCTTGCGCGTGCTGCGCGTCGCCCGCTTTGCGGCACGTTACGCCGGCCATGGGTTCAGTATCGCGCCCGAAACCATGGGCCTGATGCGTCAGCTCAGCGAATCGGGCGAACTTCAGGCACTGACGCCGGAGCGCAGCTGGAAAGAAATCTCCCGCGCCCTGATGGAGGATCACCCCGAGGTGTTCATTCGTGTGCTGCACGACTGCGGCGCGCTCAAAGAACTGATGCCAGAGGTCGAAGCCTTGTTTGGCGTACCGCAGCCCGAGGCACATCACCCCGAGATCGACACCGGTGAGCATGTACTGAGCGTTTTGCAACAGACCGCACGGCACCAGCAACCACTGAGCGTACGCTGGGCCTGCCTGCTGCATGACCTGGGCAAAGGCGTCACCCCGGAAAGCGAATGGCCCCGCCACATCGCTCACGAACATGGTGGCCTGCCGCTGATCAAGGCGCTCAACGAACGCCTGCGCGCGCCGCGAGAATGCCAGGAACTGGCGCTGCTGGTCGGCCAGTACCACACCCATGGCCATCGGGCACTGGAACTCAAACCCTCGACCCTGCTGGAACTGCTGCACAGCTTCGACGTGTACCGACGCCCGCAGCGCTTTGAAGAGTTTATCCGTGCTTGCGAAATGGACGCCCGTGGCCGGCTGGGTTTTGAACAGCGTGACTATCCACAGGCCAGCTACCTGCACGGCGCGGCAGAAACTGCGCGCGCCGTGTCGGTGCAACCGCTACTGGAAAAAGGCCTCAAAGGCCAGGAACTGGGCAATGCGCTGAAAGAAGCGCGGCTGGATCGGCTGAAGATCTACAAGGCCGAGTATCAGCAAGGACTTCAGGGCTGAAACAGAGCGCCGCCCGGCTGCTCTTGCGGTAAACATCTGCCCCCGTAGGAGCGGCTTCAGCCGCGAAGGCTTCGCCGCTAAAGCGGCTCCTGCGATGCGCCGTGTTTACCGTGCGACAGAGCGGTCTCAAGCAGCTCCGGTGGCGTCAAAGCCTGCCCCCGCCATTCAAACGCAACCGGCCACAATTGCTGGTCGATCTGCGAGCCGGCCCAAAGACCGGCAAACGACTGCCCTGCTCCCGGATGCACACGCTCCGGGGCGATCAAAGACAACGGCCACAAGACAAAGGCATTTTTGAGAATTTCAGCGCGCGGCAGGATCAGCCCGTCGAAATTGCCGACCAGATCACCGTACAGCAACACGTCGATATCCAGCGGCAAACCGACGCGATCAGGCGCGTAACGGCCATTATCTGCCTCGATGAATTTCAACCGGCGGTCCAGTTCAATCAGAGGCAGATCAGTCAGCGCCGAAACCACCAGATTGAAGAACGGCCCGCTCTTGATCCCCACCGCATGGCTTTCGAACACGGGCGAGCAACTCAGGTCGGTAAGAAACCCGGCCAGGGCATCAAGCCCGGCTGCCAGGTGCCGTTCGCGCTCGATATTGCTGCCCAGGCCCAGGAAAATCCGCGTCAGCGACATCCGCGCTCGATCTCCACGCCCACACCCTTGGCGGCGGCAACGGCGCCGGGCTTGGTCAGTTTGATGTGCAACCACGGAATGTTGAACTCACTCATCAACACCTCGGCCAGCCGTTCGGCAAACGTCTCGACCAACTGGAACTGGCTCTGCGCAGCAAAAGCCTGGATGCGCTCGGACACACTGGCGTAATCCAGTGCCTTGCTCAGGTCGTCGTTCTCGGCTGCCGGGCGGTTATCCCAGGCGAAACTCAAGTCCAGACGCAGGCACTGACGAATGCTGCGCTCCCAATCGTAGGCGCCGATGACGGTGTCAACTTCCAGCCCTTCGATGAACACTCTGTCCAAGCACTACTCTCCACTGCACGACAAGGGCGCGATGCGCCGTTAGAATCAGGGCATCCTCGCCCGGAATGGTTAGCATGTTTTGGTTACTGGCGATATTCGCCTACCTGCTCGGCTCACTGTCCTTCGCCATCCTGCTCAGCCGCCTCACTGGCAGCCCGGACCCACGTGCCAGCGGCTCAGGCAACGCCGGAGCAACCAACATGCTGCGCCTGGCCGGCAAGAAACTCGCCATCCTGACGCTGGCAGGCGATCTTTGCAAAGGCCTGTTGCCTGTGCTGATCGCCGACTACTGCGGCCTGAGCCACAACGAGCAGGCCTGGATCGGTGTCTGCGCGGTGCTGGGGCATCTGTTTCCGCTGTACTTCCGCTTTCAGGGTGGCAAGGGTGTCGCCACCGCCGCCGGCATGCTGCTCGGGCTGTATCCGCCGGCGGCCTTGCTGGCTGCGCTCATCTGGCTACTGACCTTTCATCTGACCCGCACCAGCTCGCTGGCGGCATTGATCGCCACGCCCCTGACCCTGCCACTGCTGGCCTGGCAGGAACACAGAGTGCTGCTGCCAGTCAGCGTCCTGACCCTGCTGATTGTCTGGCGTCATCGCGGCAATCTACGCGACCTGCTCGAAGGACGCGAACGACATTTTTGAATGCCCGTATGAAAATTGATCAGCACCAAAACCGCTGCACGTCGCCCGCTCACAGGCTCGGCAACTGCTCCATCGGCCAGCGGGCCTGAACACTGATCCCAAGCCCTTCCTTCTGCCCGGCCAGCAACCGCTGGCAGCCGGCATAGGCGATCATCGCGCCGTTGTCCGTACAGAACTGTGGCCGTGCGTAGAAAACCTGGCCGTTCATCTCACCCAGCATGCTCTCCAGCGACGTACGCAGCGCCTTGTTGGCGCTCACACCACCGGCGATCACCAGGCTCTTGAGCCCGGCCTGTTTGAGTGCCCGCTTGCACTTGATGGTCAAAGTGTCCACCACCGCCTGCTGGAAGGCCAGCGAGATGTCGCAACGGGTTTGTTCGCTGTCGTCGCCAGACGCCTGGCACTGCTGCCAGGTGTTGAGCGCCGAGGTTTTCAGGCCGCTGAAGCTGAACGTCAGGCCCGGACGATCGGTCATCGGCCGCGGAAAAGTAAAACGCCCTGGCACGCCCTTGCTCGCCAAATGGGCAATTTCCGGGCCGCCAGGGTAGCGCAGGCCCATCATCTTGGCGGTCTTGTCGAAGGCTTCACCGGCCGCGTCATCCAGCGACTCGCCCATCAGTTCGTATTCACCGATGCCATCGACCCGGACCAGTTGGGTGTGACCACCGGAAACCAGCAAAGCAACGAACGGAAACTCGGGTGGCTGGGCTTCAAGCATCGGTGCCAGCAGATGGCCTTCCATGTGATGCACGCCCAGCGCCGGAATGTCCCAGGCAAACGCCAGCGCTTGCGCACACGACGCACCGACCAGCAACGCGCCGACCAGCCCGGGGCCGGCCGTGTAGGCAATGGCGTCGATATCGGTGGCCACGCAGTCGGCTTCGGCCAGCACCTGACGAATCAGCGGCAGCATGCGCTTGACGTGATCGCGCGAGGCCAGCTCGGGCACCACACCGCCATACACCCGGTGCAGGTCGATCTGGCTGAATAGCGCGTCGGCCAGCAGGCCGCGCTCGCTGTCGTATAATGCGACGCCGGTTTCATCGCAGGAAGTTTCTAATCCCAGTACTAGCATGGGGTGCGCCTTTTCAGGGGGGCAAACTTGACGAGACCGCGCAAAAGCCTGAGCGCTCAGCCTCAAGAAGGCGCGCATCATAGTCGCCGACCCGCATGCCGACCAGTGCTTTTCGATCAGAGGCTTTGCATTCCTGCTGACGAAGGGGTAACATCCGCAACCCTTAAAAACCGACGTATTCAGTGCAACGTTTGCACGAAGCGTTGCCCCCCGGTAATGAATGAAGGTAGCTCTGGATGCCAGCCGTCAAAGTAAAAGAGAACGAACCCTTCGACGTAGCTCTGCGTCGTTTCAAGCGCTCCTGCGAAAAAGCCGGTGTTCTGGCTGAAGTTCGCAGCCGTGAATTCTACGAGAAGCCAACTGCAGAGCGTAAGCGCAAAGCAGCGGCAGCCGTAAAGCGTCACGCCAAGAAAGTTCAGCGCGAACAGCGCCGCGCCGTTCGTCTGTACTAATACAGACTGACGCCGCAAGCTTCTGCCTTGCCCGGCCATAAGCCGGGCTGTCGGCAGTTGTTGTTTACTGACAAAACCCACCAGGCATTGCCTGAGCAAGCGGGTTTGGTCAGCGCACTTCCAGCCTGACTCCAGGCCGTGCGATGCGTTTTTCTGTAAAGCGCTTCAACGCACAAAGACGTTATGCCCTCGCGACTTTTCTCGCTTAAAGCCAACGGGGCTACGTTTCAACCGGTCATACCAGGACCGGCTCAAGCGCATCTTTCAAAAAGCACCTCACCAAAGCTCCCTGTCGTATCAGGGCCGAGTGCATTGACGTCATTCATACCGCACAATGACGAGCGCTGTAACACCGCATTTCGCCTGATGAGAACGCCATGGCCGGGTTGATTCCCCAGAGTTTCATTGACGACCTCCTGAACCGCACCGATATCGTCGACGTGGTGAGTTCGCGCGTGCAACTCAAGAAGGCCGGCAAAAACCATGTGGCCTGCTGCCCGTTCCACAAGGAAAAGAGCCCGTCATTCAGCGTCAGCCCCGACAAGCAGTTCTACTACTGCTTCGGTTGTGGCGCGGGCGGTAACGCGCTGGGCTTCATCATGGACCACGACAACCTGGACTTTCCCCAGGCTGTCGAAGAACTGGCCAAGGCCGCCGGCATGGAAGTGCCGCGCGAGCAGAGCGTGCGCGGCCAGAAACCGCGCCAGCCAACCGATTCGCCGCTGTACCCGTTGCTGGAAGCCGCCGCCGAGTTCTACCGCCAGGCACTCAAAAACCACCCGGCGCGCAAAGCTGCCGTCGATTACCTCAAAGGCCGCGGCCTGTCGGGTGAAATCGCCCGCGACTTCGGCATGGGCTTTGCCCCACCCGGCTGGGACAACCTCTACAAACACCTGAGCAGTGACAGCCTGCAACAGAAGGTGATGATCGACGCAGGACTGCTGATCGAAAACACCGAGACCGGCAAGCGTTACGACCGCTTCCGCGACCGGGTGATGTTTCCGATCCGCGACAGCCGAGGTCGGGTGATCGCCTTTGGTGGCCGGGTGCTCGGCGACGACAAGCCCAAGTACCTGAACTCACCGGAAACCCCGGTGTTTCACAAAGGCCAGGAACTGTACGGCCTGTATGAGGCGCGCAAATTCAATCGCAACCTCGACGAAATCATCGTCGTCGAGGGCTACATGGACGTCATCGCCCTGGCCCAGCAAGGCCTGCGCAATGCCGTCGCCACGCTGGGCACCGCCACCAGCGAAGAACACCTCAAGCGGCTGTTTCGCGTGGTGCCCAGCGTATTGTTTTGCTTCGACGGCGACCAGGCCGGTCGCAATGCCGCCTGGCGCGCACTGGAAGCGACGCTGTCGAGCCTGCAGGACGGGCGCAAGGCACGCTTTCTGTTTCTGCCCGAAGGCGAAGACCCGGACACCCTGGTGCGCGCCGAAGGCACGGACGCCTTCAAGGCGCGGATCAACCAGCATGCACAACCGCTGGCTGATTACTTTTTCGAACAACTGACCCATGAGGCCGATCCGCGCTCACTGGAGGGCAAGGCACACCTGGTAACGCTGGCCGCGCCGCTGATCGAAAAAGTCCCCGGCGCCAACCTGCGCACCCTGATGCGCCAGCGCCTTAGCGAGATTACCGGGCTCAGCGGCGAGGCCATGAGCCAGATGGCGCACAATGCCCCGGCGCAGAGCATGCCGGCCCATGACAGCCATGCTGACTACAACGGCATGCCTGACTACGCCGACTTTGCTCCGACGGGCAGCTATGAAGCCTACGATCAGGAGCCGCAGTGGACGCCGCCCAGAGGTGGCGGCGGTGCCGGTCGTCAGAATCAGAAAAAATGGGACGGCAAGCCCTGGAACAAGAAAGGCCAGGGTCAGGACTTTGAACAACGCAAGCCGCGCACGCCGGTTACGGTCGAGCAACCGATGCAGACCGCCCTGCGCACCTTGCTGCACCACCCGGAACTGGCCGAAAAGGTCGACAATGCGAGCCGGTTTGCCGATGAAGACAATTTCCAGGCGCAGCTGCTGGTCGCTTTGATCGAAGCCCGGCAAAAGAATCCGGGGTTGCGGTCGTTACAGTTGATAGCCCGCTGGCACGGCACCGAACAGGGCCGTTTGCTGCGCGCACTGGCCGAAAAGGAATGGTTGATCGAGGCCGACAACCTTGAACAACAGTTTTTCGACACTATAACTAGGTTAACCGCCCGCCAACGCGAGCGACTCCTGGACCGTTTGATCACCAAGGAAAAGCAGACCGGGCTGACTGCAGATGAAAAAATCCAGCTCTTGAGTCTGCTTTGTCGCAAAGAGCAGACACAAAACCCGACCTCAACTGGCGCGTGAGGTCCTAGCTCGGGTATAATCCTCGGCTTGTTTTTTGCCCGCCAAGACCTTCAGTGGATAGGGTGTTATGTCCGGAAAAGCGCAACAGCAGTCTCGTATTAAAGAGTTGATCACCCTGGGTCGTGAGCAGAAGTATCTGACTTACGCAGAGGTCAACGACCACTTGCCTGAGGATATTTCAGATCCTGAGCAGGTGGAAGACATCATCCGCATGATCAACGACATGGGGATCCCGGTCCACGAGAGTGCTCCGGATGCAGACGCCCTCATGCTGGCCGATGCCGACACCGACGAAGCAGCCGCTGAAGAAGCCGCCGCAGCGTTGGCGGCGGTAGAAAGCGACATCGGCCGCACCACCGACCCGGTGCGCATGTACATGCGCGAAATGGGTACGGTCGAGCTTCTGACCCGCGAAGGCGAGATCGAAATCGCCAAACGCATCGAGGAAGGTATCCGGGAAGTCATGGGCGCTATCTCCCATTTCCCTGGCACCGTCGAATACATCCTCTCCGAATACACTCGCGTCACCAGCGAAGGCGGTCGGCTGTCCGACGTCCTGAGCGGCTATATCGACCCGGATGACGGCATTGCGCCGCCAGCCGAAGTGCCGCCGCCAATGGACGAAAAGACCGCCAAGGCTGCCGAAGGTGACGACGACGAAGACGAAGAGTCCGAAAGCGGCGACGACGAGGAAGAGGCCGAGAGCGGTCCGGACCCGGTCGTTGCCCAGCAGCGTTTCGGTGCTGTTGCCGACCAGTTGGCAATCGCCCTCAAGGCCCTGAAAAAAGGCCGTGACGACAAGCAGGCCATCGCTGAAATGCTGGCCCTGGCTGATCTGTTCATGCCGATCAAGCTGGTGCCGAAGCAATTCGAAGTGCTGGTCGAACGCGTCCGTGGTGCTCTGGAGCGCCTGCGTGCCCAAGAGCGCGCCATCATGCAACTGTGTGTGCGTGATGCCCGCATGCCACGTGCCGACTTCCTGCGCCAGTTCCCTGGCAACGAAGTTGACCTGGCCTGGAGCGACTCGCTGGCCAACAGCAAGAGCAAGCATGGCGAAGCCATTGTGCGCTTCCAGCCTGACATCAAGCGTTGCCAGCAGAAGCTGCGCGACCTTGAAGAAGAAACCGGCCTGACCGTTGCTGAAATCAAGGACATCAACCGTCGCATGTCGATCGGTGAGGCCAAGGCCCGCCGCGCCAAGAAAGAAATGGTCGAGGCGAACCTGCGTCTGGTGATCTCCATCGCCAAGAAGTACACCAACCGTGGCCTGCAATTCCTCGACCTGATCCAGGAAGGCAACATTGGTCTGATGAAGGCGGTGGACAAGTTCGAATACCGTCGCGGCTACAAGTTCTCGACCTACGCCACCTGGTGGATCCGTCAGGCCATCACCCGGTCGATTGCCGACCAGGCGCGCACCATCCGTATTCCGGTGCACATGATCGAGACGATCAACAAGCTCAACCGTATTTCCCGGCAGATGCTGCAGGAAATGGGTCGTGAACCGACCCCGGAAGAGCTGGGCGAGCGCATGGAAATGCCTGAGGACAAGATCCGCAAGGTACTGAAGATCGCCAAAGAGCCGATCTCCATGGAAACCCCGATCGGTGACGACGAAGATTCGCATCTGGGCGACTTCATCGAGGACTCCACCATGCAGTCGCCAATTGACGTGGCGACCGTAGAGAGCCTCAAGGAAGCCACCCGCGAAGTGCTGTCGGGCCTCACCGCCCGCGAAGCCAAAGTCCTGCGTATGCGTTTCGGTATCGACATGAACACCGACCACACGCTGGAAGAAGTCGGCAAGCAATTCGACGTGACCCGTGAGCGTATCCGTCAGATCGAAGCCAAGGCGCTGCGCAAGCTGCGCCACCCGACCCGTAGCGAGCACCTGCGCTCGTTCCTGGACGAGTAAGCGCTTCAGCGTTCACCAGAACCCCCGGCTTGCCGGGGGTTTTGCGTTTCTGAGCCCTACCCATAACCCTGTAGGACCGGCCGGGCGGCGATCCGTTTTATCCGCGAAGCTTCGCAGCAAAGCAGCTCTTACATACCTCCCCAATCCCACCAATCATCATTTACCCGGCAAGCCCGGCAAATATGTCCTACACCTATGTACGCCACGGGCAAAAAACCTGTGCGCACCGGCCCCCTGTTGTAGCCGGCCTCACTCGCCCGCTTCAACAAGGATGTGCATTCATGCATGGACTTATACTCGACCTCGACGCTTGCCCGTCAATCGACAGTTCCCCGGCACCCTTACCTGCCGCACTGGCCCACGAGCCGGACAACCGCCTCCAGCTCGCCGCCACGGCCTTTGAACACAGTACCGCTGCGGTAATGATCACCGACACCCACCAGCGCATACTGGCGGTCAACGCGGCGTTCAGCATCATCACCGGCTACAGCGAACAACAAGCCCTCAACCAGACACCCCGCCTGCTTGCCTCCGGCCAGCACGACAGCGCGTTCTTCGCCGCCATGTGGCACAAGCTCAACGCCGAAGGCCAATGGCAAGGCGAAATCTGCAACCGCCGCCAGAACGGCGACACCTACCCCAGTTGGCTGAGCATCAACACCCAACGCGACGCCGACGGCACTATCAGCCACTTCATCGCTGTGTTTGCCGACATCTCCGACCTCAAACGCTCCGCCGCCCGCCTCGACCACCAGGCCCACCACGACCCGCTGACCGGCCTGCCCAACCGCACCCTGTTCGAAAACCGCCTGAGCAGCGCCCTGCAACACAGCCAGGACTCCGCCAGCCTCGGCGCGGTGCTGTTCATCGACCTGGACCGCTTCAAACCCGTCAACGACACCCTCGGCCACGCCGTCGGTGACCTGCTGCTAAAAAGTCTGGCCCAGCGCCTCAAAGACAACCTGCGCGACATCGATACCGTGGCCCGCTTGGGCGGCGACGAATTCGTGGTCCTGTTGCCCGGCCTGCTGCAAGCCAGCGACGCCCAGAGCATCGCCAGCAAACTGCTGACCAGCCTGCAGACGCCCCTGCCCGCTGGCGAACACCAACTGGTGATCGGTGCCAGCATCGGCATCAGCCTGTTCCCCGATGACGGCCTGGACAGCGCCACCCTGCTCAAAAACGCCGATGCCGCCATGTACCGCGCCAAAGCCAAAGGCCGTAACTGCGTGGAACGCTACAGCCACGACCTCAGCGTACGCCGCCGCGAGCGCATCGCCCTGGAACAGCAACTGCAACAGGCCATCGACAACCACCAGCTAAGCCTGAGCTTCCAGCCGCGCATCAGCCTGCCCGACCAGCGCCTGAGCGGCGCCGCCGTGCAACTGCGCTGGAACCACCCACAACTCGGCCTGCTGACGCCCGAACACTTCATGCCACTGGCCGAAGCCAGCGGCAGCAGCCGCCAGATCGGCGAATGGCTGATGGAAACCGCGTGCCGACAACTGCAGCACTGGCAAAAACAACAACACGGCTTCGGCCCGCTGGCCATCAGCCTGACCAGCGCCCAACTGCGCCAGCCGCAACTGCCCGAGCGGATTCTGCAACTGCTCAGCGCCTTTCGCCTGAAACCTGCCAGCCTGCAACTGGAAATCACCGAACAAAGCATCATGAACCAGCCCGAACACACCCTCAGCGTGCTGCACAGCCTCAAACGCCTGGGCATCCGCCTGGCGATCGACGACTTCGGCACCGGCCATTCCTCGCTGGGCTACCTCAAACGCCTGCCGCTGGACGCCCTGAAAATCGACCGCAGCTTCATCCGCAGCCTGCCCGAAGACCGCCACGACACCGCCATCGTCCGCGCCATCATCGCCCTGGGCCACAGCCTGCAACTGACCGTCATCGCCGAAGGCATCGAAACCCCGGAACAACGGCGGGTGCTGGAAGCGGAAGGCTGCCAGCAGCTCCAGGGGCCACTCATCGGCGCCCCGCTGGCGGCGGAGGATTTTCAGGAAAAATGTGTTGTAACGAGGTTTTTGGAAAATGCCGATGGTGCCGCCCGCCAAGCACCGTTATAATCCGCGACCTGCAAAAGGGCCTATAGCTCAGTTGGTTAGAGCAGAGGACTCATAATCCTTTGGTCCACGGTTCGAGTCCGTGTGGGCCCACCAGAAAATCGAAAGCCGCGCATTGCGCGGCTTTTGTGTGTCTGGGGATAAAGCGTCACATACAGCTCTGTTATGCACCCGGAGCAACATAAATCAGAGAACGCCATACAGTTACATCAGTGCCATGACTCTCAGGCTGAGTCGTTGGCTGGACACGCCCAGTTTTTTCAACTAATCCATCCTGACGAGCTTTACGCATAATCCCCCCCAAAGCACGTGCTTCAACAGGTTTCTGAAGACCGGTCGCCCAGATGTCATCTGGAGTAAACTCTTGCTGCCTCTCAGCTACCTGCCGCACAGCCTGATATGCCAATTCCTTCCAAGTGCTGTCTGCCACATTGCCCCCAATGCTTTCGATGAAAATATATTATCGCCGAGCCAAGTTTTCTCGCCTAATCAGCAAGATATTGACTCAAACCAGCTAGCTGGCCGACACCGTCTCGCAGCATGAAGATTTTTTCAGGTTCACTCATGAACCATGCGAAGGAGCCCCAAGCCAAGCCGGTGACAGTCTTTTTGAAGCCAGCAGACTCCCGATCTGCATACGCAGTGACAAAGGCCACTTGTGAACGCTTAAAGCCACCTTTATCAGTCAGCTCGAAAAGGGCATCTTGCCGACGCGCGGTGATCGCACCGTCAGTGGCTACCACTTCAACAAAGACAATTAGGGGATCGCTCGGCCCCAAGTCCACCAGAATAAGATCCGGTAAATTCTTTTGCGCTTCGATGTCTAACCCGATGGTGGACGCCATACGCAGATCTTGCATGGCAACTTTATTACTAGACTCGCTGAGCCACAGTACCGCTGGCCGCTCTAAGAAACACGTAGAGAATACTTCTACGACTGCTCGCGAAATAATCGAGCTAGGTCCATGGGAGAGAGTGCGCGTCTCACCGTTTGGGAAATGAACCATCACTCCTTCTTTGTCGACAGCACCTAGGCGCATCAATGAAACCCTAGCCAGCGCCCCTTTACTCAGATGTTCCTCTTGCCAGCTCAAAACAGCAGATTCCAAGACGTTTCCTTGCAGGGCAGGATCAAACAATGCTGCGAGATCAGACTTGAGCGCGTAACGCGGTTTGCCGGAGGTGGTAGGGACATCTCTGTCTTCCATGACTGCACCCACAGCTACCAAACCTTCGCGCAGAGTCTCATCGCGGATAGGCTCACGCGTGTTGTCGGCATACCATCGCTTACCAAGAACCTCGAAGGACTTCTTGCGTAAATTTGACCTGTAGCTGAGACGCCCCTCATCACTTTCATCCTGAGCTTGCAGGTCGGTCATACGGTATACATGCACAGGTCCCAACCGGGTGCTATTTTTTTCGACAGCGCCGATGTACAACATTGCGAATATCGTGCTGGCAGCCAGCTCACGCGTGCAGTAGACCCGGTTTGGGGTTCCTTCAGGGAAAATCATCAGCAGCCTTTCAGCGACCAGTTCCCTTGATACATAAGGTGGCAGCACTAAAAAATCCCTTCAAATAAACGGCTACATGCCGCCTCGATAGCTTCACGACCGGCACCCGCAACGACTAACTGAGATACTTCTTCAAGATCTTCAGGTGCAGGCAACGGCAGTGATTCCAACTCATAGGCCGATACCGCCACCGACCCGCTGATGCAGCGAAATACGCGATCTGCGGCAGCACTGCTTATGAATGCGCCCAATACTTCAGCACTGACTTGAGGCGCTTCGGTAACAGGACGAATCATATTGATATGGTTTTCGATCACTACTCCACCATGCGTCGCTAGAAAGTCAGCAGGAAGAGCGGTAGCAATTAGTCGACGACTTTGCTCTTTCGCGGTGGTTCGTTGGAGTAGAACGCAAGGCTTACTGGTTACAAGCCACTCGTCTCCGGGTTTCAGCTCAAAATACGGGGCATGATTTTTCTTATCCGCGCGAAACACGAAACGTCCATCAGTTGTGATTGCTTCAGCCCAGATCAGCGGAAGGCGCTTGCTGCTCGGACGATGCGCAAGCTGACTTTTGAAGCGGTTCCAAACCAGTGGGCCGGTGCTAACCCCATAGCCCCAGTCGACTAGACGGTGGGGCATATGCGTCAAACGCGCCACCAGAGCGCTTTGCTCGGTTGAACGCGGTAATAACCAAGGCAACGATGGATCGGCCGGAAGGGCAATCTCGCCTATTTGCTCCGCTCTCAAACCACATGGAGAGGGGGCTATCTCGGCAACCGTAATTAATGAACTAGTCCCGCCTCGTCGATAGGTCGCAAGGGCGGTTTCCTGCAGCACGTCGTCAAAAACTCCCTTGCGGGCAGTGACAAAGTCAATGGTAAGCGGAGGCGCTGAGCGTCCCAACAAGGCACGTAAATTCTTGAAGTACACGCCTGCCAGGAATGAGGTTGGGGTGACGTACGCAATGACACCGCCAAGTTTTGTGTGCCGGAGTGCCAGATCTGTAAACAGCCCGTAGAGGTTTGCATGCCCATAAAGCGAGCGCTTGTAGCGTTCGCGGGTTTCAGCATCTAGCTTGACTCGCCCATATGGCGGATTGCCAATTACCAAGTCAAAACGATCTTTCGGCGGACTATGACGCAGCGAGTCACAGACCGTTACCATCACGGGCAGCGTGCGCCCGGCTAACCTACTTACGGGCAAAACCACTGCGTCCAGAGTAACTTGGCTGAGCCAAGCACCGAATGGGTCGATCTCGTAACCACGTAAACGATTGCCGATACTCTGTATCAAAAGTTTAGGGCTACAATTTTTTTGCTCGTCAATGATTCGCTGGGCAATGGGAGCCAAGAACGCGCCGCCGCCGCAAGCTGGATCTAGCACACGACATTTCGCCCAGTCGACATTCGCCACTGTTACTTGATCAATCAGCCTGGCGGTCAACGCAGGAGGGGTGTAGAAAATACCGTACTCACCGCGATGATCGGCCGGCAGCATGCTGGTGTAAGTAAGGCCGATTTGGTAAGCGGCAGTTTCAGCATCAAAGGCCGCAGCTGAACGGCCGATAGTGTCTGCGAAGGCAATCGCAGCATCGGGGAGCGTTTCGGTGGGGAACGCCTGAAGCGGCCCACGCAGTTCCTGAGGGACAATGTCATTGGTGGTGAGGGCAGACCACCACGCCTCGACCAGGCGAACACCAAACGCACGTGCCAACGTCAATTGGCGCTCAACTGGAAAAGTGCTGGCCAAAGCCCGGGCCATGGCTCTAGCGGAGGCTAAGGCTCCATCCCCTGTATCTTGGGTTACCTTCTGCGCCTCTGTTGCCTGTGCCATGCAAGCCATATGTCCCCCTTTTTTGCGGGCCGTGATTCTACAGGAATCTGATCATCCACTGATCGGCGCCGCGTCATATTGCGTAATTAAGTGATAATTGACAATCGCCCGCGCATCTCTCGAAGGAGTTCTGAAGTGATCAAATTACCGCCACGGCGAGTCTGCTTGATCGTGTGGAAGCAGGGAGGTCAGCAACCTTTCGGGAACAAGCCCCAAACACTGTACAAATATACATGTATAAAAAATCAAGTCGAGCCCCCTCTGACAAAGCTCTTTAACGGTACGCTGCTCGGCTTGTATGAACTCCAAATTGCCTCAACCCGCAAAAATTTCGCTAGCCACTGTCCGCAATAGTCGAGAGTTGCGCTCGGCTCAGCCTGAAAAGGGTTTGATTACCGCCACAACGTCGTTGCGGTGCACAAGATGCAAATGAATCCCTTTTATGTCAGTGTGAAAACTGCGAATAGCCGCCTTTGTGGACAACGTGCGCAGCCTATCCACGCTCCCCCACCAAGCCTCGTCGGTCAACGTAACGGTCGAATAGCTCTTCAAGCGTCGAATCGAAGCTCTCCACCAGAATCGAACGCATGGGACTGAAGCGGACCAACGATTCCTTCGGCTCGGTCAGAAAGCGGAAGTGGTTAACGATCTGCGATTCCTGAGCCTCTTTGGTCATCGCTTGCACAACATCCAGCTCGTTTTGAGCTATTTCCATGGCCATGGCGAACAGGCTGTTGCACTCAAAGAACTGATTGACCCGTTTGAGATCTTTACGGGCAAGCCTGTACTCCATGCGCCCGACCGCAGGTGCCGAGAGTACGATGCCAACATTGGCAAACTCTTCGGTCTCGGCAAAAGGCGCGAAGCGCACAATGCTGTAGAGGCATATGTATTTCATGAGGAGCGCTCCAGAACTCGTCCGACTCAAGAATACGTCGCGCAGATATGTCGCCACCAACGACATGAGGCCAGAACGTGTCGCTAAAACTCAAAAACAGCGACACGTTCTCGGGATGCTATACCGGGCTGACCTGGCCACAAGCAGGCGCGGTATCCCCCGTCATCAGCCATAGTGTGTATTTCTTGAATTGTGGGTGGTTAACCAGCTTCGAAAGCGTCGAGTAGCCCATCTCGAACATGGATGCTTCCTGCTTTTTGTAGGTGCTGATGCTGAAGCCCATCAGCTCGCAAAACTCAGCCTGAGTCAGACCTTCTTTAGCACGAATAGCCTTCAGCTTCGCTGCCAAATCCATTCATCCCCCTTGACAAGATCCTATATAGGCACCAATATCTGGTTCTCATATAGGAACCAAAACCTATATGCGTACAAAGGTTATCAGACTGCTGCCCTTAGCCGGGCCTGTATGGCTGTGCCCAAGCACTACATTTCCTACGCATCGAATAGACGCATCCATCAAAAATCAAAACGGCGCTTCAGCGCTTAAGGACCCGGCTTGCCCGAAAAAACCCAGAAGCCTGATCGATCAGGCTTCCAAGGAGGAGTTCATGAAACATCCAACCACAAGTATCACCCGCGATAACTTACCTAACCTCTCCCCCCGCCCCGACAACGCCGCCGATCACACCGGCAAGCGCCGCGGCACCCTGACGGCAATCGCCTGGTATCGCTCCAGCCGTTCCGGCAAAGGCACGGTCTGGCTATGCCGATGCGACTGCGGTCTGTTCGAGTACCGACGCCCCGGCACTTGGGCCAACCGGCCTTCTCCTGACGACACATGCAAAGCCTGCCTGCGCGCCAAGGGGCCGAATGCGCGACATACGGCACCGGCTCGCTTGCAGCGTTGGGCGGACAGTTTGCGCAGTCTCGGGCTGACCGATGCGGAGATTGCCAGGATTCGGGCGCCGGGCATGATGGTGGAAACCCGAGGTTTAACGGCTAGTGAGATACGTGAGCAGTTGGCTGTTATGGATGTACGTTAGACAGTGAGCCGAATATCCAGCACTATCAGCTCATTCGATGAGCCGAATAGGCTCTCTAATCGGCTCATGAGCGAGAATGCTATGCAGAACCCCTTCTGGATCTGGCAGCAGCCCCAATGGCCGCATTTTAATTGGCAAGCCGACATACTGGCGCCGCTGCTGCGTGCCTGCACGATGGCTCAGGGTCGTTTGCTCGGTATGGTCGGTGCCGTCAGTGCGGATGCCGAGGCGCAGAGCCGTCTGGATGCCATGTTGCGCAATATCATTACCTCGTCAGCCATTGAGGGCGAGCAGTTGAATGCTGGCTCGGTGCGTTCCTCTCTGGCCCGGCGCTTGGGCATTAACGAGCAAGGTCCGGTGTCGCCTCGCTCTGAAGGGTTGGCCGAGTTGCTGGTGGATGCCACCGGCACGTCTTCACAACCGCTTGATCTGCAGCGGCTGTTTGCCTGGCACCGCTGGCTGTTCCCGGTTGATGAGGGATTGTTAGCTCGCCCGCTCGGTATCGGCACGTTGCGCGGCCATGAGCCGATGCAGGTTGTCTCCGGTCGGCTTGATCGGCCTACCGTGCACTTTGAGGCACCACCCCGTGAGGGACTGGAGCAGCAACTGGATACGTTTCTTGCGTGGTTCGAGAACAGCCGCAGCGATAGCCAGCTTGATCCGTTGCTACGCGCCGGTATCGCCCATTTCTGGTTTGTCACCCTTCACCCGTTCGATGACGGCAATGGCCGCCTGACGCGCACCATCACCGATCTGGCCCTGGCCCAAAGCGAGCAGCAGGCCATCCGCTTCTATGCAATGTCGGCGAGCATTCTGGAAGATCGCGCCGGTTACTACCGCATTCTTGAGGCCAGCCAGAAAGGCAGCCTGGATATCACCGCGTGGCTGCAATGGTTCCTGAGCACGCTGCTGAACAGCCTGGAACAAGCCTTGGCCCGGATCGATCGGGTACTGGCCAAGGCCCGCTTCTGGCAGGCGCATCGTGATCAGGCCCTGTCGGCAGAGCAAATCAAAGTGCTTAACCGCCTGCTCGATGGTGGTGAGCGGGGCTTTGAAGAGGGCATCAGTGCCGCGCAATACCAGGCCGTTGCCAAGGTTTCCAAGGCTACCGCCACACGGCACTTGAGTGACCTGATGGAAAAGGGCTGTCTTGTGCGACTGCCGGGTGGTGGGCGTAGTACTCGTTATCAGATTGCGGTGAGCTGAAATTCATCGAACACATGCTTGAATTGGTCACCCCGGGAGATGCGCACGCTCGGGTTGCCAGTGAAAGGGTCGGTAAAACTGCGGTATCTGCTGTGCACTTACCGCCGCCTTCGTCGGCAAGCCAACCCCACCGGTCTGCGGTGCTTATCTGAGCAGGATGGGTAGCTAAGTCAGTGTCGCACTGTGACTACAGGCTACTTAATCACAGCGAGTAGCAGGTATAGTTGATCCCGTTCCCGAAAGGGGCTTGCGAGACTCTAAGGATCCTGGGTAACCAGCAATCGTAGAGCCAGGCAGGTATATGGCGATGACAAGCCGACCTGTCTGCGAATGAGGCGCCGTAAGGCGCCTTTGTCATATCTGTAATCTGGAAAATGCCTCTTTGGCCCTATGCGCCGATTTGCGCAACGACCAGGCCCCACCTCAAGTAATCACGTTATCCACCGTCTCATGAAACCGGTACTGGCCCTTGCCCCCGCGCTTGGCGGCGTACATCGCCGCATCGGCCGCACGCAGGATGTCTTCAACGTGGTTGCCGCTGGACGGGATAAACGCAATCCCGATGCTCGCACCCAGGCAAAACGGTCCCTCATCCACCGTGACCTGCTCGATCAGTTTCTGCGCAATGGCCGCCGCGTCGGCCGGGGTGTGCATGCTGTCGACGATCACCGCGAACTCATCGCCGCCAATGCGCGCCAGGCGGTCATAGGGGCGCAGGCAGGCTTGCATCTGGACGCTGACCCAGCGCAGCACTTCGTCGCCCTTTTCATGGCTCAGGGTGTCGTTGATCAGTTTGAAGCCATCGAGGTCCAGATACAGCAAGGCACTTAACGAGCCGGTGCGCTGGGTGCGGGACACGGCGCCGTGCAGTGCCTGCATGAAGCCACGACGGTTGAGCAGGCCGGTCAGGGCATCGGTGATTGCCTGCAGCTCCAGTTGCCGGTGCAGGTCACGGACCACTGACATGTCCACTGCCAGCACGGTCATGCTCTGTTGCTCGCCCGGTAACGGCGAGCAGGACATCGCCACCGGGATGTTGCTACCGTCCCGGCCGCGCAGGTTGGCGTCGTGCAGGCGCAGGTTATCGCCGCGTTGCCGCGAGTCATGGAACACCGAGGTCTGCCAGTTGTTTTCGTGCGGCGACTCGACCCACGACAGCAGGTCGCTGCCTTGCAGTTCTTCACTGGAACAGCCGAGCATGCGGGTGATGGCCGGGTTGGCGTAACGCACCCGGCCGTCATCACCGACCACCAGAATACCCTCGGCGGTGTTGTCGAGGATCGAGGCGTTGAAGGCGCGCTCCTGCTCCAGTTGCTGGGTCAGCCGCAGCAGGCTGCGCCGGTATTGTTCGTGCTCCAGCAATATCCTGGCCTTGTGCAACAGGACCGCCGGTTGTACCGGCTTGGTCAGGAAATCCACCGCGCCGGAGGTATAGCCCTCATTGAGCACGGCATCGGTCTGGCGCAACCCGGAAATGAAGATGATCGGCGTGTAACGGCTTTGCGGCTCGGCACGCATGCGCCGGGCGGCTTCGAAACCGCCCATGCGCGGCATCTCGACATCCATCAGGACCAGGCCGATGTTGCCCCGGCTCACACATTCCAGCGCCTCGTCCCCGGAACCGGCGCAGCGTACGGGCCGATCCAGGTCTTCCAGCAGCTCGACCATTTCTTCACGGATATCTTGCTGGTCGTCGACCACCAGAATTTCCAGCGACTCATCCTGCGCTAACGGCACATCTACCTCCATGTCTGCAACGGACCGCCCCAGCCAAAGGGCCGTGGTAAACGGCCGCATCGCTACGTGCACGTTTGCTCACAGTCTAGTCACGCTTTGCAAAACATGTAGGCCAGCCCGCTTGCTTCGAGAACCGGTGCGCACTCTGGACGTTGACTCACAGCATCGCGGTTTGGCGTTAACAACTATTCGCCAGCAACGCCGTCGCCACCCGCGAGCCATTGACCCGCCCCAGCAAGGTACAGATTCGCTGCCCCGCCTCGGCCAGCGCTCGAAGTTCAATGCCGGTTTCAATGCCAAGCCCATTAAGCAGATAAACCACGTCTTCGCTGGCGACATTGCCGGTCGCGCCCTTGGCATAGGGGCAACCGCCCAGGCCGGCCACGGAGCTGTCGAACACCGCGACGCCTTCGAGCAGGCTGGCGTAGATATTGGTCAGCGCCTGGCCATAGGTGTCATGAAAATGCCCGGCCAGTTGCTCACGTGGCACCACCCGCCCCACCACGTCGAGCAACCGGCGGGTGGCCGTGGCCGTACCAACGCCGATGGTGTCGCCCAGCGAGATTTCATAGCAGCCCATATCCAGCAGCGCCTTGCTGACATTCGCCACGGCGGTCGGCGCGATATCACCCTCGTAAGGGCAACCCAGCACACAGGACACGTAACCGCGCACGCGGATACCCTGCTGCGCGGCCAGCTCCATGACCGGTACGAAGCGCTCCAGGCTGTCGCTGATCGAGCAGTTGATATTGCGCTGCGAGAACGACTCGGACGCCGCGGCAAACACCGCCACTTCGCGCACTCCGGCTTCAATGGCGGCTTCAAGGCCGCGCAGGTTCGGGGTCAGGGCGCTGTACGTTACGCCAGCTCGCGGGTGGATACCGGCAAATACCTCGGCGCTGCCGGCCATCTGCGGCACCCATTTGGGCGAGACAAAACTGCCCACCTCGATATGCCTCAGCCCGGCCGCCGCCAGATCATCGACCAGCCGGACCTTGTCAGCCACGGCAATGGGCCGGGCTTCGTTCTGCAGCCCGTCGCGGGGGCCGACTTCGACCAGCCGAACGTGTTGCGGCAGGTTCATGATGATCTCCCTGGCGCATCCCGTAGGAGCGGCTTTAGCCGCGAAGGCTTCCCGGCTAAAACGGATCGCCGCCCGCCCGGTGCTGCGCAGCGGTGACAAGGCTGCGGGTGAGCGCCTACACAGGACTCTCTAATCATGAGTTTCCAGCTCCACCAACACAGTGCCTTCAGCAATCAATTCACCTTCCTGGCAATACAGCGCCTTGACCACTCCGGCCTCGGCTGCCCGAATGCTGTGTTCCATTTTCATTGCTTCGAGCACCACCAGTTGCGTGCCGGCTTCGACACGCTGGCCGACCTCGACCAGCACGTTGACGATGCTGCCATTCATCGGCGCGACCAGCCCTGCCTGTTGCTCATGGCCAGCGGCAGCATTGGCAATCGGATCGAAGCGTTTGACCGCCAGCCATTCAAGCCCCCACCGCAGGTACAGCGTGTCACCTTCACGCAACACGCTGCGCGGCGGGGCTGTGTCCGGGCTGACTTTCACCTCCCGCAGCGCTTCGCCAGAGCTCAGGACCAGACCGGTTACAGCCGGCAAGCCACTGCGCCAGGCATTGCGCGCCGCCCAGGGTGAATGCGGATCATCGGCTCGCAGCCGGGCCGGTTCACTGGCCAGCACAGCGGCGCCAGCCTGTTGCCAGAAAGCATCGGGCAACGGTGCGGGCGCCGGCAGCAGTTGCGCCTGGTGCCGCTCGATGAACCCGGTGTCCTGTTCGGCAGCGGCAAACGCCGGGTGGGCGAGGATACGTTGCAGGAACACAAGGTTGGTCTTGAACCCGGCCACCACGGTTTCAGCCAGCATCGCCAGCAGCCGCTGCCGGGCTTCTTCGCGGTTCTCGCCCCAGGCAATCAGCTTGGCCAGCATCGGGTCGTAGAACGGCGAAATGTCATCACCCTCCTGCACCCCGCTATCAACCCGGCGCCCCGCTCCTGGTGCGGCTTCGCGATACAGCGCCAGATGACCGCTGGCCGGCAGAAAACCGCCTTCCGGGTCTTCGGCATACAGGCGTACTTCAATCGCATGGCCGTTGAGCGGCACTTGCTCCTGAGTGATCGGCAGCGGCTCACCGCGGGCCACACGAATCTGCCAAGCCACCAGGTCCAGGCCGGTGATCGCTTCGGTCACCGGGTGTTCGACCTGCAGGCGGGTGTTCATTTCCATGAAGAAGAATTCGCCGCGGGCATCGAGCAGAAACTCGACTGTCCCGGCGCCGACATAACCGATGGCCTGGGCGGCGCGCACTGCCGCTTCGCCCATCGCCTTGCGCAATCCCGGGGTCAGGCCCGGTGCCGGTGCTTCTTCGACCACCTTCTGGTGGCGGCGCTGGATCGAACAGTCACGCTCGTTGAGGTACAGGCAGTGGCCGTGACGGTCGGCAAACACCTGGATCTCCACATGGCGGGGTTGCAGCAGGTACTTTTCCACCAGCATGCGTGCGTCACCAAACGACGACTGCGCCTCACGCCGCGCCGAGGCCAGCGCTTCGGCCAGTTCGGTTTCGCGCTCGACCACTTTCATGCCCTTGCCGCCACCGCCCGCCGTAGCCTTGAGCAGCACCGGGTAACCGATGCGCTGGGCGGCGCTGCGAAAGGTTTCCAGGTCCTGGTCTTCACCGTGATAGCCCGGCACCAGCGGCACCCCGGCGGCTTCCATCAAGGCTTTGGCAGCGGACTTGCTGCCCATGGCTTCGATGGCGCTGGCCGGTGGGCCGAGAAACACCAGCCCGGCGTCCTCCAGACGCTTGGCAAAGGCGGCGTTTTCAGACAGAAAACCATAGCCGGGGTGCACGGCATCGGCGCCGCTGGCACGGGCCGCTGCAATGATGTTGTCGGCCAGCAGGTAACTTTCGCCAGGCCGGGCGCCGCCCAGGTCGATGGCCACATCCGCCTCGCGCACGTGGCGGGCGTTGCGGTCGATGGCACTGTGCACGGCCACGCTGGTGATGCCCAGCGCCTTGGCGGTGCGCATCACCCGGCAGGCGATTTCGCCACGGTTGGCGACCAGCAGGGTATTGATTGTTGTTGTGTTCATATCGGTGTGCTCAGTCGGTTGACGGGCGGCTCACTGCCACGCGGGTTTGCGCTTGTCGAGAAAGGCGCCCAGCCCTTCCTGGCCTTCTTCGCTGACACGAATGCCGGCAATCACGCTCTCGGTACGCTGACGCAGGCCATCGCTGAGTTCACCACTGCCCACGTCGTGCAGCAGCGCTTTGCACACCCGCATCGCGTACGGGCTGTTGAGCAACAGGTTGGCGGTCCACTGCGCCAGCGCACTGTCCAGTTGCCCGTCGGGGTAGCACTCGGCAAGCAGGCCCAGTTCACGGGCACGCTCGCCGTTGAAGCGTTCGGCACTCAGCGCATAGCGACGGCTGGCGCGCTCACCGAGCGCCTGCACCACGTACGGGCTGATCACCGCAGGCGCCAGGCCGATGCGCACTTCCGAGAGGCTGAACAGCGCGTCCGTGCTGCCAATGGCGATGTCGCAACAGGCGACCAGCCCCACCGCACCGCCAAACGCTGCGCCCTGCACCACGGCCAGGGTCGGGCACGGCAGGCGATACAGCAGGTTCATCAACTCGCCGAGCTGATGGGCATCCTTGAGGTTGGCGGCGTAGTCGAGCCGAGCGCTGGCCTGCATCCAGGCCAGGTCGGCACCGGCCGAGAAGTGTTTGCCGCGCCCGCGCAGGATCAGAAACCGCACGTCATCGTCATCACCGACCTGGCGCAGCGCCTGAATCAGTTCGTCGATCATCGCGGCGTTGAAGGCGTTGTGCTTGTCCGGGCGGTTCAGCCACAGGGTCGCGATGCCGCGTGGCTCGTGAACCAGCTCGATGGTGTTGAATGCGTTCATCAGCGCTCCTCCCGTCACATGCGGAACACGCCGAAGCGGGTCGCTTCGATCGGTGCATTGAGGCTGGCGGAAATCGCCAGGGCCAGCACTTCGCGGGTCTGCGCCGGGTCGATGACGCCGTCGTCCCACAGCCGTGCGCTGGAGTAAGTGGCGGCGGCCTGGCGCTCGTACTGCTCGACGATCGGCTGGCGCAACTGTTGCTCGTCGGCGTCGGAAAACGTCTGGCCGGCACGCTCGGCCTGCTCGCGTTTGACCTGCACCAGCACGCCCGCCGCCTGCTGGGCGCCCATCACGCCAATTCGTGCATTGGGCCACATCCACAAAAAGCGCGGGTCAAAGGCACGGCCGCACATGCCGTAGTTACCGGCACCGAAGCTGCCGCCGATAATCACCGTGAACTTCGGCACGCTGGCGCAGGCCACTGCGGTGACCAGCTTGGCGCCATGCTTGGCGATGCCAGCGGCTTCATATTTCTGGCCGACCATAAAGCCGGTGATGTTCTGCAAGAACACCAGGGGGATGCCGCGCTGGCAGGCCAGTTCGATAAAGTGCGCGCCTTTCTGCGCGGCTTCGGCAAACAAAATGCCGTTATTGGCCAGCACCGCCACCGGGTAGCCGCCGATCCGCGCAAAGCCGCACACCAAGGTGGCGCCGAACAGTGCCTTGAATTCGTCGAGCTGCGAGTCATCGACAATCCGCGCGATCACTTCGCGCACGTCGAACGGTTGTTTCGGGTCTGCCGGAACAATTCCGTACAGCTCCTCGGCGCCATAGCGCGGAGCGACCGGTGCCAGCGCCTGCAACGCCCCAAGCTTGCGCCAATTGAGGTTGGCCACGCAGCGCCGCGCCAGGGCCAGGGCATGGGCGTCGTCTTCGGCGTAATGGTCGGCGACCCCGGAGGTCTTGCAGTGCACATCGGCACCGCCAAGATCTTCGGCGCTCACCACCTCACCGGTGGCGGCTTTGACCAGCGGCGGGCCGGCCAGAAAGATGGTCGCCTGGTTGCGGACCATGATGGTCTCGTCGCTCATCGCCGGCACATAGGCACCACCTGCGGTGCACGAGCCCATCACCACGGCGATCTGCGCGATGCCCTGGGCACTGAGGTTGGCCTGGTTGAAGAAGATCCGCCCGAAGTGCTCACGGTCCGGGAACACTTCGTCCTGGCGCGGCAGGTTGGCGCCACCGGAGTCAACCAGGTACAGACACGGCAGGCGGTTTTCGCGGGCGATGGCCTGGGCGCGCAGGTGTTTTTTCACGGTCAGCGGGTAATAACTGCCGCCTTTGACGGTGGCATCATTGGCGATGATCATGCACTCGACGCCTTCGACCCGGCCAATACCGGCGATCAATCCGGCTGCCGGCACGTCTTCGCCATACACCTCATAAGCGGCCAACTGACCGATTTCCAGAAACGGCGAACCGGGGTCGAGCAGGCGGTCGATGCGTTCACGGGGCAACAGCTTGCCGCGTGATGTGTGGCGCTGCTGAGCCTTGGCGCCACCGCCTTCGCGAATGCTGGCCAGCAGGCTATGCAGCGCCTCAACCTGGCCCTGCATGGCCGCTTGGTTGGCGAGGTATTCAGGTGAGCGGGTGTTGATTTGCGTCTGCAGGATAGTCATGACGGCCTCACTCACATCGTCTCGTTGAACAGCTCGCGGCCGATCAGCATGCGGCGGATTTCGCTGGTGCCAGCACCGATCTCATACAGCTTGGCGTCGCGCCACAGCCGGCCCACCGCAAACTCGTTGATGTAGCCGTTGCCGCCGAGAATCTGGATCGCCTCGCCGGCCAGCCAGGTGGCTTTTTCAGCGGTGTAGAGAATCACCCCGGCGCAGTCCTTGCGCACCTGGCGCACGTGGCTGCTGCCCAGCGCGTCGAGGTGCTTGCCCACCGCATACAGGTAGGCGCGGCAGGCCTGCTGGGTGGTGTACATGTCAGCGATCTTGCCCTGGATCAGCTGGAACTCGCCGATGCTCTGGCCGAACTGCTTGCGGTCGTGAATGTACGGCACCACCACATCCATGGCCGCCTGCATCAGCCCCAACGGGCCGCCGGACAGCACCGCGCGCTCGTAGTCCAGGCCGCTCATCAGCACCTTGGTGCCTTCGCCCACAGCGCCGAGGATGTTTTCTTGCGGCACCTCGACATCCTGGAACACCAACTCGCCGGTGTGCGAGCCGCGCATGCCGAGCTTGTCGAGCTTCTGCGCCACCGAGAACCCCGGTGCGCCCTTTTCCAGAATGAACGCGGTCATGCCTTTGGCACCGGCACTCAGGTCGGTCTTGGCGTAGACCACCAGTACATCGCAATCCGGGCCGTTGGTGATCCACATCTTGGTGCCGTTGAGCACGTAGCGGTCGCCCTTTTTGTCGGCACGCAGTTTCATCGACACTACGTCAGAGCCAGCGTTGGGTTCGCTCATGGCCAGCGCGCCGATGTGTTCGCCGCTGATCAATTTGGGCAGGAAGCGGCGCTTCTGCGCATCGCTGCCATTGCGGTTGATCTGGTTGACGCACAGGTTCGAGTGCGCGCCATAAGACAGCCCGATGCCGCCTGCGGCGCGGGAGATTTCTTCCATGGCGATCATGTGCGCCAGATAGCCCATGCCGGTGCCGCCGTACTCTTCGCTGACGGTCAGGCCCAGCAGCCCCATGTCACCGAATTTGCGCCACAGATCCATCGGGAACTGGTCGCTGCGATCAGCCTCTGCGGCACGCGGGGCGATCTCCTTGGCGGCAAAGGCCGCGACCGAGTCGCGGAGCATGTCGATTTCCTCGCCGAGGAAAAAATTCAGTCCTGGGATCATGGTGTGTCTCCGTTCTTATGATTATGGGTTGGGTGCCGTTTACAGCTGTACGGTATCAATCCGTTCGCCCTGGCCCTGCGTTGCAGCATGAAACTGCGGGCCGTTGCGCCATTGGTCCAGCAGGCGCTCACGCTTGAGTTGAGCATGGCCCAGATACCGCTCTTTCACCGCGCCATAACCGCGCACCGCATCGGGCAGCGCCGCCAGTTGGCTGGCCAGCGCCAGATTGTCGCTGCGCAGGCCGCCGAGCAGTTCATCGAGTATGGCTTCATAACTGCGCAGCCAGGCCAGCTCGGTCTTGCGCTCATGGGTGTGGGCGAAGGGGTCGAGCCAGGTGTTACGCACCCGCCGCAACCGTGCCAGCCAGCCGAAGGCCTTGAGCATCCAGGGGCCATAACTGGTTTTCTTGCCTTGCACACCCGGCGCGCTTTTATTCAGCAAAGGCGCAGCCAGGTGAAAGTGCAACTTATAGTCGCCTTCAAAGGTGGATTCGATCTGCTTGAGAAAGTCGCCTTGGGTGAACAGCCGGGCCACCTCGTACTCATCCTTGATCGCCAGCACCTTGAAGTAATAACGCGCCACCGCCTCGCTCAACGCGCCGGGCTGGCCGGCCAGCCGGGTCTCGGCGGCAGCAAAAGCATCCACCCGATCTTTATAACGAGCGGCCAGGGCAGCGTCTTGGTAATCAGTAAGAAACGCCACACGACGCGCCACTTGCTCGTCCAGCGTCCTGGCCAGCTTGGGCGCGCGCTGATCGGCGATCAGTGCTTGTACCCGTGGCAGGTCCACCGCTGCACGGCGGCCCCAGGTGAATGCCGCCAGGTTGAACGGCACGGCGGTGCCGTTCAGTTCAATGGCCTGCTGCAGGGCTTCGATGCCCACCGGCAGCCAGCCTTGCTGGCAGGCAAAGCCGAGCATGAAGGTGTTGGTGGCAATGGAATCGCCCATCAGCGCGGTCGCCAGCTGGCTGGCCTGGACGAACAGTGCCTGCTCATCGCCCACCGCTTCGCGGATCTGCGCGGTCATTTCCGGGGTACGGAACTGCGCGTCGGGGTAGCGCTGCAAATCGCCGGTTTCTGCCTGGGCGGCGAAGTTACGCACAAAGGCGCCGGTCAGGCTTTCTTCACAATTGACCAGCGCATGGGTCACACCCTGGCGGACTTTCGACAGGGTTTCGTGGTTGGCACTGACCACCAGATCACAGCCCAGCAACAGGCTGGCCTCGCCTTCGGCGATGCGCGGTGCATGCAGGTCTTGCTGACGGGCGGCGATGCGCAGGTGCGACCACACTGCGCCGCCCTTCTGCGCCATGCCGGCCATGTCCAGGCTCAGGGTGCCCTTGCCCTCGATGAACGCAGCCATGCCCAGCAGCGCGCCGATGGTCACCACTCCGGTGCCACCGACCCCGGTGATCAGGATGCTGTAGGGCTGCTGTAGAGGAGCTGTTACCGGCACCGGCAGCGGCCATTGCTCGGCCTCGCCCTGGCCCAGCGCTTTGGGCTTGCGCAAGGCGCCGCCCTCGACGGTGACGAAGCTTGGGCAGAAGCCGCTCAGGCAGGTGAAGTCCTTGTTGCACGACGACTGGTCGATCTCCCGTTTGTTGCCGAACTCGGTCTCGACACTGGTCACCGACATGCAGTTCGACTGGCTGCTGCAATCGCCGCAGCCTTCGCACACCGCCTGGTTGATCACCACCCGACGCGCCGGGTCGGGGAATTTGCCGCGTTTGCGCCGCCGGCGTTTTTCCGCGGCGCAGGTCTGGTCATAGATGATCGACGACACCCCGCTGAATTCGCGCAGTTCTTTTTGCAGTTCATCCATGCGGTCGCGGCGCCACACCGGCACACCCGGTGCCAGATCCTGGACATCGCGATAGCGCTCGGTGTCGTCGGTCACCACCACGATGCGCCCGACCCCTTCGGCAGCCAGTTGCCGGGAGATCTGCGCCACACTGAGGCTGCCGTCCACCGGCTGGCCGCCGGTCATCGCCACGGCGTCGTTGTAGAGAATCTTGTAGGTGATGTTGATCCTGGCCGCGACCGCCGCCCGAATCGCCAGCAGCCCGGAGTGGAAGTAGGTGCCATCGCCAAGGTTGGCGAACACGTGCGGCGTGTCGGTGAATGGCGCCTGGCCGATCCACGCGGCGCCCTCGCCGCCCATCTGGCTGAAGGTGCGGGTCTGTGGATAAATCCACGCGGCCATGTAGTGACAACCAATGCCCGCCAGTGCGCGGCTGCCTTCCGGCACCTTGGTCGAACTGTTGTGCGGGCAGCCGGAGCAGTAATGCGGCGCCCGGTCCATCAGGGTTGCAAAGCGCTGGCCGGTCGACAGTTGCGCTTCAAGCACCGCCAGGCACACCTGCAACTCGCCGCTCTGGTGGTGGCGCAAAATACGCCGCGCCAGCGCTCGTGCGATCTGCGACGGGGTCAGGTCGCCAATCGCTGGCAGCAGCCAGTCGGTATGCGGCCGGGTCCACTCGCCTTTGTCGTCGAACTTGCCGACGATGCGCGGGCGCACGTCTTCACGCCAGTTGTAGAGTTCTTCCTTGAGCTGGTATTCGATCATCTGGCGTTTTTCTTCGACCACGACGATCTCTTCCAGGCCATCGGCAAAGTGCCGTACGCCTTCGGCATCCATCGGCCAGACCATGCCGACCTTGTAGATGCGCAGGCCGATCTGCGCGGCGCGCGCCTCATTGATGCCGAGGATCTTCAGCGCCTGGCAAACGTCCAGGTACGATTTGCCCGAGGTGACGATGCCGATCCGCGCCTTGGGCGCATCCATGACAATCCGGTCCAGGCCGTTGGCCCGCGCATAAGCGGCGGCGGCGTACAGTTTGTGTTCGAGCAGGCGTTTTTCCTGGGCCAGCGGCGGGTCAGGCCAGCGGATATTCAGGCCACCCTCGGGCAGTTCGAAGTCGGGTAGCACCGGCTGCACACGGTCCAGGCTCAGGTCTACGACGGCGCCGCTTTCAACGGTGTCGGCCACCGCCTTCATCGCCACCCAGCAACCGCTGTAGCGCGACATGGCAAACCCGTGCAGGCCAAAATCGAGGTACTCCTGCACGCCGGAAGGCGCCAGCACCGGCATCATCACCGCCTTGAAAATGTGCTCGGTCTGATGCGGCAGCGACGATGAGCGGGCGCCGTGGTCATCACCGGCAATCGCCAGCACGCCACCGAAGGCCGAAGAACCTGCTGCGTTGGCATGCCGCAACACATCGCCGCAGCGGTCAACACCCGGCCCCTTGCCGTACCAGATGCCGAATACACCGTCGTAGCGCGCGCCGTCGAACATGTTGACCTGTTGAGTACCCCACAATGAGGTGGCGGCGAGGTCTTCGTTGAGGCCAGGCTGAAATTTGATGTGCTGTGCCTGCAGATGCTCACGGGCTTTCCACAATGCCTGGTCGAAGCCGCCCAACGGCGAGCCACGGTAACCGGAGATAAACCCTGCGGTGTTCAGCCCCGCGGCCAGGTCGCGCTGGCGCTGCATCAGTGGCAGCCGCACCAGCGCCTGGATGCCGGTCATCAGGGCTTTGCCCTGGGTCTGGGTGTACTTGTCGTCGAGCACGGTCAGCGATGCGGTCACGGCCAATCCTCCGATTCTTGTTATCCGGGGGGCTGTAGGGTTCGGCCCGCCGGTTTGTTCTGGAGTGGTTTGGTGGAGCTTGTTTTTCTGGAGTCTAGAAGCGCCGATCCGCTATCGTAAATTTATAAAAAATGCATCGAGGTATCTGAAAAACACATGTCAGTCCGAAACGATATCTCCATGCGCCAATTGCGCTATTTCGTCGCCGCCGCCGAACTCGGGCAGTTTTCCCAGGCCGCCCTGACCGTGCACGTTTCGCAGTCGGCCATCACCACGGCGGTCAGCCAGCTGGAAGACATGCTGGGTGTGCGACTGTTCGAACGCCTGGCCCACGGGGTGAGTCTGACCGCCGAAGGGCACAAGTTTTATCAGCATGCCCGGCACATTCTCGACACCCTGCAAGATGCGGTCAGCCATCCGCTACTGCTCAGCCATAACCTGCAAGGCACAGTGCGCGTGGGCGCGTCTTACACGGTACTGGGCTACTTCCTGCCGAACCTGCTGGCACGCTTCAAACGCAGTTATCCGCAAGTCGAAATCGATCTGATCGACATGGACACACCGGGCATCGAGCAGGGCATTGCCGACGGATCGCTGGAGCTGGGCCTGACCATTGTATCCAACGTCGACAGCGCCCTGCCGTTCGAGCGCCATGTGCTGATGCGCTCACGGCGACAGATGTGGCTGCCGAGCGGCCACCCGCTGCTGCAAGTGGAGTCGGTGAGCCTGGCTGACATCGCCGGGCATGCCTACATCATGGCCACCGTGGATGAAGGCGAAAGCTCGGCGCTGCGCTACTGGCAGGCGGCCGGCCTGCAACCGAAAGTGGTGTTCCGCACCTCGTCGATCGAAGCCTTGCGCGGCCTGGTGGCCCATGGCTTCGGGGTCAGCATCCTGTCGGACATGGTCTATCGTCCCTGGTCGCTGGAGGGTAAAAAGATCGAGGTGCGCCCGGTGGCCGGCAATATTCCGCCCATGGAGCTGGGCCTGATCTGGGGCCGCGACCTGACCTTCAGCGAGCCGGCGCGGGCGTTTCAGCAGTTTCTGATTTCTGCTACTCAGCTTTAGGGGCATTAATCAGCTTTGCAAAACAATTCAGAAGAAAAACAAATTTAACAAATCATTTTCCAGGCTCGACACTGGGGTACTCATACCTACAAAAAGCAGCCTCTGCACAGGAGAAGCATCATGCAAGACGTGGTCATCGTTGCGGCGACCCGCACCGCCATCGGCAGCTTTCAGGGTGCCCTGGCCGGCATTCCCGCGCCGGAGCTGGGCGCGCTGGTCATCCGCCGGCTGCTGGAGCAGACCGGGCTGGACGCCGCGCAGGTCGATGAAGTGATCCTCGGTCAGGTGCTGACCGCCGGCAGCGGCCAGAACCCCGCACGTCAGGCATCGATCCTGGCCGGCCTGCCGCACAGCGTACCGGCGCTGACCCTGAACAAGGTCTGTGGCTCGGGGCTCAAGGCCATTCATCTGGGCGCCCAGGCGATCCGTTGCGGCGATGCCGAGGTAATCATCGCGGGCGGTATGGAGAACATGAGCCTGGCGCCCTACGTGCTGCCAGCGGCGCGCACCGGGCTGCGCATGGGCCACGCCCAGATGGTCGACAGCATGATCACCGACGGTCTGTGGGACGCCTTCAACGATTACCACATGGGCATCACTGCCGAAAATCTGGTGGCAAAGTACGGCATCAGCCGCGAAGCCCAGGACGCCTTTGCCGCCGCCTCGCAGCACAAGGCAATCGCGGCTATTGAGGCCGGACGCTTCAAGGATGAAATCACCCCGGTTTCGATCCCGCAGAAAAAGGGCGAACCCCGGCTGTTCGACACCGACGAACAACCCCGCGCCGAGACCAGTGCCGAGTCGCTGGCCAAGCTGCGCCCGGCGTTTCGCAAGGACGGCAGCGTCACCGCAGGCAACGCCTCCAGCCTCAACGACGGCGCCGCTGCGGTGCTGCTGATGAGCGCAGCCAAGGCGGCGGAACTCGGCCTGCCGGTGCTGGCCAGCATCAAAGCCTACGCCAACGCCGGGGTCGATCCGGCGATCATGGGCATCGGCCCGGTGGCGGCAACCCGTCGCTGCCTGGACAAGGCCGGCTGGCAACTGAACGAGCTGGACCTGATCGAAGCCAACGAAGCCTTCGCAGCGCAGGCGCTGTCGGTGGGTCAGGAACTGGGCTGGGACGCGAGCAAGGTCAACGTCAATGGCGGCGCCATCGCTTTGGGCCACCCGATTGGCGCCTCAGGCTGCCGGGTGCTGGTGACCTTGCTGCACGAAATGATCCGCCGCGATGCGAAGAAGGGCCTGGCGACACTGTGTATTGGCGGCGGGCAAGGCGTGGCACTGGCGATTGCCCGGTAAGCACGGCAGGCCGGCGACCCGCTTCAGCGCCGCAGCTTTCGCCGCTGAAGCGGCTCCTACAGTTTTGCGTCGCCCCGGAGCCCTTCACGGCAAAACAACTTGCATATTAGGTTATTCCTAAATTGAATTTCCCTGATGATGATTATTACCGATAACGTGTAATTCATTCAGGGAATGGCGATTTTCTTCATAAGGCATGCGCATCGCCTCCTGGCCCCTTTCATTCGCCACCGGAGGCTCCATGAGCATCACGTCCATCAATCGCCGTCGTCTTCTGGCCATGGCCGGCACCGCCACGGCGGCAGCGCTGGTCAGTCGGCTGGGGTTTGCTGACAGCAGCCATGCAGGTCATGCCGGGCACGGCACTGCACCGGTGGGCAGCGGGCTGGATCTGGACAGCACTCGCTGGGTGCTGCCCGAGCCGCGCAAGGTCAAGATCGCCACCAACCTCAATGCTGTCTGCCTGGCCCCGGTGGCGGTCGCTGACAGCCAGGGCATCTTCAAACGGCATAACCTGGATGTTGAGTTCGTCAACTTCGGCAATTCCACCGAAGTGCTGCTCGAATCGATGGCCACCGGTAAGGCCGACGCCGCCACCGGCATGGCGCTGCGCTGGCTCAAGGCACTGGAACAGGGCTTTGACGTCAAGCTGACTGCCGGCACCCACGGCGGCTGCCTGCGCCTGTTGACCCTCAAGGATGGCCCGCAGGATCTGGCCTCGCTCAAAGGCACGACCATCGGCGTGACCGACATGGCCGCCGCCGACAAGAACTTCTTCTCGCTGATGCTCAAGCGCCATGGGGTGGACCCGATCCGTGACGTGACCTGGCGGGTCTACCCCATCGACCTGCTCAGCGTGGCGCTGGAGAAAGGCGAGATTCAGGCCGCCAGCGGTTCCGACCCGATCATGTACCGGGTCAAGCAGCAACCGGCGTTCCGTGAGCTGGCGACCAATATGATTGAGGAATACGCCAACATGAGCTGCTGCGTGGTCGGGGTCAGCGGCAAGCTGGCGCGCAACGAGCAGCCGGTTGCCGCAGCGATCACTCACTCGATTTTGCAGGCCCATGCCTGGGCCTTTAAAAACCCCGATGCGGTGGCCGATGAATTCCTCAAGTTCGCGCTCAACACCAGCAAGGAGGAAGTGCGCGCCATCCTCACCGAGCACACCCACGGTTACTACTCGGTGGGCAAGACCTTCGAGCAGGAAATCGCCGTGTACGCCCGCGACCTCAAGCAGGTCGAAGTTCTGAAGCCGCGTACCGATCCTGCGCAATTCGCGGAGAGTATCCATGCCGACGTATTCGCTTGAGCAGACCCAAACCGCCCAGCCCACAAGCGTCACGCTGTGGCGCAGCGGGCTGCTGGCCGCCGCTGCCTGGCTGGCCTTCGCGCTGTTCACCGGCTTGTACCCGGACGGCGGACGACCCTGGCCCTTCACTCGCGAACTGGCCCTCGGTGCCGGCGCCGTCGCCCTGCTGCTGGCCCTGACAGCCGTGTTACCCGGCGTGTTCGCCCGGCTGGTCAGCGTGCTGAAACCGGCAGGTCCCTGGCTGGTGGTATTGCCGTTGCTGCTGGGCGTGTGGGTGCTGGTGACCGCCAAGATCGTTCTGCTGCCAGTGCCGTTCTTCGCCCCGCCGCAAGCGCTGATCGAGGTGTTTGTCGATGACTGGCCACGCTTGGGTGAAAGCCTGCTGCATTCGTTCTGGTTGCTGTTCAACGGTGTGGTATTGGGTGGCGTGACTGGCTTCATCGCCGGAGTATCGATCGGCTGGTCGCAACGCATCGGCTATTGGGTGCACCCGGTACTGCGCATCCTCGGCCCGGTGCCGTCCACCGCGCTGCTGCCAATCTGCTTTTTCTTCTTCCCCACCAGTTGGAGCGCCAGCGTATTTCTGATTGCCCTGGCAACCTGGTTTCCGGTCACGGTGCTGACCTGGTCGGGCGTGGCCGGGGTCGATAAGGCGTACTACGAAGTGGCCCGTACGCTGGGCGCCAACTCTCGGTTTCTGATCCTGCGCGTGGCGATTCCCGCCGCACTGCCCAACGTATTCGTTGGCCTGTTCATGGGCCTGGGTGCGTCGTTCTCGGTGCTGGTAGTGGCGGAGATGATGGGCGTCAAAGCAGGCCTGGGCTGGTACTTGCAATGGGCGCAAGGCTGGGCCGCTTACGCCAACATGTACGCCGCGCTGATCGTCATGGCGCTGCTGTGCTCGGGGTTGATCACCCTGTTGTTCAAGGTGCGTGACCGGGTGTTGTCGTGGCAGAAAGGAGCGGTGCAATGGTAGCGAGTGCAGCGGCAATTCAGACCCAGGACATCGGCATGGCCCTGGATATTCGCGGCCTGAGCCATGCCTTCGACCTTGGCGACAGCCGCTTGCCGGTGCTCGACAAGGTCGACCTGCAACTGGCGCCGGGCGAAAGCGTTGGCCTGCTGGGGCCGTCAGGCTGTGGCAAGTCGACCCTGCTGCGTCTGGTCGCCGGCCTGGAGACGCTGCAAAGCGGCCAGTTGCAGGCCGACGGCGCGGCGATTCCCGGCCCGCATCACTCGCGGGTGCTGGTGTTTCAGGACCCGACCCTCTACCCGTGGCGCAGCGTGTGGGACAACGTTGCGCTCGGCCTGCAAGCCCGAGGCCAGCTCAAGACCCACAAGCACCGGGTTGATGAGACTCTTGGCAAGGTCGGACTGCTGGAATTTCGCGACGCCTACCCACGCCAGCTCTCCGGCGGCATGGCACAGCGCGCCGCCCTGGCCCGCGCCCTGATCAACGAACCGCGCCTGCTGCTGCTCGACGAGCCGCTGGGCAAGCTTGATTCACTGACCCGCATCGCCATGCAGGGCGAGCTGATTCGCCTGTGGCAGCAGCAACGCTACAGCTCGTTGCTGGTCACCCATGACGTCGAAGAGGCATTGCTGTTGTGTGACCGCGTGCTGGTGTTCTCGGCCCGCCCGGCCAGGGTGCTGGCCGAACTCAAGGTCGACCGGCCGTACCCGCGTCGGCGGGATGATCCAAGGTTACTGGAGCTGCGTCATCATGCGCTGGAGTTGCTCGGGCAGGGGAGTGACTGGTAAGCAAGCACCTTGATTGTAAGTGCGGGGAGGCTGATCTGTAGCGGTACGCAAACGACTTAACAGGCGCCGCCCCACTCAATGGCATTGAGCAGGCGTAGGACCTGACAGACGCCGACGTCTGTTTCACACAGCATTTCAGGTGACTTGCCTGCCAAGGCACGGGTCGGCCTGAACATCCAGGCCATAGCGTCGTTAGCGCTTTCAAAAACCTCGGTGGCCTGATTGAACACAAGATGCTTTCGCTCAAACACCACAAGGCTCATGGTCTTTTCCATAGAGTCACCAGATCCATGATTAGGAAACCCTCCGCTTCACAGGTCAGCCCGCGTAGTCTGCAAGTTTACTGCATGAATTCGGAAACAAGCCTTCGGCTACAAGAACAGGTATCTGCCTACGAAAACTAGAGATCTCGGCTACAAAGTGGCAGACACTGGCCCTACCTCCTCATCCCTTGTATGTTCCCTGTTGCGCCAGCCCATGGCGACACAGGGAACCATTTCTGCATTCAAGGGAGTCGCCATGCGTACACTGATCGTTGCCACCTTTGCCCTGAGCCTTTCATTGCCCATTCTGGGCGCCACTCCACCCTCTGCCAAACAGATCACCGCCTGGGCGCCTGCTGAAGTGCAGCAGATGGGCGTGCAAGTCGAAAATGTGGTTCCCGTGGCGTTGCCGAACAACGAGCAGGCTTATCTGGCGTCGGTATCTTATGAAAACGCAGGCAGGAATTTTCAGGCCGGTTATCTGCTGGTGCGCCCGACCCTCAAGCAGGCGCGAGCGCTTGAAGACTTCGGCGGGCAATACAACAAGATCCGCCTGCTCGACGACTACGGCAGCAGTCAGTCGGTGCTCATCATTGGCGGCGCCGGTTCCGGCCAGGGCAGTTCAGCCGGCAGCTATTCTCTGGTGGCCTTTGAGGGCTGGGAGCCGCGAACGTTGTACAGCGCTGGTGAACAAGACAACACAGGCAATTGCGGCCCAGAAGTGCAACGCGAGTGTTGGGGCAATCGGGTATTCCTCAATGTCTTCTCGGTGGGCGGTCCCGGCGGCAGGATCGGCCTGGTAGTGACCAACGTGAAATACACATCAGTCGACATGGAAAGCCCCCATCAATACACCCAAGAGTCGCAGCTGGTATTTGTTGACCACCCGGCGTACTGATCGCAGCGCCTGTCGCTGCCAGCGATTTTCCAGCAAGACCGGGAATAACTTACAAATATTGGCACTAACGTCCTAGTAACGTCGGAAAACACCGATATAGAGGCGTTAACTAGTTATTGTAGAAAATCCTAAATAAAGCCGATGTATAGCCGACATAAGTCGCATGCCTGCAGTACAACGAAGAAACATCTTTTTACTTGTACTGAAAGAAGCAATTGGCCATCATTGAACAATCGTACAAGAAAGCTCGTCCGGCACACCTGCTTGTTCGAACACGAACAACATCAAGCAGCCTGGCCCTGAGCCACGGCGTCTCGAATGATTTCACACCTGAGCAATGACAGGCCCTGGCGGGTCTGTGGGCGTTCATTGCCTGCGCATGCGCGAGCCGCTGAGCGTGGCGGCTGCGCCGGGTGAAATCCAGCCAGTCGATTCAACCAAACCGCGTGACGTACGTTAGGAAATATCTGGCCAGTCATGCCGTTATTTGCCTTACAGATCATGCCGGAATAGTTCAGGGCTGTATCCAGGCCGCCGCCTGAGATCCCCAGGATCATTTGCAAGCCACACTTTAAAACTGCCATGAAGGACTAAACATGAACTTGAGGGACTTGAAAGTCGGCACGCGGGCCGCAGCCATTTTTCTACTGCTCGGGGCGCTGGTGCTGGGCATGGGCGTGACCGCTCTGTTCCAGGCCAAACGTATGGATACTGCGACCGACGAAGTCAGGGAGGTCTGGTTGCCTGCGGTCATTGCCCTGGGAGACCTGGGCACTGATCTGGGGCGCGTTCGGGCACTCACCCTGCGCGCCATCCTGCAAGACGACAGCGCCGAGCGCGAGCGGACCCTCAGCATGATCCGCGGTATCAACGACGCCATTCCCAAGGTCGTCAAAAGCTATGAAGACACCATTCAGGTGCCAGAAGACCGTGCCTTGTTCAATGACTTCAAAGCCACCAGTGACCGCTATCACCAGTTGCAGGCCAAGGTGCTTGCCACGCTGCAGGACGGACGCAAGCAAGAGGCGGTGGATCTGATCAACGGCCCGCTGGTCGAGTACGCCGACAACATGATGGCCTCACTGAAGAAACTGGTGCGCTACAACGCCGATGGTGCCGTCAGTGCAGCCAAGCTCAGCAGTGATGTTTTCGATGAAGCCTTTGCCGTCATCATCGTCGCCTTGCTGGCCATCTTGCTGGCCATGGCGGTGATTGCCTGGGTACTGACCCGCAGCATCGTCAGCCCGCTGGCCGACGCAGTGACCGCCGCCAACCGGGTGGCCAGCGGCGACCTGACCCGCGACATCAAGGTCTCGGGCCACGACGAACCGGCACAGTTGCTGAACGCCCTGAACATCATGCAGCACAACCTGCGTGACACCATTACCCAGATCGCCGCCTCGTCGAACCAGTTGGCCTCGGCCTCCGAAGAGCTCAACTCGGTAACCGAAGACGCCAGCCGCGGCCTGCACAAGCAGAATGCCGAGATCGAGCAGGCCGCCACTGCGGTGAATGAGATGACCGCGGCGGTTGAGGAAGTGGCCAGCAACGCGGTGATCACCGCCGAAGCCTCCAAAGGCGCAGACAAGAGCACCGCCCAGGGCCGCGAGAAGGTCAATCAGGCGCTGGAGTCGATCGAGCATCTGGTCGGCGATGTGTCGACCACCTCCCAGGAAATCGAACAACTGGCCAGCCAGGTCAACGACATCAGCAAGGTGCTGGACGTGATCCGCTCGGTGGCCGAGCAGACCAACCTGCTGGCCCTCAATGCCGCCATCGAAGCCGCCCGGGCCGGTGAGGCCGGACGCGGCTTTGCCGTGGTGGCCGATGAGGTGCGCGGCCTGGCGCACCGCACCCAGGAGTCGACCCAGGAGATCGAGAAAATGATCGGCGGCATCCAGTCCGGTTCGGAACGCGCCGTGGATGCGATGCAAAGCAGCCGCCAGCGCGCCACCGCAACGCTGGACGTGGCCCAGGCCGCCAACCAGGCGCTGGAGGGTATTGCCGAAGCGATCAATTCGATCAACCAGCGTAACCTGGTGATCGCCAGCGCCTCGGAGCAACAGGCCCAGGTGGCCCGCGAAGTGGACCGCAACCTGGTGAATATCCGCGATCTGTCGATGCAGACCTCGGCCGGTGCCAACCAGACCAGCGCCGCGAGCCAGGAACTATCGAGCCTGGCGGTCGGCCTTAACACCATGATTTCCCGTTTCAAGGTCTGACCGGTTTCACAATCGCGCCAATACAAGCGCTGCCAGCCTCTGGCAGCGCTGCACCGGTTATGGCCTACTCCACTGACCTCAGTTGATGGTACGCCCCCGCATGCCCTTTCCTCGCACTGCTTCCATTCCCGCCTGGCTTCGCCCTGTACTACGCCCGTTGCTTGACCCTTATCGCCGCTACCGACACGCCCGGCTGATCCATGCCGCCCGAATCTCGGTCGGCCTGCTGGTGTCGATCCTGCTCACCAGCGGGTTGAACCTGCCACATGGCGAATGGGCCTCGGTGACCATGCTGATCGTGATCGGCGGCCTGCAGCATCATGGCAATATCCGCAAGAAATCCGTGGAACGTGCCTATGGCACCCTGATCGGCGCAGGCCTTGGGCTGTGCGTGGTGGTCCAGCAGGGTTATCTGGAAATGCCGCTGCTGACCTACACCCTGATGTCAGTGATGTGCGGATTCTTCGCCTACCACGCCATCGGCAAGGGCGGCTATACCGCGCTCCTGTCAGCGATCACGCTGTTCATCGTCGCAGGCCACGGGGTCAACCCGATCAGCGACGGGCTGTGGCGCACGGTGGATATTCTGATCGGTATCGGTCTGGCGCTGGCGTTCTCGTTCGCTCTGCCGCTGTATGCGGTGTTCTCCTGGCGCTATAACCTGGCCAGCGGCCTGCGTGACTGCGCCAAGGTGTATGGGCGGATCAGCCATGGCCAGGCGGTCAACGCCGATGAACACCTCAAGCTCACCGCCAGCCTCAACGCGACCATGCTGCAACTGCGCTCGCTGCTGCCGTCGGTGTCCAAGGAGGTGAAGATTTCCATGGTCGAGCTGGACACCATCCAGAGCCAGTTCCGGATGTGCCTGAGCCTGCTGGAAATCCTCGCCAATACCCGCCCGGCCAACCCTGACCCGCTCACCCGGGCGCTACTGGATGCCGACTACCGGCAGAACCGCCGCCGCCTGCTGGGCATGGCCAGGGCGTTGCAGACCGGCGCGACCGAACACCTCAACCGCAGCTTTGAAGCCTTGCAGCTGCCCGGTGACGTTCCCGCCGAACTGACCGGTTATTTGCTGATGAGCCAGCGCCTGAGCCACACGCTCGATCAATTGCAGGCACGTCTGGCCAAGACCTCCCGGCGCTGGAAGTTGTGACCGGCAGGCAACACCCCGTACCATGCGGCGCATTGTAAGGAGACGCCCTTGTCCGCCAGCCGCCCGCCCGTTCTTGATGATCTTGACCACCGGTTGATCGCCGCTTTGCAGCTCAACGCCCGCGAAAGCGTGGCCGTGCTGGCCCGCCAACTGGGCATCGCGCGCACCACCGTGACGTCGCGGCTGGCACGCCTGGAAAAGAGCAAGGTCATCACCGGCTACGGTGTACGGCTGGGCCAGCGAGTGGTCGATGGCGGCCTGCAGGCCTACGTCGGCATCACCGTCAGGCCGCGAGCCGGCAAGGACGTGCTGCGCCGCCTCGCGACCCTCAGCGAAGTCCAGCAACTGTGCGCGGTGAGTGGCGAGTTCGACTATGTTGCCTGGCTACGCACTGAATCCCCGGAGCAACTGGACCAGTTGCTCGACCTGATCGGCAGTGTCGAGGGGGTGGAAAAGACCACCACCTCGATCATTCTCAGCAGCAAGATCGACCGCGGCCAGCCAGTTTGAATGGCGTTTTCGTCATAGTGCGCAAGCAGGTCGTCAGATTGCATCACCGACGCACAGAGCGACGACAGTTTTCGTCTTATTAACGTGCTCATGCCTGCCTAGACTGTCCTTACCCGTGCCATCGCCACCATTAAGGGACAGCCATGAATCACCCTCGTCATCGTGCAGACGGTCAACAACCGATCACTATGTTCGGTCCGGATTTCCCTTTTGCCTTCGACGAGTGGATCACCCACCCCGCCGGGCTGGGCAGCATCCCGGCGCATCATCATGGCCGTGAAGTGGCGATCATCGGCTCCGGCATCGCCGGCATGGTCGCCGCCTATGAACTGATGAAGCTGGGCCTCAAGCCGGTGGTCTACGAGGCTTCGCAGATGGGCGGGCGGCTGCGCTCCCAGCCATTCGAAGGCGCTGAAGGCATCATTGCCGAACTGGGAGGCATGCGCTTTCCGGCCTCGTCCACGGCGTTCTATCACTATGTCGACAAACTCGGCCTGCAGACCCAGCCATTTCCCAACCCGCTGACCCCGGCCTCCGGCAGCACGGTGGTGGATCTGGAAGGCAATACCTACTATGCGCAAAGCCTCAGCGACCTGCCCGCCCTGTTTCAGGAAGTGGCCGATGCCTGGGCCGACGCCCTGGAGAGCGGCGCGCGGTTTTCCGAAATCCAGCAGGCAATCCGCGAACGCAATGTGCCACGCCTCAAGGCGTTGTGGAACGAACTGGTACCGCTGTGGGACGACCGCACCTTTTACGACTTCGTGGCCACCTCGAAAGCCTTTGCCAAATTGTCGTTCTACCATCGCGAAGTGTTCGGCCAGGTCGGTTTCGGCACCGGTGGCTGGGACTCGGACTTCCCCAACTCGATGCTGGAAATTTTCCGCGTGGTAATGACCAACTGCGATGAAGACCAGCACTTGATTGTCGGTGGCGTGCAACAGGTGCCGCTGGGCATCTGGCGCCATGTGCCGCAGCACTGCGCCCATTGGCCGGCCGGCACCAGCCTGTCGTCACTGCACCATGGCGCGCCGCGCCCTGGCGTCAAACGCATCGCCCGCGCCTCCGACGGCCAGTTGGCGATCACCGACAACTGGGGCGACACGCGTCTGTACCCGGCAGTACTGACCACTTGCCAGAGCTGGCTGCTGACCACCCAGATCGAATGCGAAGAGTCACTGTTCTCGCAGAAAATGTGGATGGCCCTGGACCGTACCCGCTACATGCAGTCGTCGAAAACCTTTGTGATGGTCGACCGGCCCTTCTGGAAAGACAAAGACCCGCAAACCGGCCGCGACCTGATGAGCATGACCCTCACCGACCGTCTGACCCGTGGCACCTACCTGTTTGACAACGGCGACGACAAACCAGGAGTGATCTGCCTGTCCTACTCGTGGATGAGCGATGCACTGAAAATGCTGCCACAGCCGATCGACAAGCGCGTGCGTCTGGCCCTGGATGCGCTGAAGAAGATTTACCCGAAGGTGGATATCGCCGCGCACATCATCGGCGACCCGATTACCGTTTCGTGGGAGGCCGATCCGCATTTCCTGGGTGCCTTCAAAGGCGCACTGCCCGGCCATTACCGCTATAACCAGCGGATGTACGCGCACTTCATGCAGCACGACATGCCCGCCGAACACCGCGGCATGTTCCTCGCCGGTGATGACATATCCTGGACCCCGGCCTGGGTCGAGGGTGCGGTGCAGACCTCGCTCAATGCGGTGTGGGGCATCATGAACCACTTTGGCGGCAAGTCCCCCGCCGACAACCCCGGCCCAGGCGATGTGTTCGATGAAATCGGCCCCATTGCGCTGGGCGACTGACACCGAGGTTTAGCATGCGGATCGCGATTTACCAATGCCCGCCCCTGCCCCTGGACATTGATGCCAACCTGGCGCGGCTGGCCGCCCAGGCACAGGCCGCCAGCCGTGCTGGTGCACAGTTGCTGGTCTGCCCGGAGATGTTCCTCAGCGGTTACAACATCGGTCGTCAGGCGGTCGAACGACTGGCCGAAGCCGCAGACGGCCCGGCAGCCGAACAGGTCGCGACGATTGCCCGGCACAGCGGTATGGCGATTGTCTATGGCTACCCGGAGCGGGCCACGGACGGCCTGCTGTATAACGCAGCGCAACTGATCGACGCGGCCGGCAACCGGCTGGTCAACTATCGCAAGACCCACCTGTTCGGCGAGCTGGATAAAACCATGTTCAGCGCCGGGGCCGCGCACTGTGCGGTGGTCGAACTGCACGGTTGGCGGCTGGGGCTACTGATCTGCTACGACGTAGAGTTTGCGGAGACGGCGCGTCATCTCGCGCTGGCCGGTGCCGACCTGATCGTGGTGCCCACCGCCAATATGGCGCCCTATGACTTCGTGTGTGAGGTGACGGTGCGCGCCCGCGCCTTCGAGAACCAGTGCTACCTGGCGTATGCCAACTACTGCGGTAGTGAGGGCGAAATCCACTATTGCGGCCTGAGCAGCCTTAACGGGCCGCAGGGCTGCCGCCCGTTGCTGGCAGGCGAGGACGAAGCGTTGCTGATCGCTGACCTGCAACGCTCAGGCATCGATAACGCCAAGGATTTAAACAATTACGCCGCTGATCGCCGCCCTGATCTGTATGAGCGACTGTTGAAAAACTGAGCCGCCGTCATTGCATTGCGCGACTACACTGCAAGTGAGGATTGATGATCGGCCTCCCGGCCGGTCACGAGCAAAGTGTCTGTCAGCAGAGGATCACTCCATGAAAGCCGATCGCACACTCACCCCGCACTGGCACACAGGCTGCAGCCTGGAGCGGGCTCCTGATCGACATGGCCATGTACTGCTGTTTCGTCCCGGCGGCATGATCCGCCTGGACGATGACGCGGCACGGGTTGGCGAATTGATTGATGGTCGGCACACGGTCGAGCAGATCATCGAGATTCTGCATACCCGTTTCCCTAACCTTCCGGAAACGGGTACCGACGTTGATGACTTCATCAGGAGAGCCAGCCAGAAGCACTGGATCGACCTGCACTGAAGCGCCTTCGGGCCTGGCCAGGACCAGGCCTGAAAGCGGCGCGGCAGGTTACTTGCGGCTGGCGATGATGTACACCGCGTGGATGATGCCAGGGAAGTAACCCAGCAGGGTCAACAGGATGTTGAGCCAGAACGCGCCGCCGAAACCGACTTGCAGGAACACGCCCAGTGGAGGCAGCAGAATGGCGATGATAATGCGGATGATGTCCATGGGTAAGCTCCTGATTGAAGGGCCTTGATGGCCTGTATTCAATCGACCCTTGGCCGCTGTCAGTGGTTCCGTAGCTTCTGGCAGACCGCCATCACCCGACCCGGAACAAAAACACGTGCACAAAGAAAACCCCGCCGCAGCGGGGTTTTCCAGACTGTTTCCCTGACTTCCCTTTCTTCCCGCCATCCTGGCAGGTATCCCTTACGTGTCCCTGTTATCTAGTGCGCATCCTGCGCAACGTCCATGTGGCTAATTTAACTTTGGATCCTTTTTATCGAAAGAGGCGATTTGCCGCCACGTTGTGTAAGCCATGGCTTACACCAATGAGAATCATTATCAGAATTGCTCGGCGTCCAGCAGGTACAGCGATTCACTGCCTGCGCGTACCGCAGCGGCGAGTGAATGAATACGCGGCAACAAGCGAGCAAAATAGAAACGCGCAGTCGCCAGCTTGCCGGCATAGAACGAATCTTCAGCTTCTTTGGCTTGTGCGACCAGAGCCATGCGCGCCCACAGCCAGGCATAGGCGGTGTAGCCGAACAGATGCAGATACTCCACTGACGCAGCGCCGATTTCATTCGGGTTGCTGCGCGCGCGGTCAAGTATCCATTGAGTCAGGTCGTCGAGGGTCTGCAAGGCATTTGCCAGCGGCTTGACGAATTCCGCAGGCGCTTCGCCGCTGTCGATGAACTGCCGAACCTCCTCGGAAAACACCCGGTACCAGGCACCGTCAGAACCGACGATCTTGCGCCCCACCAGGTCCAGCGCCTGGATGCCGTTGGTGCCTTCGTAGATCTGGGTGATGCGCACATCACGCACCAGTTGCTCCTGGCCCCACTCGCGAATGTAACCGTGGCCGCCGAACACTTGCTGGCCGTGAACAGTGGTTTCCAGACCGACATCGGTGAGAAAGGCCTTGGCCACCGGGGTCAGCAACGCCACCAGTTGTTCGGCGCGCTCACGCTGCTGCGGCTCTTCACTGTATTTGGCGATGTCCAGTTGTACGGCCACATAAGTGGAAAATGCCCGCCCACCCTCGTTGAGGGCTTTCATGGTCAGCAGCATGCGCCGCACGTCGGGGTGCACGATGATCGGGTCGGCGACCTTGTCGCGGTTCTGCGCGCCCGTCGGCGCACGGCTTTGCAGACGGTCACGGGCATATTCGATGGCGTTCTGGTAGGAGCGCTCGCCGGATGCCAAGCCCTGGATGCCGACCCCCAGACGCTCGTAGTTCATCATGGTGAACATCGCCGCCAGGCCCTTGTGCGGCTCACCCACCAGCCAGCCACGGGCCTGGTCGAAATTCATCACACAGGTGGCAGAAGCCTGGATACCCATCTTGTGTTCGATGGAACCGCAACTGACCGGGTTGCGCGCCCCCAGGCTGCCGTCGTCATTGACCAGAAACTTGGGCACCAGAAACAGTGAAATGCCCTTGGGGCCGGCTGGCGCATCGGGCAGCCTGGCCAGGACCAGATGGATGATGTTCTCGGTCAGGTCGTGCTCACCGCCGGTAATGAAAATCTTGCTGCCGCTGATCAGATAGCTGGCGTCGGGCTGCGGCTCGGCGCGGGTGCGGATGATTCCCAGGTCAGTCCCGGCGTGGGCTTCGGTCAGGCACATCGAGCCACACCAGACACCGGCGTACATGTTGGGCAGGTACTGCGCCTTGAGCGCCTCACTGGCATGGGTATTGAGCGAGACACACGCGCCTGAGGTCAGCATCGGGTACAGACCGAACGCCAGGCTCGCGGAGTTGAGCATTTCTTCGACCTGCGCCGACACCACCTTGGGCATGCCCATGCCACCAAACTCGGGGTTGCCACCCACGCCCACCCAGCCGCCCTCGGCATAGGTGCGGTAGGCATCGACAAAGCCGGTTGGCGTACTGACCACGGTGTCGTTCCAGCGGCAGCCCTCTTCGTCGCCGTTACGGCTCAGGGGCGCAATGCTGCGGCTGGTAACCTTGCCGGCTTCTTCAAGAATCGCCTCGACGGTTTCGGTGTCCACAGTGTCGGCCAATGCCGGCAAACTGGCCCAGAGTCGGGAAACCTCAAAGACCTCATTGAGGACGAAGCGCATATCACGCAGCGGCGCTTTGTAGTCAGCCATGGCACACCTCGCAAACGGGAAGCAAAAGATCTGAGCCTGGAAACCGGACCTGCCACAGACCGGTCAAGGCGTTCGAAGCCCGAGTTTAGCCGAACAACCATTACGACACATAGGGTCCGTTTGTGACCACAAGGTATTTATCAGTCACGTAAAATGGCAGGCCGAAAAAAAACACGGCGCCGCCCATCACGGCCCGTGTCCACTTGTCTTTGCTGCTGTTCAGCCAACGGGGTCAGGGCTGCGCACCGCTCCGCGTTTGGCAGTCTGCCCATGCGCAATCACACAGTTGCGTCCGGCGCCCTTGGCGGCATACAGCGCCTGGTCGGCGGCCTTGAGTACTTCTTCAGGTGTGCGGTGTTCAGGCTGGCGCTCGGCCACCCCGATACTGACGGTGACCGACACGCTGCTGGCCGACGCAGCACCGCGCCGCTGCCGCCCCTGTTGATCGTCCTGCGGCCGGTTCTCCTTGTTGCGCAACTGGATCTCGTAGTGGGCAATGGTCTCGCGAATCACCTCAAGGTGCGGCAGGCACTCTTCCAGCGCCTTGCCGGCAAACACAATGGCAAATTCTTCACCACCATAGCGGTAAGCCTTGCCGCCGCCATTGGTGATTTTCGACAGTTTGCTGGCCACCAGACGCAGCACCTGATCGCCCACATCATGGCCGTGGGTGTCGTTGAATTTCTTGAAGTGGTCCACGTCGCTCATGGCCAGCACATAGTTGCGTCCCAGGCGCTGCATCCGCTCATTGAGCGCGCGTCGCCCCGGCAAGCCGGTCAGCTCGTCGCGGAACGCCATCTGATACGCCTCATGGGCCACGCCTGCCGCAATCATCAGCATCACCTGGCTGCACATGATATTGAGCGTGAACGGCAGGATGAAGGTCTTGGGCAGTGCCCAGAACAGCGCCAGCAAACCGACCAGTTGCGCGGCATGCAGCGGCCTGGGTTTGCTCAGATACTGCCAGATCAACACGCCGAAGCCGATGATAAACATCAGGTACGACAGCTGGATCAGGCTCATCCACGAGCCGTGCAAGGCCGGCCAGCGAATGTCCGCCAGCCAGTTCTGCACTTCATTCGGATAGCTCTGCTCCATGCCCAGGGCAACGCTGCCGACCACCAGCAGCACCGCCAGACGGGCCACGATGTCCTGAAACAGGTGAGTGCGCTCCTCCCAGGCCGCGTACAGCGCATACATCACCGGCAGTAGCAGGCAGGTCAGGTGGAAAATCACCGCCGCATCTTCGCGGACCCTGCCGTTGTCACGGTAGAAGTCCGTCTGGGTGTCGAGCAGAAAATAGGCAATGTACACCGTCACCATCAACGACAACTCGCGCTGACGCCGGTAGACCGCGCAATAGGCACCGCCCAGCAGCAGCACCAGGGTCGGCAGGACGTTGAACAGTGAGGTGAAGAACACACTCAGGTCTTTGACATAGGCCGCTGCCAGCCCAGCCAGGAACAGGCTGCCGGCGGGCAGGAAGTGACTCAGTCGTGCAGCAGATGGATGCAACAAGGGGGATGTCTCCTACTCGGCATCGAGCAATCGCTCAGCATGATGTCATTGTGCCCACATTCGGCAAGCAATGCATACAACCGAACCAATTAGTTAACTAAGTGCTGTAACGGCAGGAAACTCAAAAGGTTTATCAGGGATATATGAAGGTTATCTAACAGCGGTTGTTACCCGGACATCTGCCCAGAAAAAATAAAACGCCCCCGCTCGTGTGAACGGGGGCGTTTCCGGTATTGCTGGGCGGAGCCGAATCCGGACTCAGTAAGCCAGACCGAAGTCCTCTTCACTGATTTCCATCAGGTTGGCAGCGCCAGACAGGATCGCTGCGGCATGGCTGCGGGTGCGGGGCAGGATACGCTGGTAATAGAAGCGCGCAGTCTGCAGTTTGGCTTTGTAGAACGCCTCGTCGCCCGTACCCTCGGCAATCTTCTCCGCGGCCAGGCGGGCCATGTCGGCCCAGAAGTAAGCCAGGCAGACGTAACCGGAGAACATCAGGTAATCCACCGAAGCGGCGCCGACTTCTTCGCGGTCTTTCATGGCGGCCATGCCGACCTTCATGGTCAACTCGCCCCACTCCTTGTTCAACGCCGCCAGCGGGGCGATGTACGCCGACAGGGCTTCGTTGCCTTCGTTGGCCTGGCAGAACTTGTGGACGATCTTGGTGAAGCCCTTGAGCGCCTCGCCCTGGGTCATCAGTACCTTGCGACCGAGCAGGTCGAGGGCCTGGATGCCGGTGGTGCCTTCATAGAGCATCGAAATGCGGCTGTCGCGCACGTTCTGCTCCATGCCCCACTCGGCGATGAAGCCGTGACCGCCATAGATCTGCACGCCATGGTTGGCAGCCTCGAAGCCCACCTCGGTCATGAATGCCTTGGCAATCGGGGTCATGAACGCCAACAGCGCGTCGGCCGACTTGCGTTGCTCCTCGTCCTGGCTGTACTTGACGATGTCCACCAGCTTGGCGGTGAAGTACACCATCGCCCGGTTGCCTTCGGCGAACGCCTTGATGGTCAGCAGCATGCGCCGTACATCAGGGTGCACGATAATCGGGTCGGCGGCTTTATCTGGTGCCTTGGGACCGGTCAGCGAACGCATCTGCAGACGCTCGCGGGCGTATTTCAGGCCACCCTGGAACGCCACCTCGGCGTGCGCCAGGCCCTGCAGTGCAGTGCCCAGGCGCGCGGTGTTCATGAAGGTGAACATGCAGTTCAGGCCCTTGTTCGCCGGGCCGATCAGGAAACCTGTCGCACCGTCGAAGTTCATCACGCAGGTGGCGTTGCCGTGAATGCCCATCTTGTGCTCCAGCGAGCCACAGGTGACGGCATTGCGCGCGCCGATGGCACCTTGGGCGTCAGGCAGGAATTTGGGCACGATGAACAGCGAAATGCCTTTGGTGCCAGCCGGTGCATCCGGCAGGCGGGCCAGCACGATGTGCACGATGTTGTCGGCCATGTCGTGTTCACCGGCCGAAATGAAAATCTTGGTGCCGCTGACCTTGTAGCTGCCGTCGGCCTGGGGCTCGGCCTTGGTGCGCAGCATGCCCAGGTCGGTGCCGCAGTGCGGTTCGGTCAGGCACATGGTGCCGGTCCATTCACCGGAGACCAGCTTGGTCAGGTAGGTGTGCTGCTGTTCAGCCGTACCGTGGGCCGACAGGGTATTCATCGCGCCATGCGACAAACCGGGGTACATGCCCCACGACCAGTTGGCTTCCCCCACCAGCTCGCTGACCGCCAGACCCAGAGACTCCGGCAGGCCCTGGCCGCCATGCTCGACATCATGGGCCAGGCTCGGCCAGCCGCCTTCGACGAATTGCTGATAAGCCTGTTTGAAACCGGTTGGCGTTTTCACGCCAGACTCGCTCCAGGTACAGCCTTCGGTGTCACCGACCCGATTCAGCGGTGCCAGCACCTGCTCACAGAACTTGGCGCCTTCTTCAAGGATGGCGTCGACCGTATCGGGCGTGGCGTCCTCGCAGCCAGGCAGGCTCTGATAGTGCGCCGCATAACCCAGCAGTTCATCACGTACGAAACGAATATCACGCAAGGGGGCTTTGTAATCTGGCATAGCGAAAACCTCTGCTGGTGAATCCCGGAATGAATGACTGGCCGGTCATGCTGGAAACATTGTTGTCCAGCTGATGATCGCGGCCGCCCACCGATCAAACAGTTGTTTGAAACTTACGTTTACACCCGCACCTTGTCAATAGCGTGCCACTCACCATCGGTCTAACGTCACGATCGACCACGCACGACAAGGCCCGCAGCGATGCTGGCAACATGCATTCAAGTCTAGTTGAGCGAGTAGAGGTTGCGGGGACGATACACAGGGCGAACCGGACAAAGGCCGGAGCAGCCAGAAAGCGGCTTTACGGCCGAAGAAATGCTCAGAGCTGGAAATCGACCTCCAACTGCTCAGGGTCAGGCTCGATGTCCCCAAGGCTGCGCACGGCCATGCCGAGACTCTCCGCTTTTTCGAACAATTGTTTGTCGTGTGTCCAGATTTCATTGGCATTGTTGGCCAATGCAATGGCCAGAATCTGCCGATCAAACCGGAATTTGGCTTTGGTTACCGAAGGATCAGCGAGTGCCACCTTAAGCTCTTGTGTCGTAATCATCCCGGCGCATTCAATGGCTGCAATCTCATCGAAACTGACCATTTCAAAGCAGGATAACTGCCGGATGCTTTCGACCAGTTTTGCGCTCTGCCCAGGTGAAAAACCGATCAATACCTCAGCCAGCACCGGAGCAGGAATGAGCACACTGCCGCGGGCTGCGTCGATTTTTTCGACAAGTGCTTCGGCACGGTCAATTGCCCGCTCGATGGGCATGCTATTGCGAGGATCGTAAAGAATCGAACCGGGTTTGACGTTTCCTATCACCTGCAGGAGAACATTCGTGTCTAAAACGACCCTCACCTTACCCCCTCAATTCCAGAATCAACGCATGAGCATCATCCATCTCGCTCACACCGCCAGCGCTCAACGCCCTCAATTTCTTGATACCTGATTTGAGTGTGCCGTTCTCTAAACGGTCGAAAGAGTGAGCTTGCAGCTTCTTGAGGCGCCAGCCCCCGTTTGGCCGGCTTTCCCACACACCTTCACCATGCAGCCGGACAGGCTTGAACAGCAGGCTGCCCAACTGCTCAGCCAACGCGGTGCCTACCTCGCACAGCAGTGACTCGCCAGTAGCGCCTTCAAGACGCACCAGAATGGTTTCATCTTTGCCGCCAACGAAATAGAGCCTGCCTTGAACGCTGCCTTTTTTGCGAATCACCACTGGAGGAGCGGCAGTTTTGGCCTTTGGGAATTCCAACACTTGGGCAGTGCCATTGAGAAGCGTGCCGTCCACACGATCTTCTTCCATGAGCGAGGCAAGTTGCTGATAGGCCTTTTGGGCACGCCTGGCGCCTTCGCCTGCGGCGGCAAGGCACGCCTGGTGCACTACAGCCTGATACTTGTCGTCCTCAACGAGGGCATTCAGGCACGCTGAGCCTTGGCTGACACCCTCAAAATGAACGCTCTCCCGATACCCCAGCAGCGTAGAGAGCTCGCGCAGGTACTCAGCCAGCCGGGTCATTGAAAGCTGCTCAGGAGAGGTACCGTCGAGGTGCAGGGTTATCGTTTGCATGGATCGAGTATAGGAGAAACCATTACCCGCGCCTACGACACTCCCAGCCCGGAAACAAGACATCATCTGACAAGTTGTATCCAAGCGTTATGGGCATTGTGGCGCACATAACGAAAACGCCGTGCACAAAGGCACGGCGTTTCATATTCACCCTCTCGATGGGGCTGGCCTGAAAATCAGGCCCCAGGGTCAGGCGTAGGTGTCGATCAGGGTGCCCAGCGCTTCATTGCTTGCGCGCTGCGCAGCAGCGCCCGCTTCAGCCTGCGCTTTGCCGGCCGCGAGTTCGACAATGTTGGCGGGCAGATCGGAACGCTGGCTACGGTCGACGGAGCGCAGGTTTTCCAGCTGGAAATCCGAAGACTGGCTGCGGCCGGAGACTTCGATACCGCTACTGGCGATCTGGGTGGCCGCCTGATCGACACGATCCTGCCCGACCTGAATAGCGGTCAAGCCTGGATAAAACGTGTTGCTCAAGGAGATTTGCATAAGCCAATCCTCAGCTCAGAGTTACAAACAAGCCTATTGAACCAGCAATAAAGGCAAAAGGCCCGATAAAAAGACTAATGGCACAACGCCTGGCAATAGGCTCAATCTTGAGCAAAAGCAAAAGTCCTTCTAGATCAGGCAGATGCTTTACCCAAGGCGATCCAGGTGTAAATATCTGGCAACATTTTCGCTGTTCGCCTGCTCCAGACGCGGCACCTGGCCGAGACAGGGCGCCGGTAATTGTTCGCTCAAGGTCTGCAGATTTTCATGCAGACGCGAGGTGCCCGGATCGACAATGTTTGCCACCCAACCGGCCAATGGCAGGCCGTCGCGCAGGATCGCTTCGGCGCTTAGCACCGCATGGTTGATGCAGCCCAGGCGCACGCCCACCACCAGAATCACCGGCAGCTTCAAGGCCATCGCCAGATCGGACAAATATTCGCGGTCATTGAGCGGCACCCGCCAGCCGCCAGCGCCTTCGATCAAGGTGAAGTCGGCTTGGCGCGCGAGCAAGCGTTGCATGGCAGGCAATAGACTGGCCAGCTCAAGCTGCACCCCTGCTTCCCTCGCGGCCAGATGCGGGGCGATGGCCGGTTCCAGGGCCAATGGGTTGACCTCGGCGTAGTCCAGCGGCAGCGAGCATTCGCCAAGCAACGCCAAGGCATCGCTGTTGCGCAGGCCATCGGCGGTGCGCGTGCAACCGGACGCCACCGGCTTGCCGGCCACGGTACTCAACCCGACGTGCCGCGCCGCACGCAGCAAGCCGGCCGCCACGGTGGTCTTGCCGACATCGGTGTCGGTGCCAGCAATGAAAAAAGCTGAACTCATGGCTGGTTTTCCAGAACCGCGTAAAGCACCTGATAGGTGGCCGGTAGCCCCTGTGGCTGGCGAAACGCTTCGTAGGCCTGCAGCAAACCTTGCATCCGTTGCCGCCCGGTCAGCCCGGTCGGCCGGCCCGGATTGAGGTTGTGGGCACCCAGCGCTTTCAACTCATGGGTCAGGCTGCGTACATCCGGGTAGTGCAGCACATGGGGCAGCACTTCCAGGCTGCGAATACGCAAGCCGCTGGCGTCACACAAGCGCTGGTAGTCGTGCTGCTCACGAAAGCGATTGACGTGCACCTGACCGTCCACTTGCTGCCAACTGCTGCGCAGCTCATGCAGAGTGCCGACGCACAGGCTGGAGAATGCAAACACCCCACCGGGCCGCAATACCCGCCGCGCCTCGCTCAATACCGCAGCGAAGTTGCCGCACCACTGTACGGCCAGGCTGGAGAACAGCAAATCGAAACGGCCACCGTGCAACGGCAGATTTTCCGCATCGCCGGCGACAAAATGTGCAGCGCCGCCCTGGGGCTGTGCGTGGCGCAGCATGCCTTGGGCAATATCCAGCGCCATGCCCTGCGCAGCCGGGAAGCACTGCGCCAATGCGCGGCTGAAGTACCCGGTGCCGCAGCCCAGGTCCAGCCACTGCGCAGGCGTCAGTGCCTGAGGGATCCCCCTCAACAGGTGTTGCCCGACCGCTCGTTGCAAGTCGGCCACACTGTCGTAACTGCCCGCCGCTTTGGAGAATGATGCGGCGACCTGTTGTTTGTCTGGCAGGCCGAGCCCACGCACGGCACAAAGATCAGTCATCATCGGACTCATGTAAAAAGGCCCGGATTGCCGCCGCCACTCCATGGGGGTTTTCCAGAATAAATGCATGGCTGGCCTGTTCAATCACGCCAACCTCCACATCTGGCAACAAGGCCAATAGATCGCTTGCCGCTTCAGCGGGCACAAACGCATCGTTACCGGCAAACAGGTGCAATTGCGGGCCACGATAGCTCTGCAACGCTTCACGGGTATCGAGCCGCTCCAGCAGCCTGAGGCCATCGAGCAACGCTTGCTTCGAGGCATTGGGCGCCGCGGCCTTGAGCTGCCGCGACAGGCCGCGCGGGTCGGCGCTGCCCTGGCTGCACAACAGGCTGAAGCGGCGCAGGGTCACGTCGGGGTCGTGTTCACAACCGCGGAGAAACGCCGCAAAGTCAGCCGGCGTCATCGCATGCGGCCAGGCGCCGTGCGGCACAAAGCAGGCGTTGCTGGCCAGGGTCAGCAAACCGCAACAACGCTCGCCACGCCGCGCCGCCAGCTCGGCGGCGAGCATGCCGCCCAGCGACCAGCCGCCCAGCCACACATCGTCAGGCAGGCCATCGTCCAGTTCATCGAGCCACGCCGATAAATCCGCGTTGCCCGTTTGCGGCAACGGCTCGACCTCGACTTTCAGGTGCTCATCCAGGCCGCGCAAGGCGGCAGCCAGCGGCTCCAGCGGCGAGACACCCAAGCCCCAACCGGGCAACAACACCAGACGATCACGCATGAGCCTGCTCCATCGTTTCATCCACACCCAGCAGTGGCCAGCACTGCGCCAGTGCTTGCAACAATAGCTGCACCTGCTCGGATGTGTGGGCTGCGCTCAGAGTGACCCGCAAACGGGCACTGCCGGCCGGCACGGTGGGCGGGCGGATCGCAGTCACCAGCAGGCCCCGCTCGCGCAACATCTGCGACAGGCGCAAGGCCCGTCCGGCATCGCCAATCACAATCGGCTGGATCGGTGTAAAACTGTCCATCAGGGTCAGGCCGATTTGCTCGGCACCCTGACGGAACTGCGCGATCAGGGCATTGAGGTGCTCGCGCCGCCAGTGTTCACTGCGCAGCAGTTGCAGGCTCTTGAGCGTGGCACAGGCCAGCGCCGGCGGCTGACTGGTGGTGTAGATGTATGGCCGGGCAAACTGAATCAGCGTCTCGATCAGCTCTTCACTGCCCGCAACAAACGCCCCACTGGTGCCAAACGCCTTGCCCAGCGTACCGATCAGCACCGGTACATCGTCGATCCCCAGACCAAAGTGCTCGACACAGCCTCCGCCATTGGCCCCCAGCGGGCCAAAGCCATGGGCATCGTCAACCATCAGCCAGGCGCCGCGAGCTTTAGCGGTACGCGCCAGGGCCGGCAGGTCGGCAATGTCGCCGTCCATGCTGAACACCCCGTCGCTGACCACCAGGCGGTCACCCACGGCCTTGTCCAGACGCGCCGCGAGACTTTGTGCGTCGTTGTGCAAGTAACGGCTGAACCGCGCACCGCTGAGCAGCCCGGCATCGAGCAAGGACGCATGATTAAGGCGGTCTTCCAGCACACTGTCGCCCTGCCCCACCAAGGCGGTGACCGTCCCCAGATTGGCCATGTAGCCATTGGAGAACAGCAAGGCGCGCGGGCGCCCGGTGAACTCGGCCAGAGCCTCTTCCAGCTCGTGATGCGGGCTGCTGTGACCGATCACCAGATGCGAAGCCCCGCCGCCGACGCCCCAGCGCTCGGCACCGGCCTGCCAGGCAGCGACCACCTCTGGATGGCTGGCCAACCCGAGGTAGTCATTGTTGCAAAAGGTCAGCAGCGCCTGGCCGTCAACCACCGCCAGCGGCCCTTGCGGGCTTTGCAGCAGCGGGCGCTGACGATACAACTGCGCGGCGCGCCGCTCCGCCAGGCGGACACTTAGGTCAAAGCCCATATCGGTCAGGCCGAGACGGCGTTGTAGAACATCGAACTGCTCTTTTGCTCCACCAGTGCCTGCTCGATGGCGGCCTGATGCACTTCGTCGGCATGCTCCTCACGCTCTTCGGGCTTGATGCCCAGGCGGGCGAACAACTGCATGTCGCGGTCAGCCTGCGGGTTGCCGGTGGTCAGCAGTTTCTCGCCGTAGAAGATCGAGTTGGCGCCGGCAAAGAACGCCAGTGCCTGCATCTGCTCGTTCATCGCTTCGCGGCCCGCCGACAGGCGCACGTGAGATTTGGGCATCAGGATGCGCGCCACGGCCAGCATGCGGATGAAGTCGAACGGATCGACGTCTTCAGCGTTTTCCAGCGGTGTGCCGGCAACCTTGACCAGCATGTTGATCGGCACCGACTCCGGATGCTCGGGCAGGTTGGCCAACTGGATCAGCAGCCCGGCCCGGTCGTCCAGCGACTCGCCCATGCCCAGAATGCCACCAGAACAGATTTTCATGCCCGCGTCGCGCACATAGGCCAGGGTCTGCAGGCGCTCGCTGTAGGTGCGGGTGGTGATGATGCTGCCGTAGAACTCCGGCGAGGTGTCGAGGTTGTGGTTGTAGTAGTCAAGGCCCGCATCGGCCAGGGCTTCAGTCTGTTCACGGTCGAGCTTGCCCAGCGTCATGCAGGTTTCCAGGCCCATGGCCTTTACGCCTTTGACCATTTCCAGCACGTAGGGCATGTCTTTGGCTGACGGATGTTTCCAGGCCGCGCCCATACAGAAACGGGTCGAGCCAATCGCCTTGGCCCGTGCCGCTTCCTCAAGCACCTTCTGCACTTCAAGCAGCTTCTGCTTGTCGAGGCCGGTGTTGTAGTGGCCGGACTGCGGGCAGTACTTGCAGTCTTCAGGGCACGCGCCGGTCTTGATCGACAGCAGGGTCGAGACCTGAACCCGATTGGCATCGAAGTGCGCACGGTGCACGGTCTGCGCCTGAAACAGCAAGTCATTGAATGGCTGTACGAACAGCGCCCTGACCTCGGCTAAAGTCCAGTCGTGACGCAGGGTAGCTGTAGTGCTGGCGCTCATCGGCGGCTCCTTTTATTGAACGGACTCTGCGCCCGGGCGAAAGACCACAGACACGACACGGTTGTCCGGCGAGATTTTCCGGAATGATTAGGGAACGGCCATGCCGTGTCAACCACACAAAGAAACACAGGTTTACAACTGGTTAAATTTCACTCAATTCTGTTTGTTATGCGATGAGCCCAGCGATACATCGCTGGCCATCTGTGTGGCTTGCGAAGCCGAGCTGCCCTGGCTGGGCGATCATTGCCTGTGTTGCGCGCTGCCGCTGACAGGATCAGGCTACGGGGCTGGCGAATGGTGCGCGCAGTGCGATCAACGGCCACCGGCGTTCAGCCAGGTCATCACGGCCTGGACCTACGAGTTTGTCGTCGACCGGCTGATCACCCGCTTCAAGCATCGCCAGCAGTGGCCATTGGGCAAGCTGTTGGCAGAGTTACAAGGCCAATACCTGCAACATCGCTTCGACGAAGGCCTGCCAAGACCCGATGCGTTACTGCCGGTGCCCCTGGCCAGGCAGCGCTTGCGCCAGCGCGGTTTCAATCAGTCGGCGATGCTGGCCAACTGGCTGGGTGAACAGTTGCAACTGCCCGTGCAAGCGCGGCAATTGCTGCGCACCCGCGATACGCCCTCACAACAAGGTCTGAGTGCAAAAGCGCGCAAACAGAATCTGCAAGGTGCCTTCAGCCTGACCGACAGTCACTGGGTACAGGGTAAGCACCTGGCGCTGGTCGATGACGTGCTGACCACCGGCACCACAGCCCAGAACCTCGCGCAACTGCTGACCGGCGCCGGGGCGCGGCGGGTGGATGTGTATTGCCTGGCCAGAACACCCGCGCCCGAGGACTGAACACTAGGGGCTGTTGCCGTTTCATCACAGCCGCGCCGAGGTCTGTTTTGTCGGCTTGCACAATCTTCATTCAGTTGGAGACGGGGCGACAAAACAGCCACGGCCCTACGGGTTGCGCCCCAAATCGCGTCATGCTTCGTCGGAGGACTTGAAAAGGGAGTGACCATTTCCTGCGTCCTCCGCCTCGCCTGACACGATTTGGAGCTGCAACGCAATCTGTACTGAAACGGCAACAGCCCCTAGGTTTTGGCATAGACTCTGGCAATCTCTGCTTTGCTGGTCGTCTGGTCATGCCGCTATCGTCTTCCCTGAGCCAATACATGGTGCGTCGCCCGCAGCGCCTCGCGCTGTTGCAGCACATTGCCGAGCAAGGCTCGATCACCCGCGCAGCCAAGAGTGCCGGGCTGAGCTACAAAGCCACCTGGGATGCGATCGATGAGCTGAACAATCTTGCGCAAAAACCGCTGGTCGAGCGCAGCGTCGGCGGCCGCGGCGGTGGTGGTGCCAGGTTGTCGGTCGAAGGCGCACGTATCCTGCGTCTTTATCAGCGCCTGCAAGCCCTGCAGGCTCAGGTGCTGGAGGCCGCCGAACAGGACAGCGACCTGCAATTGCTCAGCCGTCTGACCCTGCACACCAGCGCCCGCAACCAGTTGCTCGGTAGCATCCAGAGCATTACCCGGCAAGGCATCAATGATGTTGTGCGCCTGACCCTGGCCGGTGGTGAATGCATCGACGCGCAAATTACCCATGACAGCACCCAGCGCCTGGCGCTGGAAAACGGCAGCGAAGTGATGGCCCTGATCAAGGCCGGCTGGCTCGAACTGCTGGCCCCTGAGCAGACGCCTGAAACGGGCTACAACAGTTTGCAGGGCCAGTTGCAAAGCATTCTCGATGCGCCCGACGGTCCCAGCGAAGTGCGGATCGCCCTGGCCAATGGTCAGACGCTCTGTGCCCTGGCTGCGCCGCAGCGGCTTGCGGCACTGGGGTTGACCCAAGGCAGCGCAGTGCAGGCCCGGTTTTTGCCCTCACAAGTGCTGTTGGGCACCGTGGTGTGAAGCATCCGGGCGTCATACCGCCGACATAATTTAGTAATACTGAATACTTAATGTTACGGCCACATTCGTGGGAGCCGTGATGATGAAATTATTAGAAGAAAACCAGTCTACCGACCTCGAAAAAATGGTCGGCCTCACCCGCCGCAGTTTTATCGGTGCAGGCACCCTGGCCGGTGCCGCGCTGTTTCTCGGCGGCGACCTGCTCAGCCGCAGCGCCTTGGCCATCGGGGTCAGCGAAGCCAACAGCAAACTGCTGGGGTTCGACAGCATCAAGGCCAGTGTCGATGACAGCATCAGCCTGCCGCCTGGCTACCGCTCGTCGGTGCTGATCAGTTGGGGCCAGCCGCTGCACAAGGACGGACCGGCCTTCGACCCCAGTGGCAAGGGCACAGCCGAAGCACAGGAGCTGCAGTTCGGCGACAACAACGACGGCATGAGCCTGTTCCCGATGCCTGGCCAGCCTGACCGCGCGCTGTTGGCGATCAACAACGAATACACCAACTACCGCTACCTCTTTGAGCACGGCAAGAACCCCGAGTCCGCCGAAGAAGTACGCAAGGCGCTGGCCAGCGAGGGCGTTTCGGTCATCGAGATCAAACGTAGCAATGGCCAGTGGCAGTTCGTTCAGGGCTCGTCGTATAACCGACGCATTCACGGCAACAGCCCGATCACCCTCAGTGGCCCGGCGGCCGGCCACGACTGGCTGAAAACCAGCGCCGACGCCAGCGGTCGCCACGTGCTGGGCACCTTCCAGAACTGCGCCAACGGCAAGACTCCATGGGGCACCTACCTGACCTGCGAAGAGAACTTCACCGACTGCTTCGGCAGCAGCGATGCCCAGCAGAAGTTCGATGCCGGCCTCAAACGCTATGGTGTAGTGGCCGCCAGCAAGGACATCAACTGGCATCAGCATGATCCGCGTTTCGACGTGGCCAAGAACCCCAACGAGGTCAATCGCCACGGCTGGGTGGTGGAAATCGACCCGTTCGATCCCAAGTCCACACCGGTCAAACGCACAGCCCTGGGCCGCTTCAAGCACGAGAACGCCGCCCTGGCGCAGACCAAAGGCGGCCGCGCCGTGGTCTACATGGGCGACGACGAGCGTGGTGAGTTCATCTACAAATTCATCAGCCGCGACAAGATCAACCACGACGATCCGCAGGCCAACCGCACCCTGCTCGACCACGGCACCTTGTATGTCGCGCAGTTCGATGACGGCGACAACAACCCCGACCATCCCAAAGGCAAAGGCCGTTGGGTCGAACTGACGCATGGCAAGAACGGCCTGGACGCCGCCGCCGGTTTCAACAGCCAGGCCGAGGTCCTGATCCATGCGCGGCTGGCCGCCAGCGTGGTCAAAGCCACCCGCATGGACCGCCCGGAGTGGATCGTGGTCAGCCCCAAGGACGGCCAGGTGTATTGCACCCTGACCAACAACGCCAAGCGCGGCGAGGACGGCCAGCCGGTCGGCGGGCCAAACCCGCGGGCCAAGAACCAGTACGGGCAGATCCTGCGCTGGCGCGAAAACGGCGATAACGCCTCGGCGATGGCGTTCGACTGGGACCTGTTTGTGGTGGCTGGCAACCCCACGGTCCATGCCGGCACGCCGCAAGGCGGATCGAGCAATGTCACGCCGCAGAACATGTTCAACAGCCCTGACGGGCTGAGCTTCGACGCGGCGGGCCGGTTGTGGATTCAGACCGACGGCGACAGCAGCAACAAAGGTGATTTTGCCGGCATGGGCAATAACCAGATGCTCTGCGCCGACCCGGCCAGCGGCGAGATCCGCCGCTTCATGGTCGGGCCGATCGGCTGTGAAGTGACCGGCATCAGCTTCACGCCGGACTACAAAACCATGTTCGTGGGCATCCAGCACCCTGGCGAAAATGGTGGCTCGACCTTCCCCGAGCACCTGCCGGGCGGCAAACCGCGCTCCTCGGTGATGGTCATCACCCGTGATGATGGCGGTGTAATCGGCGCCTGAGCCATCGCCCAACGTGTAGGAGCGGCTTTAGCCGCGAATAGCCCCACGCCAGGCGAAAGATGTATTGCCCGGGCGGCAGCTTTCGCGGCTAAAGCCGCTCCTACCGGGCCGTTGTCTGCGTTACCATCAGCGGTCTACGCAGCTGTTCGTTGCGCATAGGAGCCCGCATGTCCCATCCTTTCGCAGCACTCACCCCTGATCTGGTTCTCGACGCAGTCGAGAGCATCGGTTTTCTCAGCGACGCCCGGGTACTGGCCCTCAACAGTTACGAGAACCGCGTCTATCAGGTCGGTATCGAAGACCAGCAGCCGCTGATTGCCAAGTTCTACCGCCCAGGGCGCTGGAGCGACGAGGCAATTCTCGAAGAACACCGCTTCACTGCAGAACTCGAAGCCGTCGAGGTTCCGGTGGTCGCACCGTTGACGCATGACGGCAAGACCCTGTTCAAGCACGGCGACTTTCGCTTTACCCTGTTTCCACGCCGTGGCGGCCGCGCCCCGGAGCCGGGCAACCTTGATCACCTGTACCGGCTGGGGCAGTTGCTCGGCCGCTTGCATGCGGTAGGCACCGCGCGTGATTTCGAACACCGCGAAACCCTCGCTGTGCAGAACTTCGGCCGCGACTCGCTGGACTATCTGCTCCATAACAATTGCATCCCCCGCGACCTGCTGCCCGCTTACGAGTCCGTCGCCCGTGACCTGCTCAAGCGCATCGAAGACGCCTACGCCGCAACGCCCCACAGCAACATCCGCATGCACGGCGACTGCCACCCCGGCAACATGATGTGCCGCGACGAGATCTTTCATATCGTCGACCTGGATGACTGCCGCATGGGCCCGGCGGTGCAGGACATCTGGATGATGCTGGCCGGCGACCGCCAGGACTGCCTGGGGCAACTCTCGGAGCTGATCGACGGTTACGGCGAGTTTCATGACTTCGACCCGCGCCAGTTGGCCCTGATCGAGCCACTGCGCGCCCTGCGCCTGATGCATTACAGCGCCTGGCTGGCGCGGCGCTGGGACGACCCGGCGTTTCCACGCAGCTTCCCCTGGTTCGGCAGCGAACGGTACTGGGGCGATCACATTCTGGCCCTGCGCGAACAGCTCTCGGCGTTGCGTGAAGAGCCGCTGAAGCTGTTTTGACGTCACTGTTTTATCGCCAGGCTCTCCCTCACAACAGGGCAGCACCAAGGACCATCATGCAAACTGCCAACCTGCGTCGCGGCTACATTCTGGGTCTGACGGCCTATACCATCTGGGGTCTGTTCCCGCTGTACTTCAAGATCGTCCAGTCGGTTCCGGCCCTGGAAATCATCATTCACCGGGCACTGTGGTCGGCGCTGTTCGGCTCGCTGCTGTTGATGGTCTGGAAACACCCCGGCTGGTTCCGCGAGCTGCGCGACAACCCGCAACGCCTGGCAGTGCTGGCCTTCAGCGGCACGTTGATCGCCAGCAACTGGCTGATCTACGTCTGGGCGGTGAACAACGGTCGTATGCTTGAAGCCAGCCTGGGCTACTACATCAACCCGCTGGTCAACGTGCTGCTGGGGCTGTTGCTGCTCGGTGAGCGCCTGCGTCGCCTGCAATGGCTGGCCGTCGGCCTGGCCGCGACCGGTGTCGCGCAACAGGTCTGGCAGGTCGGCAGCTTGCCGTGGATCTCCCTGAGCCTGGCACTGACCTTCGGCTTTTACGGCCTGATCCGCAAGAAAGCCCCGGTCGCGGCGTTGCCCGGCCTGGTGGTGGAAACCTGGATGCTGGTACCGCTGGCCCTGGGCTGGCTGTTGCTGCACCCCGACGCCAGCAGCCTGCAACCGCCGATCATCGACAGTTCGATGATCTGGTGGCTGGCCGCCGCAGGTCCCGTGACACTGGTGCCGCTGGTGTGCTTCAACGCCGCCGCGCGCCACCTGCCGTTTGCCACCCTAGGCTTTCTGCAATACATCGGCCCGACCCTGGTCATGCTGCTGGCGGTGCTGGTGTATGGCGAGCATCTGGCCACCAGCACATTGGTAACCTTCGCATTTATCTGGGCCGGGCTGGCGATCTACAGCGTCGATGCCTGGCTCAGCTTGCGCAAACGCCGCTGATCAAAAAACGAACAAATCTTTGCAGACCTTGAATCACAAGGCCTGCAAAGGGTTACCCCAACCTTATCCACAGCCTCGCTCAATGTAATTGTGCACAAGCCTTTGAAATTGCCGGTTTTTTAACCAAAGCTCGGCAAGCCTTGCCACACAAGGCCCGGCGCCGGGAACCCCCAGGTTATCCACAGGCACATGCAAGAAAAAGCTGAATAACCGCCTCACTCCTCCTCGCGCAACACCAGCTCCACCATCAGATCATCCGCCAGGGTCTCCAGCTTCGCCTGCAGTTCATCCAGGCTCAGGCTCAGCGGCACGCCCAATACCGCGTCGGCGCGAAATAGCCATTCGCCGCTCATCGGTGCGGTATGCACGTCAGTCACCAGTTTTTCGACGTTGACGCCTTGCCCGGCAAGCAGGCGGGTAATGTCGCGCACGATTCCCGGCCGGTCGTTGCCGACCAGCGACATCTGGATCGGTTTGCAGCTACCAGCCGGTTCCACAATGCTTTCTGCCAGCAGCACACGGATGTCGTAGGCGGCCAGTTGATGCAGGGCGGTGATCAGTTCGTCGTGCTGCTCAGGCGGCACACCGACTCGCAGGATGCCGGCAAACTGCCCGGCCAGCCGTGACATGCGGCTCTCCAGCCAGTTGCCACCGTGCTCGGCGATGCAGTGGGCGATGCGTTCAACCTGCCCCGGTTGGTCAGGGGCAACCACGGTAATAACCAGATGATCCACAGGCGAGTCCTCATTCAAGCGATGGTCAAGCCAGTATAGGCAAGCCTTGCAGTTCGACCTTGGGGGCGAGCATTCGTGACCAGAAAGAAAAATCCAGTCGCTTGGTGACGTATTTAGTCGCATGTTCACCCGGCGATTGATCATGTAGTATTCGCCAGCGCGCACTACATAAACCGTCCCCCATCATCAATGTGCTCGTCAAAGGGGCGCAATACCGCTGAGCAAAGTGAGGCAAGTGCAATGACTGAATACGTTCAAGTCGGCGACCTGCAGGTCGCCAAGGTACTGTTCGACTTCGTGCAGAACGAAGCAGTCCCCGGAACCGGCGTCGATACTGCGGCGTTCTGGAGTGGGGCGGATGCACTGATTCACGAGCTGGCACCGAAAAACCGCGCACTGCTGGTCAAGCGCGACGAGCTGCAGGCCCGGATCGACGCCTGGCACCGGCAGCAGGCCGGCCAGGCGCACGACGCGGCCGCCTACAAGGCCTTTCTGAGCGATATCGGTTACCTGCTGCCGGAGCCGGCAACGGTGCAAATCAGCACCAGCAACGTCGACGAGGAAATCGCCAGCATGGCCGGCCCGCAACTGGTGGTGCCGGTGATGAACGCCCGCTTTGCGCTCAACGCCGCCAACGCCCGCTGGGGTTCGTTGTATGACGCGCTGTACGGCACCGACGCCATCAGCGAAGACGGCGGCGCCGAACGCGGCAAGGGCTACAACAAGGTACGCGGCGAAAAGGTCATCGCCTTTGCCCGCGCGCTGCTGGATCAGGCCACACCACTGGCCAATGGCTCCCATATCGATTCCACCGCCTACAGCCTGATCGACGGCAAGCTGGTGGTGACGCTGCAAGACGGCAGCCAGACCTTGCTCAGCGAGCCCACCCAACTGATCGGTTTTCAGGGCGAGGCCAGCGCGCCGATTGCCATCCTGCTCAAGCACAACGGCCTGCACCTGGAACTGCAGATCGACGCCAGCAGCCCGATCGGCCAGACCGACGCCGCCGGGGTCAAAGACATCCTGATGGAAGCGGCGCTGACCACCATCATGGACTGCGAAGACTCCATCGCCGCCGTGGACGCCGACGACAAGACCCTGGTCTATCGCAACTGGCTGGGCCTGATGAAAGGCGACCTGGCCGAAACGGTCACCAAGGGCGGCGAAAGCTTCACCCGCACCATGAACCCCGACCGCGTCTACAGCACGCCAGACGGCGGCGAAATCACCCTGCATGGTCGTTCGTTGCTGTTCATCCGTAACGTCGGTCACCTGATGACCATCGATGCGATCCTCGACAAGCACGGCAACGAAGTGCCGGAAGGCATTCTCGACGGCCTGATCACCAGCCTGATCGCCATCCACAACCTCAAAGGCGACACCACACGGGCCAACAGCCGCAGCGGCTCGGTGTACATCGTCAAACCGAAAATGCACGGCCCCGAAGAGGCGGCGTTCACCAATGAGCTGTTCGGCCGCATCGAGCAGGTACTGGGCCTGGCACGCAACACCCTGAAAGTCGGGATCATGGATGAAGAACGACGCACCACGCTGAACCTCAAGGCCTGCATCCAGGCGGCCAGCGAGCGGGTGGTGTTCATCAACACCGGCTTCCTCGACCGCACCGGCGACGAAATCCACACCTCCATGGAAGCCGGCCCGATGGTGCGCAAGGCGCAGATGAAGGCCGAGAAATGGATCGGTGCCTATGAGAACGCCAACGTCGATATCGGCCTGCGCTGCGGCCTGCCAGGCCGGGCCCAGATCGGCAAGGGCATGTGGGCCATGCCTGATCTGATGGCGGCGATGCTCGAACAAAAGATTGCCCACCCGCTGGCCGGCGCCAACACTGCCTGGGTACCTTCACCGACCGCTGCGGTACTGCATGCCCTGCACTACCACAAGGTCGATGTGTTCGCCCGCCAGGGCGAGCTGGCCAAGCGCGAACAAGCGTCGGTCGATGACATCCTGAGTATTCCCCTGGCCAAAGACACCGGCTGGTCGGCCGATGAGCTGCGCAATGAACTGGACAACAACGCCCAGGGCATTCTCGGTTACGTGGTGCGCTGGATCGATCAGGGCGTGGGCTGCTCCAAGGTGCCGGATATCAACGACGTGGGCCTGATGGAAGACCGCGCCACCCTGCGTATTTCCAGTCAGCACATTGCCAACTGGCTGCACCACGGTGTGGTCAGCCGCGAGCAGGTGCTGGAAAGCCTTGAGCGCATGGCCGTTGTCGTGGACCGGCAGAACGCCAATGACCCGCTGTACCGCCCGCTGGCGCCAGACTTCGCCAGCAACATTGCGTTCCAGGCGGCGCTGGAGCTGGTTCTTGAAGGCACCAAACAGCCTAACGGCTACACCGAGCCGGTGCTGCATCGTCGGCGCCGGGAGTTCAAGGCCAGCCAGAAGTAACCGCTGGTCTCTGTAGGAGCGACCTTGGTCTGGACGGCATTGCGACAAAGAGGCCGGGATAGCCACAGCAGATGCTGCGGCGTTACTGGCCTCTTCACGAGCAAGCTCGTTCCCACGGTATTTCAAGTCACAACCAAAGAGGGAGCGGCCAAGGTCGCTCCTGCTGGTCAAGCGATCCCCAACTCCCGCTTCACCACCTTCACCAACTGCTTGGTATTGAGCGGTTTCAACAGGAAATCGACCACGCTCAGGTGCATGGCGTCGATGGCGTCGCGCACGCTGGCATCGCCCGAGACGATGATGATCGGCAGTTCGGCACGTGCCGAGTCGCGCACTTTGCGGATCAGCTCCAGGCCGTCGCAAGGCGCCATGCGCAGGTCGGTGATCAACAGGCCGATCGATTCGCGGCTCTGCAATAGTTGCAAAGCGCTGCTGCTGCCCGCCGCCGTCAGGCAACTGATGTCATTGAGGTTGAGAATCTCAGCCAGAACTTCGCGCGCATCGGTGTCGTCATCGACGATCAGGACACGCTGCGGCACATCACACTGAGGCGCAGACATCACTTCGTTGAGTGCGTCGCGCTCTTCGTCGCTGAGAATATCGTGATCGGACATGGAAATCTCATCATTGCCTGGGCTTATCCTGCCAGCCGTTCGTAACGATCCTGTGACGCCTTGCAGGCGCCGGGGTCTGGTCCTTAAGACTTACGTCCAATGGGCACTGGACGCCAAGCGACCGACCATGGTCATGAATAACAAAAAAAGCGGTGCACGTCATGAGTAAAGCAGATGCCTTCACCGAAGCAGGAAAAACCGCCGTGTTGCAGAACATTCACGGCACCATGCAGTTCCTGCAGCGGTTCCCGCCGTTCAACCAGATGGAAAGCGCGCACCTGGCGTATCTGGTCGAACAGTGCCAGTTGCGTTTTTATGGCGCTGGAGAAAGCATCATCAAGCCTGCCGACGGCCCGGTTGAGCACTTTTATATCGTCAAGCAAGGCCAGGTGGTCGGTGAGCGCCCACATTCGGCCCGGCGTGGAACCGAGACCACCTTCGAGATCACCAGCGGCGAGTGCTTCCCGCTCGCCGCGCTGTTGGGCGAACGCGCCACCCGTACCGAACACCTGGCCGCCGAAGACACCTTTTGTCTGCAACTGAACAAGCAGGCGTTCATCAAGCTGTTCTCATTGTCGACCTGCTTTCGCGACTTCGCCTTGCGCGGCGTCAGCAGTCTGCTCGATCAGGTCAATCAGCAAGTCCAGCAACGCGCCGCAGAAACCCTCGGCACTCAATACTCGCTCAATACCCGGCTGGGCGAACTGGCCATGCGTCACCCGGTCATGTGTGCCCCGGACATGCCCATGCGCGAAGCGGTGAAGCTGATGCATGACCAACAGGTCGGCAGCATCGTGATCGTCGATGAACGGCAGGCACCGCTGGGCATCTTCACCCTGCGTGATCTACGTGAAGCGGTGGCTGACGTAAATGCCGACTTCAGCGAAGGCATCAGCCAGTTCATGAGCCCCTCGCCGTTTTACCTGAGCCCGGATGCCAGCGCCTTCGATGCGGCCATTGCCATGACCGGCCGGCATATTGCCCATGTCTGTCTGGTGCGCGACGGGCGACTGTGCGGGGTGGTTTCAGAGCGCGACCTGTTCTCGCTGCAACGGGTCGACCTGGTCCATCTGGCGCGCACCATCCGTAACGCGCCGCGTATCGAAGCGCTGGTGCATCTGCGTGGCGATATCGTGCAACTGGTCGAGCGGATGCTGGCCCACGGGGCTTCATCCACGCAGATTACCCAGATCATTACCCTGCTCAACGATCACACCGTGTGTCGGGTCATCGAACTGACCCTGGAAGAAAAAGGCGACCCCGGCATACCGTTCAGTTGGTTGTGCTTCGGCAGTGAGGGCCGTCGCGAGCAGACCCTGCACACCGATCAGGACAACGGCATTCTGTTTGAAGCCAGCGATGCCAAACAGGCGGCTGAAATCCGTGCCCTGCTGCTGCCGATCGCTGAACGTATCAACCAGAGCCTGGCCCTGTGCGGTTTCAGCCTCTGTAAAGGCAACATCATGGCCGGCAACCCCGACCTGTGCCTGTCACGCAGCGAATGGGCGCGGCGCTTCTCGGCGTTCATCCGCGAAGCCACCCCGGAAAACCTGCTGGCGTCGAGTATCTACTTCGACCTGCGGGTGGTGTGGGGCGAAGAAAGCGGCGGCGAGTACCTGCGCCGCAGCATTCTCGATCAGGTCGCCGATAACCGACTGTTCCAGCGCATGCTGGCCGAAAACGCCCTGCGCCATCGTCCGCCGGTCGGGCGCTTCAAGGACTTCGTGCTGGCCCGCAAGGGCAGCGACAAAGACACCCTGGACCTCAAGACCGAAGGCCTGACACCGTTCGTCGACGGCGCCCGCTTGCTGGCGCTGGTCAACAATATTGAAGCCATCAATACCCTGGAGCGCCTGCGTCAACTGGTCGAGCGTGAGGTCATCGACCCGCTCGATGGCGCTGCCTACGAAGAGGCCTACCACTTCATCCAGCAGACCCGCATGCAACAGCATCAGTTGCAGAGCCGGCAGAATCTGCCGTACTCCAACCGCATCGATCCCGACACCCTCAACCATCTGGACCGGCGCATCCTGCGTGAGTCCTTCCGTCAGGCTCAACGCCTGCAATCGAGCCTGAGCCTGCGCTATCAACTATGAACCTGTTCCAATGGCTACGCCCCGTCGTCAAGAAAACGCCTCTGGATGAACACCAGAAACAGCGCCTGGCCGCACTGCCGGGCGGTGCAGTGCTCGATGAGCGGCCGCTGCGCCAGCAGCGCTGGGTGGTGCTGGACCTGGAAACCAGCGGGCTGAACATGAACCGCGATCAGGTGCTGTCAATCGGGGCGGTGGTCATCGAGGACGGCGCCATCGATCTGGGCCAGCTATTCGAATGCACGATTCAACGCGTGGATCACAAGCTCAGCCCCGCCGTGCTGATCCACGGCCTGGCGCCCAGCGCGATTGCCGCTGGCAGCGAACCGGTCGCAGCGCTGCTGGATTTCATGGAGTTTGTTGGCGACAGCCCGGTGTTGGCGTTCCACGCGCCATTCGACCAGCACATGCTGGCCCGGGCCCTGAAGGAAAGCCTCGACTACCGCCTGCAGCATACCTTTTTCGACGTTGCCGAGATTGCCCCGATGCTCTGCGAACAGGCCAACCTGCGCAAGGCCGGCCTGGACGACTGGACCCGCCACTTCGGCCTGCATGCCGAAGAGCGTCACCATGCCAGCGCCGATGCCTTGGTCACCGCAGAACTGGCGCTGATCCTGTTCAGCCACGCCCGCCGCCAGGGCATCGACAGCCCGGCCCGCCTGGAGCAAAGCCTGAGCCAGTGGCGCAGGCGCACGCAGGCGCATTCCTTTTAGGGGCTGTTGCCGTTTCATCACAACCGCTGAAACGGCAACAACCCCTAGCCAACAATTGCAGAGCCACGAGGCGCTGACTAGTCTATGACTCTGTCGCCATCGAGGATCATTCATGTCAGCACCTACCATGACCCTGTACACCAACCCGGCATCGCCGTTTGCCCGCAAGGTGGTCATCCTGCTTCATGAAACCGGTCAGCTCGACAAGGTTCAATTGCAGTCTACGGTCCTGACTCCGGTAAGCCCCTCTGCCGAGCTTAACCATGACAACCCGGCGGGCAAGATTCCGGCGCTGCGTCTGGCCGACGGCAATGTGATCCACGACAGCCGGGTGATCCTCGACTACCTGGACCACCAGCACACCGGCACGCCATTGATTGCCCGTGACGGCCCGGCGCGCTGGCGGCGCCTGTCCCTGGCCTCGCTGGCCGATGCGCTGCTTGATGCGGCCCTGCTGATCCGCTACGAAACCGCGCTGCGCCCCAAGGAGCTGCACTGGCCGGTATGGCTGGACAACCAGCAGAGCAAGATCGAACGCACCCTGACCTACTTCGAACAGGAGGCGCTGACCGAACTGGGCGCCACTTTCGACATTGCCTCGATCAGTGTCGCGGCGGCACTGGGTTACCTGGATTTCCGCCAGCCCGATCTGAACTGGCGTAACAGCTACCCGCGCCTGGCCAACTGGTATTTTGACGTCAGCCAGCGGCCTTCGATGCAGGCCACCCAGCCTTCGGCCTGAGCACCTGCCCGGCTGCCCGCGGCGCTGCGGGCAGCAAACCGATCAGCCCGTCCAGCAGCCGCCTGGCCTGGCGGCGCTCCTGACGCAACAGCGACTCTTCGTTCATGGCGCTGGCTCCGCAGCCGGTTTGTGGCTGATGCCCGGCGCAATGCCGTACCAGTCGAGCTTGCGGGTCAGGACCATGAACACGCCCAACAGGCCGAACAGCAACAACGAGCCCATCAACAATGCGTAGTCCTCAGCACTGAGCAAGCCGTACAGCAGGCCATACAGCGCCGCCAGCCCCAGCGCAAATCCCACGCCCTGGCGCACACCACGCAGCACATGGCTGACATAGAAGCCGATCAACAGCACGCAACCAGCCGCTGACAACAGGTAAGCCGTGGCAAAGCCCAGATGCTCGGACAGCGACAGCAACATCAGGTAGAACAGCGCCAGCGCCGCGCCCACCAGAGCGTACTGCACCGGGTGCACGGCCATGCTCTTGAGTACCTCAAAGAGAAAGAAGCCGGCAAAGGTCAGGGCGATGAACAGCAAGGCATATTTGATCGCTCGGTCACTCTTCAGGTATTGATCCACCGGATCGATGAAGCTCACACCGAAACTGCGGCCGTGCAAATCTGCGCACTGATCGCTGCGCAGGCATTTGTCGAAGGCCTCTTCAAGGTTGGTGGAGAAGAACGAGGTCTGCCATTGCGCGCTGAACCCTGCTGCGCTGACTTCCCGCTGGGTCGGCAGGTAGTTGCCGATAAAGCTTGGATGCGGCCAGTCAGCGACCAGTTTTACCGTGCTGGACTTGCCCACCGGGGTGACGTTCAGCTGCCCGGTGCCTTGCAGGTTCAGGTCAAAGGCAAAGCTCAGGCGGGTCGGCTGCTTGCCGTCAATGGCCGGCAGAGTGGCACTGACCCCCTCACCGAGACGACTCAGCCGCGTGCCCGGTTCGAACTCCAGCGTCTGGCCATTCATCTGCAGGGTCAGGGCATTTTCAATGCCACGGATATCACTCAGGCCCACCGCCAGATAAGGCCGCTCGAAGCTGTACTCCTCGAAGCTGTCATCCAGGCCAAGCTTTTCCGGCAACGCGAAATGCCCGCTGATCTGGCTTTGCGCATGGTACAGGCGCGCCTCGTAGATGCCGCGTGAACGCAGTTCGGTGCGCACCTTGCCGTCCACCTCGAAACGCTCGGGCAGAAAGTGCAGGTAACCGCGTTCAATCTCGGTTTCCTGGTAGCGCTCATCGCTTTGCGCCTTGACCTTCCAGACCTGCACGCTGCGCCGGTAAGGAATCACGACCACCGGGCCGGTGATCTGCTGGCTGTAACTGGAACTGCGCGCAATGTCATCAAGCACCGTATCGCGCTGCGCCTGCCGCTCGCTGATCAGCCCGCCGATCATCATCAATGGAATCAACAACAGCATGATCAGCAAAGCGATCATGCCCAACTTCATGGCCAGACTTCGATTCATGCTTGTATTCATGGGGACTCTCCCTGTTTGCTATGGGAGACAGTCTGCGCGGGCTATGTGGGGTGATGATGGGGGCTGTGTGGAGATTGTGTGGGAATACGTATGGCATGTCGGACCGGCATCGTCTGCGTAGGAGCTGCTTCAGCAGCGAACAGCATCATTCGCGGATAAATCCGCTCCTACGCCAGCCACAGGCTCACCAACACACCACCCTCCACATTCTCGATCCGCAGTTCGCCGCCATGCAGCTGCACCACCTCGGCGACGAAGTTCAGCCCCAGTCCGGTGCTTTTACGCCCGGTATGCGGACGCGGCAGGGAGTAGAAGCGCTCGCACAAACGCGGCAAGGCATAGTCGGGAATCGGTTCGGCGGTGTTGAACAGCGAGAGGTAAATACGCCCGTCCCGGGGTTCGGCCGCCAGGCGCAGTAACCCGCCGGTCGGGGTGAAGTCCAGCGCGTTGTCCAGCAGGTTGGCCAGCGCCTGGCTGAGCAGAAAGCGTTCACCGTGCAGGCACAGCGAGGTGTTGATCTGCCGCTCGACCTTCAGATCCAGGCGCTCGACGGCCAGGCTGCGGGCCAGCAGCAGTTCATCGAGCAGTTCGGCCAGCGGCAAGGCCACTCGCTCTTCAAGCTCCTGGCGCTGCTCGACCATCGCCAGGTTCAGCAGGCGTTCGATCAACTGCTGCATGCGCTGGCTTTCATCTTCGATATTGCCGGCAAAGCGCTGGCGCTGGGCCGTCGGCATATCGTCGTGCAATAGTTCAGCGGCGCCGCGGATCGCCGCCAGCGGGCTTTTCAGTTCGTGGGTCAGGGTGTGCACGTAACGCTCGACATAGGCCTTACCTTCGAGCTGGATGCGCATGCGCTCCACCGCTGTGGATAACTGCTCCATCTCGCCGCCCCGGTAATGCGGCAGCTCAGCGCGCCGCCCTTCGCTGACCGCCTGGGCATAACGGGTCAGGCGCCGCAGCGCAGAGCTGAGCCACCAGGAAAACAACGCCCCCAGCAGCAGGCCCAGCACCATCAACCCGCCGCCATACCACAGCAAACGTCGCTCGGCCCGCTCAATGTAGGGCTGCAACGAGCTATTGGGCTTGGCCACAGTCACCACACCAATAATCTGTCCTTGGTCACGAATCGGCGCACCGACATGCATCACCGACGAGTTGGGGTCTTCAGGGTCGCTGCGAGTCGAGCGTGCACCGTATTGGCCGCGCAGGGTCAGATACACGTCGTTCCAGCGCGAATAGTCCTGGCCGACCGCCTCGCCACTGGAGTCCAGCAACACGACGCCCTTGGCATCGGTCACGTAGATACGGTTGCTGACCTGATTCTTCGGCAGTTCCCAGATGGTTGCCTGCGGCTGACGCACGCCGTAATCCTGCAGCACTTCGTTGAAGCGGCTCTGCCCGAGCGTGCCATCACGCACGTCAGCGCGGAAGATTTCCGCCAGCAGGTTGGCGGTGTCTACCAGGGTTTCCTCGGTTGACTGACGCACGCCGGGGCGAACTTCCTTCATCACCGTGCTGAGCACGAAATAGCCGGTCAGGGCGATGAATACCGCGTAGACCAGAAATATCCGGATGCTCAGCGACATTTAGCTGTTGCCCGGGCTGAAGCTGTAACCGATACCGCGATGGGTCTGGATCGGCTCGGCATCGGCGGCGACCGCCCGCAGCTTGGCGCGCAGGCTCTTGATGTGGCTGTCGATGTTGCGCTCGTAGCCGGCATCGGCGACCACCCCCAGGGCATCGAGCAACTGCTCGCGGCTGAATACCCGCTCGGGCTGTTCCAGCAGGCATTGCAACAGGCGAAACTCATGACGGGTCAGGCTCAGCGGCTGCTGGCGATAGCTGATCTGGAAGCGTTCCAGATCGACCTGAAACAGACCGTTGCCGCTCGCCGGCACGGCCACCGGCAGTTCACGGGGCAGCATGCGCTTGAGAATCGCCTTGACCCGCGCCGCCACCTCACGGGGGCTGAACGGCTTGACCACATAATCGTCAGCGCCAATCTCCAGGCCCACCACCCGGTCGATCTCGGCATTGCGCGCAGTGAGGAACATCACCGGCACATCGCTGAAGCGGCGCAATTGTTTGCAGGTTTCAAAACCGCTGATATCCGGCAGGCCGACATCAAGAATGATCAGGTCGGCCGGGGTCTGGCGCTGATGCTCCACTGCGGCCTGGCCGAGGCTCAGCCAGGTGCTGGTGAAGCCCTCGCCTTGCAGGGCATAGATCAGGGTGTCGGCAATCGCGACTTCGTCTTCGACAATCAGGATATGCGGCATAATTTCGGGCATTGAACGGGACCGACAGAAGGTGCGCGATCCCACCCTGTTCGTCAATCAGGTGCCTTTAAAACGTAGGCGAGGCAGTCAGCGCAAGGCAAAAACAAGCGAGGAAGCGGAGTGTACTGGAGTACATGAGCATTCCGAGCGTGTTTTTAACGCAGCGCTGGCGCGCGTAGCGCCACAGGCGCCCAGCCAGTAGGTAGTTTTAAAGGTGCCTGATCAGCAATCCGGTTGTTTGGCGGTATACCGCTTGGCCGGGTCCACCGCTGCATCAAACTCACGCAGTGCCTTGGCGCCGATCAACAGCGGATAGTTGAAGTGGCTGCGGTCTACCAGATTGACCTCGACGGTGCGCTGCTGCTTGCCCAGGCACAGTTGCAACTCGACCACCGGGCGCTTGGCCGGGTCGATGCGGTCTTCGTCCTCGTCGTCTTCGTCGGCACGGCCCTTGATCTTGCTGACCCGCGCGACCTTGTGTTCGAACAGCTTGTTACTGGCACCGTCAGCGGCCAGACGAAAACGCACCCATTGTTCGCCGTCGCGCTGGAACAGCTCGATATCCTTGGCCGATAACGAAGCGGTCAGCGCACCGGTGTCCATCTTGGCCTTGAAGGTTTCGCCCACTTGCGCAATCTTGATGTGCTCGTAGCGGCCGTACAGGGTCGGGTCTGCCGCCAGAGCCGGCATCGCCAGCAGAGACAACAGCACGAGAGTGTTCTTCACTTGGAGGACTCCTTAGAGTATCGGGCGCCCGGTTGGCGTCCGGTTTTAGACAGCAGCGCCGTGCTTGGTTCGCCGACCGGAAACATTTGTCAGCATCTGTATCATTGGCGCGTCAGGCCGGGCTATTTATCATGACTGACCGCCAATATCCCAGAGATGCCTATGCGCCGCGCCCTCACCGGCAGTTTCGTCACCCTCTTGCTGCTGCTCAACACCCTGATCCTGATCGGGCCGCTGCTGGCATTCGCCCTGCTCAAGCTGATCTTTCAGGGCGACATGCGCGACCACTGCTCCAAGGCCGTGATGTGGATCGCGGAAACCTGGGCAGAGATCAATAAACGCATTTTCGCACTCACCCTGCCCACCCAATGGGACATTCGTGGCGCCGCACCACTGCGCCGTGATACTTCCTATCTGGTGATCAGCAATCATCAGTCCTGGGTGGATATTCCGGCGCTGGTTCAAGCGCTGAACCGCCGCACGCCATTTTTCAAGTTCTTCCTGAAAAAGGAGCTCATTTGGGTGCCGTTTCTGGGGCTGGCCTGGTGGGCGCTGGATTATCCGTTCATGAAGCGCTACAGCAAGGCTTTCCTGGCCAAAAATCCGCAACTCAAAGGCCAGGATCTGGAAATCACCAAGGCGGCCTGCGAGCTGTTCAAGCGCCAGCCGGTAACCATCGTCAATTATCTGGAAGGTACCCGCTTTACCCAGGCCAAACACGCCGCCCAGCAGTCGCCGCATCAATACCTGCTCAAGCCCAAGGCCGGTGGCGTGGCTTTTGTGCTGGCGGCGATGGGTGAGCAACTCGATGCGATCCTCGATGTGACCGTGGTCTACCCCGGCAGCCCGCCGCCCGGTTTCTGGGATTTGCTGTGCGGGAGCGTGCCCAAGGTGGTTGTCGATATCCAGACCCGCGCGCTCGACCCCGCACTGTGGCAGGGCGACTACGAGAACGATCCTGAATTTCGTGGCCAGGTCCAGGCCTGGGTCAACCAGCTATGGGTCGAGAAGAATGCGCGGATCGCGCAGTTGAAGCAGGAAATGGATCACCATTGAGACGTCGCGGCAGAACCCGCCCCTGTAGGAGCGGCTTCACCCGCGAATTACATCAAGCGGCGCTGAAGGTCTTGTGCGGGTCGATGACGAATTTCTTCGGCACGCCTGCATCGAACTCGCCGTAGCC
>NZ_JANJFL010000022.1:0-113469 GCF_024584215.1 Pseudomonas sp. LJDD11
AGGTGTCGATTTGGTGGGAAAGCCGGCAGGGAAGCCGCTGCTCTTTCTATAAGGAGCAGGTGCGCTGGGCAAGACGCCCATCGCGCCGACCGCCAAATAGGCCAAAGGGCGGGGCCAAGGCAGGAGCAAACGGTTTTGGTTACTTGCCACCAAGACAAAAGTGACCCGCTGTAAAAGCGGAAAAGTGACTCAAACCCAACGCCGCTGCGGCGAATGCACGCCACTCAAACCGCCAAACCGCCAAACGATCAGTGTTGCACCACCAGCGGATACAACGATAACACCAGCAGCAACGCCATCACGCCATTGAACACCCGCACCCGACGCGGGTCGCGCAATACGTTGCGCAGCAGGCTGCCAAACCCCGCCCAGATCCCCACCCCCGGCAGGTTGATCAAACCAAACACCGCCGTGATCACCAACACATTGGTGAAATACCCCTGCATCGGCGTATAGGTCGTGATTGCCCCCACCGCCATCACCCAGGCCTTGGGGTTGACCCACTGAAACAGCGCAGCGGCAAAAAACGTCATGGGCTCGCCGCGTGACGGCCCGTTGTCACCCACCGGCCCGGACGTCGCGATCTTCCAGGCCAGGTACAACAGATACGCACCGCCGACATACCGCAGCAAGGTATAAAACCATGGCCAGCTCTGGAACACACTGCCCAGGCCCAGGCCTACCGCCAGCACCAACACCATGAAGCCGATACTGATACCGAACATATGCGGCACCGTGCGGCGCAAACCGAAGTTCACCCCCGAGGCCAGCAGCATCATGTTATTGGGGCCCGGCGTGATCGAGGAGACCAGCGCAAACAGGGCAAATGCCAGAAGCAGATCGAAAGACATACGGCAATCCGTGCAAACCAGTGAGACAGGTCGCTCACCCTACCCAGACGGCGTCTGGAAACACACGGACAGCTAGAAGAAAGTTTTACCGGTACAGTTTTCGCAAATCAGAAAATCAGTGGAACTGTCAGAGTCGCATTAGCCCTGACGATCCCGGCTGACGACACCCGCGTCGACATTGACTTCGGCGCTGTGGTCAAACTCGCGCACTTGCTGCAGCTGCGGGTTGGCCAGCAACCGGGCCTTGCGAGCGTGATATTCGTCGAACGACAGGCCGCGACGATTAAGGTCTTCCAGCGCCAGTTGCAGGGTTTCTTCAGCGCTGTAAGGGCGTTGCTCGACGGCATGGTGGGTCGAGCAGCCGCTGATCACGGCAACAGAGAACAACAGGGCAAGAGCAGTAAAACGGTGCATGGTGACCTCCTTGGAAGGTTCGATTCGGGAATGAACAAAGGTTAATCCCGCCCCGCTTCCAGCAGAAATCACCGCAACTGATAGTGACTATCGGCGCATTGATGCCTGTTCGATCAACACCTCACGCAGGGCCTGGGCCGCCACCGACAATTGCTGGTCGGCCAAGGTCATCAGGCCAATGCGCCGCTCGATGCGTGGCCCCACCAGCGGGATGCAGCAGGCGCCCAGTTCGTGCATCTGCTCGATACACAGTGCCGGCACGGCGCTGACGCCCAGACCACTGGCAACCATCCGTCCCACTGTCGCCAACTGATGACTCTCGAAGGCCACCGCCAGCCGTCCATGCTGCGCAGCCACCGATTGCTCCAGCAGCAGGCGCACCGCCGAAGGTCTTTGCAAGGCGATGAAGTCCTCTTTGAGCAACTCACTCCAGTGCAACTCGGTACCTCCGGCCAGGGGGGAATCGGCAGGCACCACGGCAACGAAACGGTCTACGCAGAACGGCGTGAAATGCAGTGAGTGGCCAGGCTCCGGTTCGAAACCGATGCCCAGTTCGACCCGCCGCTGGCGGACCATCTCCAGCACCTCTTCGTTGATCACATCGTGCACCGCGATATTGACCCGCGGGTAACGTTCACGGAACACCTTCAAGGCCCCCGGCAAACGGTTGCCGGCATACGAAGGCATCGCCGCCAATGAAACCTTGCCCATTTGCAGGGTAAAACGCTGGTGCAGCAATTCTTCGGTGTTGTCCCAGTCAGCCAGCAACTGGCGAGCCAGCGGCAGCAGGGTTTCGCCTTCCGGGGTGAGGTTTACGCTGCGTGTGGTGCGAATCAGCAACTGCCCCCCCAGCGACTCTTCAAGCCCCTTGATCGTCAGGCTCAGGGCCGGTTGTGACAGGTGCAGGCGCTCACCGGCCTGGGCAAAGCTCAGGCATTCGGCAACCGCCACGAAGGCGCGCAGGTGTTTGACGTTCATTGTTTTGTCTTTCTTATCAAACCATCAGAAAAACAAAATTAACAAATCATTCGCCAAGACAGAAGATGTCAACAACGCGATTCAGTGACAGAGCAACTAGCCTGTTCATTGCAGCGACAACGACAACAACAATGACCAGAGGCCGACATCATGGCTGGACTCGACAAACGAGTGGCGACCTACGAGCAAGCCCTCGAAGGGCTGACCGACAACATGACCGTGCTGTGTGGCGGCTTCGGGCTGTGCGGCATACCGGAAAACCTGATTGCCCAGATCAAGCGCATGGGCACCCGTGGCCTGACCGTTGTGTCCAATAACTGCGGGGTCGACGGGTTTGGCCTGGGCATCCTGCTCGAAGACCGGCAGATCCGCAAAATGATCTCTTCCTACGTCGGTGAGAACGCGCTGTTCGAGCAACAGTTACTCAGTGGCGCGCTGGAAGTCGACCTCACCCCGCAGGGCACCCTGGCCGAGAAACTGCGTGCCGGCGGTGCCGGGATTCCGGCCTTCTACACCGCCACCGGCTTCGGCACGCCGGTGGCCGAAGGCAAGGAGAGCCGCCAGTTCAACGGCCGCGATTACATTCTTGAAGAAGCCATCACCGGTGATTTTGCCCTGGTCAAAGGCTGGAAGGCCGACCACTTCGGCAATGTGATCTACCGGCATACCGCGCAGAACTTCAACCCGCTGGTGGCCACCGCCGGAAAAATCACGGTGGTGGAGGTCGAAGAAATCGTCGAGCCCGGCGAGCTCGACCCGGCGCATATCCACACCCCGGGTATCTACGTCGACCGGCTGATCCTCGGCAGCTTCGAGAAACGCATCGAAAAGCGCACCCTCAAGGCCTGAGAAAGGAGTTGCACCATGGCACTTTCCCGCGAACAAATGGCACAACGGGTCGCCCGCGAACTCAAGGACGGCTACTACGTCAATCTGGGCATCGGCATCCCGACCCTGGTCGCCAACTACGTACCAGACGGCATTGACGTGATGCTGCAATCGGAAAACGGCCTGCTGGGCATGGGCGAGTTTCCCACCGAGCAGACCGTCGACGCCGACATGATCAATGCCGGCAAACAGACCGTCACAGCCCGCCGCGGCGCATCGATTTTCCACTCCGCCGACTCGTTCGCGATGATTCGCGGCGGGCATGTCGACCTTACGGTGCTGGGCGCATTCGAAGTCGATGTGCAGGGCAACATCGCCTCCTGGATGATCCCCGGCAAGCTGATCAAAGGCATGGGCGGTGCCATGGACCTGGTCGCCGGTGCCGAGAACATCATCGTCACCATGACCCACGCCTCCAAGGACGGCGAGTCGAAACTGCTGGATCGTTGCGAACTGCCGCTGACCGGCGCCGGGTGCATTCGCCGGGTGCTGACCGACCTGGCTTATCTGGAGATCGACAACGGTGCCTTCATCCTGCGCGAACGTGCGCCGGGCATCAGCGTCGAGGAAATCGTCGCCAAGACCGCCGGCCGGCTGATCGTGCCCGACGATGTGATTGAAATGCGTTTCTGAATCATCGAGGCCCCGTCAGGGGCCTCGAACGTTGTGCCTTCAAAAAAACAATAAAGAGGTATTGCTATGTCGTCCGCTTCCCTCCAGGAAAGCCGCTCCGCGCGCTTTGCCCTGCGCTGCTCGGCCTGGGCCGAGCGCTGGTTTCCCGATGCCTGGGTATTCGCCGCCCTGGCCGTACTGATCGTCACGCTTGCGGTGCTGGGCATGGGCGCCAAGCCTGCCGACACCGCCAAGGCATTTGGCGATGGCTTCTGGAGCCTGATTCCCTTCACCCTGCAAATGGCGTTCGTGGTGATCAGCGGCTACGTGGTCGCCAGCTCGCCACCGGCGGTGCGTCTGATCGACCGCCTGGCACGCCTGCCGTCCAATGGCCGCAGTGCGGTGGCCTGGGTGGCGCTGATCTCGATGCTCGCCTCCTTGCTCAACTGGGGCCTGTCGCTGGTGTTCGGCGGCCTGCTGGTACGCGCACTGGCACGGCGCAAGGATCTGAAAATGGACTACCGCGCCGCCGGTGCCGCCGCCTATCTGGGCCTGGGCGCAGTGTGGGCGCTGGGCATCTCGTCGTCGGCTGCGCAACTGCAGGCCAACCCCGGCAGCCTGCCGCCGTCGATCCTGGCCATCACCGGGGTCATCCCGTTCACCGAAACCATCTTCCTCTGGCAGTCCGGGGTGATCCTGCTGGTGCTGATCGTGCTGTCGATCATCGTCGCCTACGCCACCGCGCCAGGCCCGGCCAATGCCCGCAGTGCCGAGGACTGTGGCGTGGACCCGGCTTTCAACCTGCCACCGCTGGCGCCGCGCACCCGTCCTGGCGAGTGGCTGGAATACAGCCCGCTGCTGATCATCGTGATGGTGGCGCTGGGGGTCGGCTGGCTGATCAACGAGTTCAGCAGCAAACCGGCGATCACCGCCATCTCGGGCCTGAACACCTATAACTTCCTGTTCATCATGCTCGGCGCCCTGCTGCACTGGCGCCCGCGCAGCTTCCTTGATGCGGTGGCGCGTGCCGTGCCGACCACCACCGGGGTGCTGATTCAGTTCCCGTTGTACGGCTCGATCGCCGCGCTGATGACCACCGTCAAAGGCAGCGATGCGCAGACCCTGGCGCACCATATCTCGCTGTTCTTCACCAGCATCGCCACCCACGATACCTATGCGGTGCTGATGGGCGTCTACTCGGCCGTGCTGGGCTTCTTCATCCCCTCCGGTGGCGGCAAGTGGATCATCGAAGCACCCTACGTGATGCAGGTGGCCAATGAACTGCAGTACCACCTGGGCTGGGCGGTGCAGATCTACAACGCCGCCGAGGCATTGCCGAACCTGATCAACCCGTTCTACATGCTGCCGCTGCTCGGCGTACTGGGTCTCAAGGCCCGGGAGCTGATTGGCTTCTCGTTCGTGCAGTTGCTGGTGCACGCGCCGGTTGTGCTGTTTCTGCTCTGGGCGCTGGGCACAACCTTGAGCTACACCCCACCGGTCATGCCTTAAGGGCAGTTGCAAGCGATAAGCGTCACGCTCCAGGCTATGCGGTGTTGCCCTCAGTCTGCCGAAACCGGGGTCAACACCGGCTGGCCGGCAAAGAACGCCTGCAGGTTATCGCGTACCAATTGCACAGAGTCATGCGAAGCCTCTGGCGACAGGCCCGCCACGTGGGGGGTAAGCACCACATTGGCGAGGCTCTTGAACGCATCCGGCACGTTCGGCTCATCATCGAATACGTCCAGCGCAGCGCCGGCGATGCGCTGTTCGCGCAAGGCGCCGAGCAGTTCCTGGGTATCGACCACGCTGGCCCTGGCGATATTCACCAGATAACCCTGCGGGCCAAGCGCCTGGAGCACTTCGTCATCGACCAGATGGCGGGTATTGGCGCCACCCGGCGTGGCCAGAACCAACACGTCGGAGGCCTCGGCCAGCTCGCGCACCGAGCGATACCAGACATAATCCACATCACTGCGTGCGCGCCGATTGTGATAAGCGATGGGCATGTCAAAGGCGGCTGCGCGCCGGGCGATGGCCTGGCCCACTGCGCCCAGGCCAAGGATGCCCAGGCGTTTGCCAGCCAGCGAGGGGCGCATCGCCTTGCGCCACTCGCCACGACGTACCGACGCATCGGCCTGGGGGATGTCGCGCATCACCGCCAACAGCAGGGCCATGGCATGGTCGGCCACGGTCGATGCATTGACGCCGGCACCGTTGGTGACCACGATGCCACGGGCCTGGGCGGCCGCCACATCGACCTTTTCATAACCCGCCCCGCTGACGCAGATGATCCGCAGGTTCGGCAGGGCGTCCATTTCTTCGGCAAACAGCCCCAGCGGCCCACGGGTCACTACGGCCTGGATTTCGTCGCCATGTCGGGCGATCGCCTCGGCACGCAGCTCGGGGGTCTGCGCACGGATCAACCGAAAACCGCTGTCTTCAAGTATCGGCAGATAGTCGTTGAGGTTTTCGACCAGTACCAGCAGGGTCGTCATGGAAATCAGTCCTCGGTCCAGATAAAACACTGACAGTAACCCGAGAGGCTCTGCCTGCACAGTAACGGATCGCTAGCCCGGACGCCGACTGCGCTTTTTCGCGGCATACATGGCTTGATCTGCATGCCGAAACAACTGCGCCAGATCACTGGCATCATCAGGGTAGCGGGCGATGCCGATGCTTGATGAGATACGCCAGCTCTGCCCTTCCAGCAGGACCGGAGCCTTCAGCGCACGATCAATGACTTGCGCCACCTGATCGGCGTCAGCATCGTCATGAATGCGCTCAAGAAGCACCACAAACTCGTCGCCACCGATCCGCGCAACGGTGTCAATGGCCCGGACACAGGCTTTCAGGCGCCGGGCGACTTCCTGCAGCAAGGCGTCGCCGGCCGCATGCCCGAGCGTGTCGTTGACCTGTTTGAACTTGTCCAGATCCAGATACAGCACCGCCAACCGGTCACCGTGCCGGTCTGCCTGCTGCACCGCATGCTGCAAACGCTCGTTGAGCAAGGTGCGGTTGGCCAGTTGGGTGAGCGGGTCATAGCGGGCCATCGCATGCAGCCGTTCATAGAGCTGCTGACGCTCGATGGCGGTGGCCACGTGGCTGGACACCAGTTGCAACAAGTCCAGATCACGCGGGGTGTAAAGCGGCGCATCGAGCTCGCCCTTGATCAGCAGCGCGCCGATAATTCCGCTGGCGGTTTGCAGGGGTACGCCGAGCCGGTCGCAGCGCAGCACCGGCCGACCGCGACTGAAGACCTCCGTGGCCAGGGCGCGGGCAGCGTCATGCGGTTCATCGTCGGGGTAGACAAGCGAGTAGCGTGCGGGCTCGCCTTGGCACAGGACAATCGACAGATAGCGAGCGCCGAGCAAACCTGCGAGGATCTTATGAATCCGCTCGAACAGGCAGGCAAGGTCGGTACTGCCATTGGCCGCCTCGGAAATTTCCAGCAGCGTGGCGCGCAGGCTGTCGGCGCGCTTGAGTTCAGTGATATCCCGGGCCACAGCGATACGCAGGTGGTCCGACGGCGACCAGCACGCCGACCACATCACATGCACGACATGACCGCTCTTGTGCAGGTAGCGATTTTCAAAGTGTAACTGGGGATTGCCGGCCATGATGTCGGCGGCGGCCTCAAGGGTCCGCGCCCGATCATCGGGATGCACCAGATCAAGCATCTGGGCACCGATCAGTTCCTGAGGGTGGTAGCCGAAAATCCGCTCGAATGCCGCGCTGATGTAGACATAGCGTCCCTCTGTGTCCACTACGCAAATCGCATCCATGAGCCTGTCGACGAACCCCTCCAGTACCTGGTTGGCGATATTTACCATAGGGAAATACCCGCAGATGTGGGACGGTCATACCCGCGACGCATTTGCTGCCCAGACTGACAGCCGATATTGTCCTGTTTCAGTCCAATAGTGCCCAACTAAAAGGCTTTTTGCCATCAGCCGCCTGCGAGGGTGACGGACGGCGAGTTACCGATAAGGAATCGCGTGCATGAGTTCATTTGCTTCGCTGAGCAGGTTACTGACGGTTACCACCCTGACCGGTGCCATGCTGCTGTCAGCATCCCCCATGGCTTCTGGATCCCCCGGCAAAGCGCTGAGCGAAAAGGCCGGCCTGCCCTGGCCGGCAGTGATTGCCCATCGCGGCGCCTCATTCGATGCCCCCGAAGAAACCCTGCCGGCCTTTATCCTGGCCCGCGAGTTGGGTGCCGACTACCTGGAACTGGACCTGCAACGCAGCAAGGACGGGGTCCTGCTTGCCCTGCACGACGACAGCCTGGTACGTACCACCAACATCGCCGAGGTGTTCCCGGCCCGTGCCCAAGAGCCGGTAAGCAGCTTTACCCTGGCTGAGCTCAAGCAACTGGATGCCGGCTCGTGGTTCAACAAGGCCTACCCGGCGCGGGCGCGGGACAGTTATGCGGGCCTGAAGATCCTGACTCTGGATGAGGTGATCGACATCGCCGAAGGTGGCGCCAACAAGCCCGGCCTGTACATCGAAACCAAACAGCCGCAGCAATTTCCCGGCATCGAAGCCGACCTCAAGCAAGCGCTGGAGAAACGCGGCTGGCTGCGTGAGCGCCCTGCGGCTGCGCCCGGTCAGGTCAACGTCGCGCAGTTGCCCGGCCGGGTCGTGCTGCAAACCTTCGACAAAACCAGCCTGCAACTGCTGCACAAGGAAATGCCTCAGGTGCCCAAGGTCTTGCTGCTATGGATAGGCCAGGGTGCCATCGCGCCAAAATCCAGCGTGGCGTTCAAAGACTCGGGGTTCAAGGACAAAGCGGCCTGGTACGCCAGCCAGGAAGTCAAATCAGAAGCCGAGTTTGCCGCCTGGATCGACTGGGCAAAGGCCAATGGTGCAATCGGCACCGGCCCTGCGAGCCGGCTGGCCGACGGCGGTGAGCAGAGCTACATGGATCTGGTCAAACCGTGGATGAACACCATGACCCACGCCAAGGGGCTGATCATTCATCCTTATACCGTGGACAATGCTGTGGACTTCAACGCTATCAGCGCTGCCGGCGTCGATGGCTTTTTCACCAATCGCCCGGCGCAACTGCTGGAGTTCTACGCACGCCCGGCCAAAGAGACGGTCGATAGCCTACTCAAACGCAACGGCTATTGAGTTACTGTCCCGCAGGCCGGGTAGTCTGCCTGCCGCAATCGGCAGGTGGACACGGGCTTGCCCAACCATCACACAGCTTTTTTTAACCCAGCGACTTTTCATGGCAAGCCTGGTGTAAGCTCGCAGGTCGTCGCCAACCGAACGAGAGGCTTATGCAGTCCCCCTTCAGACGCTCGACCCTTGCCGCGCTGTGCGGATTCGCCTTGCAAGACCAGGCAATCACTCTGTTGCCCACGGCCGCCGACTATCGTCGTTGCCTGCTGGAGAAAATCGCCTCGGCTACCCGGCGCATCTATATCATCGCCCTGTATCTGCAACAGGATGAAGCCGGTCAGGAAATCCTCGATGCCCTGTATGCGGCCAAGGTCGCCCGCCCCGGTCTTGAAGTGCGGGTCCTGGTCGACTGGTTCCGTGCCCAGCGCGGGCTGATCGGTGCCGGTCGCCAGCCGGGTAACAGCACCTGGTATCAGGCGCAGCATCTGGAATACGACGTCGAAGTTCCGGTCTATGGTGTACCGGTGCAGACCCGCGAGCTGTTCGGCGTACTGCACCTCAAGGGCAGTGTCATCGATGACGAGGTGCTCTACACCGGCGCCAGCATCAATAACGTCTATCTGCACAAGCTGGACAAGTACCGGCTGGACCGCTACCACCTGATCCACAACGCGCCATTGGCAGACAGTTTTGTCATGCTGGTACAGCAGGAGATCATCGGCTCGCCGGCAGTGCACCGCCTGGACCTGCCGCAACCGCCCAGCTCAAAGAGCCTGCGCGGTGAGATCCGCGCCTTGCGCAGCCAGCTCAAACGCGCCAGCTACAACACCGATGCAGGCAGCCTGGAAAATGGCGAAATGCGCGTCATCCCGCTATTGGGTGTCGGCCCGCGCAACCGCCTGAACCGCACCATCTGCGATCTGATCGCCAGCAGCCAGAGCCAGCTGACCATCTGCACGCCGTACTTCAATCTGCCGGTCGCTGTGACCCGTGAAATCAACCGCGCACTCAAGCGTGGCGTGGTGGTCGACATCATCGTCGGCGACAAGACCGCCAACGACTTCTTCATTGCACCTGAAGAGCCGTTCAAGGTGATCTCTGCCCTGCCCTATCTTTACGAAATCAGCCTGCGCCGTTTTGCCCGCAAGCACCAGACGGCAATCGCCCGGGGGCGGCTGAATCTGCACCTGTGGAAGCATGGCGACAACACCTACCACCTCAAGGGCATGTGGGTCGATCAACGTTATACCCTGCTGACCGGCAACAACCTCAACCCACGTGCGTTCAATCTGGATCTTGAAAACGGCCTGCTGATCGATGACCCTAAGGGGCAATGGCTCGACCCGCGCGCAGCCGAGCTGGCCAGCCTGATGCAACATACCCGGCGGGTCGACAATTTCGAGCAATTGCAGACCCTGGCCGAGTATCCCGAAGGCGTGCACAAGTTCCTGCGCCGGGTCAGCCGGGTGAAGATCGAGCGGTTGCTGTACCGGATTCTCTGAAGAACCCGGTACGACTTGCTCGACGCACTCTGCAAGAGCGGCTTTAGCCGCGAAAAACGGTGCCGAGCATCGCGGCTGAAGCCGCTCCTACAGCAGCCCTGCGCTACGCAGCGCCTGTAGCGCTTGCAGCCAGCGTGGCTGGCTGCGGTAGTCGGTGCTGGCATGGCTCTGGCCACGCATGCGCGCCAGCCGGGGCGAGGGCTTGACCTTGAGGCGCTGCGCGGCGCTCAGGGCAAGTTCAGCGCTGGCGCGATCGTTGCACACCAGCCCCATGTCACAACCGGCGCTCAGCGCGGCTTCGATACGGCTGGCAGCGTCGCCCACCACATGGGCGCCAGCCATCGACAGGTCATCACTGAAAATCACCCCATCGAAGCCCAGCTCACCGCGCAGAATGTCTTGCAGCCAGCGCCGGGAAAAGCCCGCCGGCTGGTTGTCGACCTGCGGATAAATCACATGGGCAGGCATCACCGCGGCCAATTTCTGGCTCAGGCGGGCAAAAGGCACCAGGTCCTGGGCACGGATACTGTCCAGGCTGCGTTCATCGTTGGGGATCGCGACGTGCGAGTCCGCCTCAGCCCAACCATGCCCCGGAAAATGCTTGCCGGTCGCCGCCATACCGGCTTCATTCATACCCCGGATGAAGGCACCTGCCAGTTGCGCGGCACGTTCCGGATCTCCTTCGAACGAGCGGGTGCCGACCACCGCACTGCGCTCATGATCCAGGTCCAGAACGGGGGCGAAGCTCAGGTCCAGGCCCACCGCCAGCACCTCGGTCGCCATCAGCCAGCCGCAATGGGCTGCCAGCGCCTCGGCATCCGGACAGGCAGAAATGGCGCGCATGGCCGGCAGACGCACGAACCCTTGACGCAGACGCTGAACGCGTCCGCCTTCCTGATCCACCGCCAGCAGCAGGTCCGGACGCACAGCGCGAATCGACGCACTCAGTTCACGAACCTGGCGTGGATGCTCGATATTGCGGGCAAAAACAATCAGGCCACCGATTTGCGGTTGGCGCAGTAGATGACGGTCTTCAGCAGTCAGCCAGGTACCGGCGACATCGACCATCAAGGAGCCTTGCAGGCCAGAACTCATAGAAAACACCATTACCTTGGATCAAGCCGGCATGGTGCTTGATCCTGCAGCCCGGTGCAACGCAGCCGTACTCAGGCCTTGACCGCGGCGGTGTTGGTTACCGCAGCGACCTTGCTGCGCGGCCTGAGCTGGGCGGCGATCATCTGCGGATCAGTGACGCCGGTTTGCGCACGCATGCCGGCCGCCAGAAACGGCACCATCAGGCGCATGACCTGCTCGATCGAGGTATTGATGCCGAAGTCATTCTCGGAAATGGCCCGCAGCGCCTTGATGCCCGACATGCTGAATGCCGCAGCACCGAGCATGAAGTGCACGCGCCAGAACAGCTCGATCGGTGGAATGCATGGCGCGGCCTCATTGACCAGCACCATATACCGGCGAAACACCTTGCCGTACATGTCTTCAAGGTAACGCCGCAGATGCCCCTGGCTCTGGCTGAACGCCAGGCCCAGCAGGCGCATGAAGATCGACAGGTCGTTACCGCTGCGCGGCTGCACCGCCATGGCCTGCTCGACCAGGATACCCAGCAGTTCCTCAAGGTCAGGCTTGTGCTCCGGCTGGGCCTGACGGCGCTCCAGCTCACGCTCAAGGCTCGCGCAGAACGGCCCGAGAAAGCGCGAGAACACTGCCTGGATCAAGGCTTTTTTGGAGCCGAAATGATAATTGACCGCTGCGAGGTTGACCGACGCCTTGCTGGTGATCAGGCGCAAGGACGTCTCGGCGAAGCCCTTCTCGGCGAACAACTGTTCGGCAGCATCAAGAATACGTTCTACGGTTTCCGACTGGGCCATGGCTCTCTGCCTGACAAAACAATCGTTTGAAACATACGTTTCAGGCAGGCGGTTTGTCAAGCGGGCGGTTCATTTTGTGGCTGAACAGTCACGCATTCAAGCCACGCCGACGAGCGATCCATCCAGCCAGGCGCCTGGCCGTTCGGCACAAAGATTCAAAAGCATGATTGCCAAGCCGCCTTCACTGTATATAATCCCAGGCACTGTACAAAAAGACAGAGCGCACGACATGATCAAACTGACGCCCCGCCAGGCCGAAATCCTGGACTTCATCAAACGTTGCCTCGAAGACAACGGCTACCCGCCAACCCGGGCGGAGATAGCCCAGAAGCTCGGCTTCAAATCACCGAATGCCGCTGAAGAACACCTCAAGGCCCTGGCCCGCAAAGGCGCCATCGAGATGACGCCGGGCGCCTCGCGAGGCATCCGCATCCCAGGTTTCGAAGCCCGCCAGGCCGACGACAGCAGCCTGCCGATCATCGGCCGGGTTGCCGCCGGCGCACCGATCCTCGCCCAGCAGCACATCGAGGAGTCATGCAACATCAACCCGACCTTCTTTCATCCAAGCGCCGACTACCTGTTGCGCGTCCACGGCATGAGCATGAAGGACGTCGGCATCCTCGATGGCGACCTGCTGGCAGTACACACCACTCGCGAAGCACGCAACGGGCAGATCGTGGTAGCCCGGATCGGTGACGAAGTCACAGTCAAGCGCTTCAAACGCGAAGGCAACAAGGTCTGGCTGATTGCTGAAAACCCTGAGTTCGCGCCTATCGAGGTCGATCTCAAGGAGCAGGAACTGGTCATCGAAGGCTTGAGCGTCGGCGTGCTGCGCCGCTAAGGGAGAACACCATGCAGTTTCATCCGGCCCCTCACACCCAATTACCACTGTTCGAAGCATTCCTGGCCCAGCCCATCGCCCCTTCCCTGCAGGAGCTGCCCCAGGCATTCCGGGAGACGGCACCGCAGGTGTTCAGCGAAGTGTCATTGCGTGGAGCGGCCGGAAGCTGCCTGAGCCTGCTGGCGCCAATTCTTAGAGATTTGAGTGAGGAGCAGGATCCACGCTGGCTCAGCCTGATCGCTCCGCCTGCCAGCCTGACCCAGGCATGGCTACGTGAGGCGGGCCTGAACCGGGAGAGAATCCTGATTCTGCAGCCCCGCGGCACACAAACCGCTCTGGCACTTGCTCGCGAGGCATTACGGCTGGGGCGCAGTCACACAGTGGTGAGCTGGCTCAATCCCCTCAGCGCAGCTGCACGGCAACAGCTGACGGCTGCGGCCCGTATCGGTGAAGCGCAAAGCCTGAATATCCGATTGGGCTGATCGCCCGACGGGCCTCAATGCAGAACCCGGGGTCCGTCTTCTTCTTTTTCCAGCACACCTTCGGCCAGACGGCCGGCCATCTGCACGCCGACGCTCAACATGGCTTTGGCGACTTCAACGTGCTGACCTTGCAGAAACACCTTGGCGTCCTCCGAAAAATTCAGAGTGACCAGCGAGCCCTCATCCTCGGCACGACGCAGCTCGATACGGCCGTCAGGAAGCTCGACAATTTCAAGAAAAGAGGTAGGCATCAGTACAAATACTCCGCGAAAGGCGGGCAGTGTAACAGCCTGCACTGATGCGTACATCAAGCTTGTATCAGAACTCGTTCATCCCCTGGCGAAAACGCACCGCCAGTGACTTGATCGATTGCCGCCAGCTTTCCAGCTCGTCACGGGTCAAGCCCTGCTCCGGCTCTGGCTCATCATCCAGATTCACTGCCTGGATGATCGGCTGGGTGACATCGCCCTTGGGCTTGACCGGCGCACGTGGCGGCTCGAACAACGCTGCATAGGCCGCCAACAATTGACCCAGCCAGGTATGCCGGTTCTGCGCCAGCTCGATCAACTCGCCCAGCTCAGGGATGGCAACGCTTTCCAGCACCTCAGGCGCCAGCAACAGTTCGGCGCGTGGTGCCCCGGCTTGCGGCAGGCGGTAGTAACCGGCGATCTCGTGACACAGGCCCAGCAAAGCGCCGTACAGATGAAACAACACAGTTTCACGGCCAGCCTGGATCTGCGCCTGGGCATTCATGGCCTGGCCTTGCTCAGCCTTGCCCAGGGTTTCCAGAGCCAGGCCGGCGAAGAAAATCTTCTGATTGGTGCGGGTGTAAAGTTCTTGGGCCATGTCAAAACCTCCCTTGCAGCGTTGGCGAAAAACCGATCAAAGCAAAAAACCCCTTGCCTGGCTGGCAAGGGGATTTCAATCAACGCTTGTCTTCGACCTTCCAGGCGTTGCCATCGTGGAACGCGCGCCAGCCAGTCGGCTTGCCGTCCACTTCGGTCTGGACATACTGCTCCTTGGTCTTGCGGCTGTAGCGCACAACCGCCGGGCGGCCATCAGGGTCCTTGACCGGCGCATCACACAGGAAATGATACTTCGGATCGATTTCCTGTTTATGCGGCACCAGTTCCAGCACCAATGGCGCACGGGTTTCGCGATTTTTCGGGAACTGGCTGGCAGCCAGGAACAGACCTGAAGCACCGTCGCGCAAGATGTAGGTGTCGTCGACCTTCTCGCACTTGAGCTCCGGCATCTTCACCGGGTCCATCTTCGGCGGCGCCGCCTCGCCGCTCTTGAGCAGCTTGCGGGTGTTCTTGCACTCGGCGTTGGTGCAACCGAAAAACTTGCCGAAGCGACCGGTCTTGAGCTGCATTTCACTGCCGCACTTGTCGCATTCCAGGCTCGGGCCTTCGTAGCCCTTGATCCGGTAAGTGCCCTCTTCGATTTCATAGCCGGTGCAATCTGGGTTGTTACCGCAAATGTGCAACTTGTGCTTTTCATCGAGCAGGTAGGCATCCATCGCCGTGCTGCAGATCGGGCAACGGTGCTTGCCGCGCAGTACCCGCGACTCCGATTCACCCTCATCGTCATCGGCAATCTCGTCGCCCGGCGTCAGGTTGACGGTTGCCTTGCAGCGTTCCTTAGGCGGCAGGCTGTAGCCCGAACAGCCAAGAAACACGCCGGTGGACGCAGTGCGGATCTGCATCGGGCGGCCACAAGTCTTGCAAGGGATATCAGTCATCACCGGCTGGTTGGCACGCATGCCGCCCTCAGGCGCCTCGGCGACTTTCAGCTTGGTCTGGAAGTCCTCGTAGAACTCGTCCAGCACGTTTTTCCAGTCCCGCTCACCCTGGGCAACGTCGTCGAGATTCTCTTCCATACCGGCGGTAAAGCCGTAGTCCATCAGATTGGAAAAGCTTTCGCTCAGGCGCTCGGTGACGATATCGCCCATCTTTTCGGAATAGAAACGCCGGTTGTGCAGGGTCACATAGCCGCGATCCTGAATGGTCGAGATGATCGCCGCATAAGTCGATGGACGACCGATACCGCGCTTTTCCATCTCCTTGACCAGGCTGGCTTCAGAGAAGCGTGCTGGCGGCTTGGTAAAGTGCTGGCTGGGGTCGATACCCAGCAAGTCGAGCTTCTCGCCCTCACCCATGTCAGGCAGCACACCGTCGTCACCCGGCTTGGCGATCTGCGGCAAGACCTTGGTGTAACCGTCGAACTTGAGAATACGCCCCTTGGCCCGCAGCTCGAAGCTACCGGCAGTCACGCTGACAGTGGTCGACAGGTATTGCGCCGGTGGCATCTGGCAGGCCACGAACTGGCGCCAGATCAGCTCATACAGGCGCTCGGCGTCACGCTCCATGCCCGACAGCTTGCTGGGGTGGGTGTTGACGTCCGAAGGACGGATCGCTTCGTGCGCCTCCTGGGCGCCTTCCTTGCTGCTGTAGACATTCGGCGCATCAGGCAGGTATTTCTTGCCGAACTCGCTCTCGATGTAGCTGCGCGCCATGCTCACCGCATCGGCCGACAGGTTGGTCGAGTCGGTACGCATATAGGTGATGTAGCCCGCTTCGTAAAGACGCTGGGCCATCATCATGGTCTTCTTCACGCCGAAACCCAGGCGGTTGCTGGCAGCCTGCTGCAGGGTCGAGGTGATGAATGGCGCAGAAGGCTTGCTGCTGGTTGGCTTGTCTTCGCGCTTGGCAATGCTGTAGCTGGAGGCCTTGAGCGTCTCCAGTGCCGCCATGGCCTGGGCTTCGTTAAGCGGTTTGAAAGCCTCGCCGTTCTCGCGGGCCACCTCAAAGCGCACTTTGGCGCCCTTGGCGGTGCCCAGGTCGGCATGCACTTCCCAATACTCTTCCGGGTTGAAGGCGCGGATTTCGCGCTCACGCTCAACCACCAGTTTTACCGCTACCGACTGGACCCGACCGGCCGACAGGCCGCGAGCAACCTTGGCCCAGAGCAGCGGCGAAACCATGTAACCAACGACACGGTCGAGAAAGCGACGCGCCTGCTGGGCATTGACCCGGGCGATATCCAGTTCGCCAGGCTCGGAGAAGGCTTCCTGGATGGCTTTTTTGGTGATCTCGTTGAACACCACGCGCTTGTAGCGCTCATCATCACCACCGATGGCCTCGCGCAGGTGCCAGGCAATGGCTTCCCCTTCGCGGTCCAAGTCCGTTGCCAGGTAAATGGTGTCGGCATCCTTGGCCAGCTTGCGCAGCTCTTCGATGACCTTTTCCTTGCCCGGCAGAATCTCGTACTTGGCTTTCCAGCCCTGATCGGGATCAACGCCCATTCGCGCCACCAGCTGGCGACGGGCCTTTTCCTTGGGGCTCAGCGCCGGAGCCTCGCCGGCAACCGCCTTGCCACGCTTGGCAGCAGGCTCCTTGGAGGCACTGGCCGAACCGCTGGTGGGCAGGTCACGGATATGGCCGATACTCGACTTCACCACGTACTGGTTGCCCAAATACTTGTTGATGGTCTTGGCCTTAGCCGGGGATTCCACGATGACCAGCGATTTGCCCATGGATCAGAAAATTCCTGAATACGATAAATGAAAGACAGACGCGAGCCTGTAAAGGCATCGCTATATATAGTGGCTACAGAGTGAGGTCAAGCCGCGCCAATGGTAGCGTTGCGCCTCACGGCCTGGAAAAAAGACTTTCTTCGGCCTGGACCAAAGCAAAGCGCGGCACGCGCTCGCCGTCAACCTCGACAGTTTCCTGAAACATTGTCAGAGGTCTTACCCACATACCGTAGTCCCCGTACAGCGCTTGATAAAAGACCACGTACTCTTCGGTCTCAGAGTGCCGCGCGACGCTGAAAACGCGGTACTGCGGCCCTTTGTAATGACGATAAAGTCCTGGTTGCAAGTGCATGCGGTAATCCCCGGAAAAAAATTACATATTTTGAAAAAAATGCCGTCGATAAAACGCAAAAGCCGGGGCACAAGGCCCCGGCCAATGCAATCAGGATGAATCAGACCCGCTCAAAGACGGTGGAAATACCCTGACCCAGACCAATACACATGGTTGCCACACCCAAGCGGCCGCCATTTTGTTTCATGACGTTGAGCAAGGTGCCCGAGATCCGCGCACCGGAACAACCGAACGGGTGACCCAAAGCAATCGCGCCGCCATGCAGGTTAACCTTCTCGTTCATCTTGTCGAGCACTTTCAGGTCCTTGAGCACCGGCAGCGCCTGCGCCGCGAACGCTTCGTTGAGCTCGAAGAAGTCGATATCAGCAATCGACAGGCCGGCACGCTTGAGCGCCTTCTGCGTCGCAGGTACAGGTCCGTAGCCCATGATCGCGGGGTCTACGCCGGCCACCGCCATCGAACGGATCACCGCCAACGGCTCCAGCCCCAGGTCTTTGGCACGCTGGGCAGACATTACGATCATGCATGACGCGCCGTCAGTAATCTGCGAACTGGTACCGGCGGTCACGGTGCCGCCCTTGGGGTTGAAGGCTGGCTTCAAGGCTGCCAGGCCTTCCAGAGTGGTCTCGGGACGAATGGTTTCATCCTGAGCAAACACCTTGAGGAAACCGTCTTCGTCATAGCCCTGCATCGGAATGATCTCGTCCTTGAAACGCCCCTCCACAGTGGCCTTGTGGGCCAGTTGGTGAGAGCGCAGGGCGAATGCATCCTGCTGCTCGCGGCTGATGCCATGCATCTTGCCCAGCAACTCGGCAGTCAGCCCCATCATCCCCGAAGCCTTGGCAGCATAGAGCGACAGGTGCGGGTTAGGGTCCACCCCGTGCATCATCCCCACATGGCCCATGTGCTCGACACCGCCGACCACGAAAACATCACCGTTGCCGGTCATGATTGCCTGGGCGGCCGTGTGCAGCGCGCTCATCGACGAGCCGCACAGACGGCTGACCGTCTGGGCTGCCGAGGTATGCGGAATCTGGGTCAGCAGCGAGGCCATGCGGGCGATGTTCCAGCCCTGCTCCAGGGTCTGGTTGACGCAGCCCCAGATCACGTCTTCGACTTCTGCAGGATCGACCTTGCCGTTACGCTCCAGCAGCTTGCTGATCAGGTGCGCCGACATGTCCTCGGCGCGGGTATTGCGGTGCATGCCGCCCTTGGAGCGGCCCATGGGTGTGCGCGCGAAGTCGACGATCACCACATCTCTTGGATTCAGACTCATGGGTTGTTACTCCTTGACTGGCGCTTGACCGAAGAAACGCTGGCCGGTACGGGCCATCTCACGCAGTTTCGCGGTCGGTTCATACAGGGCGCCCAGTTCGGCATAGCGGTCAGCCAGGGCCACGAATTCAGCTACGCCAATCGAATCGATGTAACGCAGTGCCCCACCACGGAACGGAGGGAAGCCAATGCCGTAGATCAGCCCCATGTCAGCCTCGGCGGCCGTCTCGACGATACCGTCTTCAAGGCAGCGGACAGTCTCCAGGCACAGCGGGATCATCATCCAGTTGATGATGTCCTCATCGCTCAGCTCGCGCTGCTCGTAGACAATCGGCTTGAGCACGTCGAGCACCTCAGGGTCGGTGACCTTCTTCGGCTTGCCCTTCTTGTCGGTTTCATACGCATAGAAACCCTTGCCGTTCTTCTGCCCAAGACGCTTGGCGTCATACAGGACATCGATAGCCGAGCGGCGGTCGTCTTTCATCCGATCCGGGAAGCCTTCAGCCATCACGTCGCGACCATGGTGGCCGGTGTCGATACCGACCACGTCCATCAGGTACGCCGGGCCCATCGGCCAGCCGAATTTTTCCATGATCTTGTCAATGCGCACGAAGTCGACACCGGCACTGACCAGCCGGGCAAAACCGCCAAAATACGGGAATAGCACCCGGTTGACCAAAAAGCCCGGGCAGTCATTGACCACAATCGGGTTCTTGCCCATTTTCTTGGCATAGGCAACGGTGGTTGCCACGGCTTGTTCGCTGGACTTCTCGCCACGGATCACTTCCACCAGCGGCATCATGTGCACCGGGTTGAAGAAGTGCATGCCGACGAAGTTTTCCGGGCGTTTGAGCGCCTTGGCCAACAGGTTGATGGAGATGGTCGAGGTGTTCGACGCCAGGATGGTGTTTTCGCCAACCTGTTCTTCCACCTCAGCCAGCACCGCCTGCTTGACCTTGGGATTCTCCACCACAGCTTCGACCACCAGATCGACGTGGCCGAAGTCGCCGTAAGACAGGGTCGGACGAATGGCATTGAGCGCTTCGGCCATTTTTGCCGGCGTCAGGCGGCCTTTCTCGACCCGGTTACCAAGCAGCTTGGACGCTTCGTTGAGACCCAGCTGGATGGCCTCTTCGCGGATGTCCTTCATCAGGATCGGCGTGCCTTTGACCGCTGACTGGTAGGCGATGCCGCCTCCCATGATGCCCGCGCCCAGCACCGCCGCCTGCTTGACCTCGCGGGCTTGCGCATCATAGGCCTTGGCCTTGCGCTTGAGCTCTTGATCGTTAAGGAACAGGCCAATCAGGCTCTGCGCGGCAGAGGTCTTGGCCATTTTGACGAAGCCTGCGGCCTCGACTTCAAGTGCCTTGTCACGACCGAAACTGGCAGCTTTCTGAATGGTCTTGATCGCTTCGACCGGCGCCGGGTAGTTGGGGCCGGCTTGACCGGCGACAAAGCCCTTGGCTGTCTCGAAGGCCATCATCTGCTCGATCGCATTGAGCTTGAGCTTTTCGAGCTTGGGCTGGCGCCTGGCCTTGTAATCGAACTCGCCGCTGATCGCGCGCTTGATCAGATCCAGCGCCGCTGCGCGGAGCTTGTCGGCCTCGACCACGGCATCGACTGCACCGACTTTCAGCGCATCTTCGGCGGTGTTTTCCTTACCCGAAGCAATCCATTCGATGGCGTTGTCGGCACCGATCAGACGTGGCAGGCGCACTGTGCCGCCAAACCCGGGGTAGATGCCCAGCTTGACTTCCGGCAGGCCGACTTTGGCACCGCTGGCCATGACTCGGTAGTCGGCCGCCAGGCACATTTCCAGGCCACCGCCCAGTGCAATGCCATTGATCGCGGCCACAGTCGGCACACCCAGGTCTTCAAAGTCGCTGAAGATCCGGTTGGCCTGCAGGTTGCCGGCGATCAGCTCGGCGTCGGGCAACTGGAAATTGTCGACGAACTCGGTGATATCGGCGCCGACAATGAAGACATCCTTACCGCTGGTGACGATCACCCCGGTGACCGACGCATCGGCCTTGAGGGTATCGACCACCTGACGCAACTCGTCGAGGGTAAGGCGATTGAACTTGTTGACGGACTCACCCTTGAGATCGAAATTCAATTCGACGATGCCACCTTCAAGAGCCGTAACCGTGATGGCTTTACCTTCGTAAATCATCAACTGATCTCCACGATATGGAAGCTGAACAATACACACCGGGCCTTACAGCCCGACGAGACCACGACGTCGCCGTCAATGAACACACCAGATCACAGGCTCACCGCCGACGTGGCAGTCCGAATTCTGTAAGAGCCGTCTGACACCAAACGCTCAATTCATACGCCCGTTTGACTTGGGTACGCACACCTTCATGCAAAACCGGTTAATTGTCAATTCGCCGCCCCGGTCATCAATACCGTGCTTCGGCCAGATGCCAGCCTTGCCTGGAAAACAGAATAGTCGCTGCCAGTCGCATTCCCCTGTTCGAGGAGTGGCGCGACGAAGTATGGGTCAAAGTTCATCCCTTGCCCGTGCACCGTCATGGTTCACAGCAATAAATAGTAAGGAAAGAAAGCGACAAAACGGAGCAAAGCGGCTAGAGTTCAGCCAGCGCTGAAGCGATGACCGTTCGAGGCACTGCAACCACGGCATTGCACCGTCAGCCCACAGAATTACCGGCCTGCCTGGCCACCCCCGGCCCGATATGACTATCGGGCTTTTTTATGGGCGACGATCAGAGCCGGGCGAGCGCCTTCATCGCCTCATTAATATGCTGCAACACTTGAGCATCGCCACGCTCACCCCAGTACAGGGAGAGCATCCGGGCATCCACCTCGACCTTGTAGACATCGCCCGGCAACCCTTGCAAATGAGCCATGACCCGCTCATCCGCGCAAGGCTCACGCCAGCGATTGACCCACGTCCCCGGCTCGGTTTGCCAGTATTGCCATTGGCCAGATTCTGCCGACCGGCGCGGGCAGTGATACTGCGCGCAGGAACCAGGCGGCTCGCGCAGCAACCAGTGCGGCCACTCTTCCCGTGCCAGTTGCATACCCAGCCCCAGGCGCCGTGCTTCAAGGCGCAGCGCCATTCTTGTGCTCTGTCTGCGTGATGGCAGCATCCACACCAGCGGGCTGAGCATCACACAAATGATTGACAGAATGATCCAGCCCGTCATATTTCTTGCCCCCGCGCTATCCAGACCAGATAACAATCATTAATAAAACGGCCGCTAGAAGGCCTGCCCAGACGGGCGCGAAAAGGCCATACTGGCTTCAACGCATTGTTCCGGAGGTTACTCTCATGCCGTATCAACACATTTTGGTCGCCATAGACCTGACCGACGAATGCGACCCGGTCATCAAGCGCGCTCGCCTGCTGGCCCAGGCCAGCGGTGCCACGTTATCTTTCGTGCATATCGTCGAACCCATGGCCATGGCCTTTGGTGGCGACGTGCCGATGGACCTGTCCCAGTTGCAGCAGCAGCAATTTGACCAGGCCCAGGCGAAGCTGGACCTTATCAAACAGAAATACCCGGAAGTTCTGGTCGGCAAAAGCCACCTGACCTATGGCCAGCCACGCCAGGAAATCCACAAACTGGCCAAGGAGCACGGCTGCGACCTGATCGTCGTTGGCAGCCACGGCCGCCACGGCCTGGCCCTGTTGCTGGGTTCTACAGCCAATGACGTGCTGCACGGTGCGCCTTGTGATGTGCTTGCAGTACGCCTGAACAAGCAGGACTGATACTGCAACGCGCCTGACGCAGTCTGGCAGGTGCGCGCCCTGTGGCGCGCCCTGCCCGTCTGTCAGTCGTCCAGTTCAGCCCAGCGCTCCAACAGCGCATCCAGCTCAGCCTGGACCGTCTCGACCTGGGCCAGTACCGCCGTAACCTCGGTAGACGGCCGCTGATAGAACGCCGGCTGGGTGATTTGCTCGTTCAACGCCGCCAAGCGGGTTTCAGTTTCGTCGATCCGGCCAGGCAAGGCCTCCAGTTCGCGCTGCTCCTTGTAGCCGAGCTTTTTCTTCGCCACTGGTGCGGCCTGCACCGGTGCAGCGCTTGCTGTTGGCTTGGGTGCGACCACAGCACTATTGAGTTCCGATTTGCCTGACTTGCTGTCAGTCACTCCCAACAGACGTGGCGAGCCGCCCTGACGCAACCAGTCCTGGTAGCCACCGACGTACTCACGGACCTTGCCACCGCCCTCGAAAACCAGGGTACTGGTGACCACGTTGTCCAGGAAGGCCCGGTCGTGGCTGACCATCAACACGGTACCTTTGTAGTTCGACAGAACCTCTTCGAGCAACTCCAGGGTTTCAACGTCCAGGTCGTTGGTAGGCTCGTCAAGCACCAGCAGGTTGGCCGGCTTGCTGAACAGCTTGGCCAGCAACAGCCGCGCCCGCTCACCACCGGACAGCGCCTTGACCGGCGTGCGGGCACGCTGCGGGCTGAACAGGAAATCGCCCAGGTAACTCAGTACGTGGCGATTCTGGCCGTCGATCTCGATAAAGTCGCGACCTTCGGAAATGTTGTCGATGACGGTCTTTTCCAGATCCAGCTGATGGCGCAACTGGTCAAAGTAAGCGACCTCAAGCTTGGTCCCTGTCTGCACGTCACCGCCGGTCGCCTGCAGATCGCCCAGCATCAGTTTGAGCAGGGTGGTCTTGCCGGTACCGTTGGCACCCAACAGGCCAATCCGGTCCTCGCGCTGCAGGACCATAGAGAAGTCCTTGACCAGCTCAGGACCGCCCGGATGGGCGAAGCTGACATTTTCCAGCACGATGACCTGCTTGCCGGATTTCTCCGCCGACTCGATCAGAATATTGGCCTTGCCGGTCCGTTCACGACGCTCACTGCGCTCGACACGCAACGCCTTGAGCGCACGCACACGACCTTCGTTACGGGTGCGCCGCGCCTTGATCCCCTGGCGAATCCAGACTTCTTCCTGAGCCAGACGCTTGTCGAACAGCGCATTGGCGGTTTCTTCGGCGGCCAGCATCGCTTCCTTGTGCACCAGAAAACTTGCGTAGTCGCCGTTCCAGTCGATCAGCCCGCCGCGATCAAGCTCCAGAATGCGGGTCGCCAGGCTCTGCAGGAAGGCCCGGTCGTGGGTGATGAACAAGACCGCGCCCTGGAAGTCCTTGAGTGCCTCTTCGAGCCAGGCAATCGCACCGATATCCAGGTGGTTGGTCGGTTCGTCGAGCAACAGCAGGTCAGGCTCGCAGACCAGCGCCTGGGCCAGCAGCACCCGACGGCGCCAGCCACCGGACAACTCGGCCAGGGTCTTGTCAGCCGGCAACTGCAGGCGGCTCAGGGTGCTGTCGACCACCTGCTGCAGGCGCCAGCCATCACGGGCTTCCAGCTCCTGCTGAACATGCATGAGTTTGTTCAGGTCGTCTTCGGTGACGCAGTTCTGGGCCAGATGGTGATATTCAGCCAGCAGCGAGCCAACCCCGTCCAGGCCTTCGGCGACCACATCGAACACGGTGCGCTCATCAGCCGCCGGCAGCTCCTGAGGCAACTCGCCAATTTTCAGGCCAGGTGCGCGCCAGATACTGCCGTCGTCGGGCTTTTGAACGCCCTTGACCAGCTTGAGCATGCTGGATTTGCCTGTGCCATTGCGGCCGATGATGCACACCCGCTCACCGCGGGCGATCTGCCAGGAGACCTTGTCCAGCAACGGCATGGCGCCGAATGCAAGGGACACTTCGCTGAATTTGAGCAGGGTCATGAGCTTCTCCAAAAACCGGGCGCGCATTCTACCCGAGATAGAGTCCCGCTGTCGGCAGCAGGACGAAATGACTCGCTTGCACCCCCGGTAATTATTTTTGGACACGTCACAGGCAGTCGCGCCACTTTCAACTCAAGCAGGCAAAAGGCTAAAGTAACGGCACTTTTCACGACTCAACAGCCCGGAAGTCCCATGCGCGGTCGTTTGTTCAGCCTAGTATCCTGTCTGCTTCTTTCCGCAACCGCCGCCATGCAGGTCCAGGCAGCGGATATCACCCAACAGCGCAAACTCTATGACGAGGCCAAGAGAGCCCTGGCCAAAGGCGACACCGGCCCCTACATGCGCTCTGCCGCAGCGCTGGCCGACTACCCGTTGCAACCGTATCTGGAATACGACGAACTGACCGCCCGTCTGAAGAGCGCCAGCAACGCCGAAATAGAAAAGTTTCTCGCCGAGCACGGCGACCTGCCCCAGGCCAACTGGATGAAATTGCGCTGGCTGCGCTGGCTGGCCGAGCGCGGTGACTGGCAGACCTTCGTCAAGTATTACGATGAAAAGATGAATTTCACCGAGCTGGACTGCCTGTACGGCCAGTACCAGATCAACAACGGTCAGCGCGCCGAAGCCTACGCCAGCGCAGAAAAACTGTGGATGACCAGCAAGAGCCTGCCAGGCTCGTGCGATACGCTGTTCGCCCAGTGGGCCGCTGCCGGGCAATTGACCGAGCAGAAGCGTTGGCAGCGCGCCAAGCTGGCCGCCCAGGCACGCAACTACAGCCTGGCAACCACACTGGTCAACAGCCTCAATTCGCTGGCACCGCAGGGCAAGCTGTTGCTGGCGGTGGCGCAGAAACCGGAAATGCTCGACAACCCGGCGCAGTTCAGGCCGGTGGACGAAGCCATGTCGGATGTGGTCGGTCTCGGTCTGCGGCGCCTGGCCCGCCAGGATCCGCCGAAAACCCTGGCGATGCTCGACAGCTACGCCACCACAATGCACTTCTCCAAAGAAGAAAAGGTCGAGATCGCCAAGGAGATTGGCCTGACCCTGGCGCGTCGTTATGACGACCGGGCACTGGAGATCATGAGCCGCTACGACCCTGACCTGCACGATGACACCGTCAGCGAATGGCGCATGCGCCTGCTGTTGCGCCTGGGGCGCTGGCAAGAAGCTTATGACCTGGCACGCCGCCTGCCGGCCGACCTGGCCGACACCAACCGCTGGCGCTACTGGGAAGCGCGTGCGCTAGAGCTGGCGCAACCGGGCAACCCGCAAATTCCGGCCTTGTACAAACAAGTCGCGCAAGAACGGGACTTCTATGGTTTTCTGGCCGCCGACCGCACCCAGAGCCCGTACCAGTTGAACAACAAACCGCTGGTTCTTAGCCAGGCCACGATCAACAAGGTGCGCAACACCCCCGGCATTCGCCGTGCGCTGGAATTTCACAATCGCGGCGAGATCGTCGATGGCCGTCGCGAGTGGTACCACGTCAGCCGGCACTTCAACCGCGACGAAATGGTTGCCCAGGCCAAACTGGCCTATGACCTGAAATGGTACTTCCCGGCAATCCGCACCATCAGCCAGGCCAAGTATTGGGATGATCTGGATATCCGCTTCCCGATGGCTTATCGCGACACGCTGGTGCGCGAAGCCAAAGTACGGGGCCTGCATTCGAGCTGGGTATTTGCTATCACCCGTCAGGAAAGTGCGTTCATGGACGACGCCCGTTCCGGCGTGGGCGCCAGTGGCCTGATGCAGTTGATGCCGGCCACGGCCAAAGAGACCGCAAAACGCTTCAATATTCCGCTGGCCTCACCGCAACAGGTGTTCAACCCCGATACCAATATTCAGCTGGGCGCGGCGTTTCTGAGCCAGGTGCACGGGCAGTTCAACGGCAACCGGGTATTGGCGTCGGCGGCCTACAACGCAGGTCCAGGACGGGTGCGTCAGTGGCTCAAGGGTGCCAACCACCTGGCATTCGATGTCTGGGTGGAAAGCATCCCGTTCGACGAGACGCGCCAGTATGTGCAGAACGTGTTGTCGTACTCGGTGATCTACGGCCAGAAGCTGAATAACCCACAGCCGCTGGTGGACTGGCACGAGCGGTTCTTTGACGATCTGTAGGACCGGCCGGGCTGTCGTGCTGCAAACACGGCACCTCGCAGGAGCCGCTTTAGCTGCGAAGCCTTTCGCGGCCAAAGCGGATCACCGCCCGGCCGCTGCTACAAGATAACCATTAAAAATCAATTGGTTGTAATTTGTGTGATGAAAGCGGCGGTCCCCCAAACGGCCCCGATCCTACTCCAGAACTTCCACCCGCATCCCCACCTCCAGCCGCCCTTCGCCATCGCTGACCAGGTTTTGCCCGAACAGGATTTCGTTTTCGATCAGACGGTAGCTCTTGAGGGTATTGAGCGGTTCGCGGTCGGGACTGCGCTGGCCGGTGGCGGGGTCGATGGTGGTCAGGACACAGCGCGAGCAGGCCTTGAGTACCCGCAACTCCAGTTCACCGATGCGGATGCGCTTCCAGCTGTCTTCGGCATAAGGCTCAGCGCCGCTGATCACCAGATTGGGCCGAAAGCGCAGCATTTCCTGCGGCCGGCCGATACGCGCAGAGAGATCGTCCAGAGACCCCTGACCAATCAGCAACAGCGGAAAACCATCAGCGAACCCGACTTTGTCGTCGATCGTACCGTAACCATCGGGCAGCCAGCGTGCACGGGCCTGAGGGACATGCACCACCCGCACTGGTTTGCCAATGAAGGCACTGGCCCACTCGGCCGCCTCGTCACCGGCGTCCGGCACCTGCAAGCTGTCACGCCATACGGTGACACCGCGCAGGTTATCGGCCCGGTCTTCAGGCAACGCCACATCAAGCGCCGTGAAGCCTGGCGCTGAGAATGTGACGCCGCCAGAGGCATTCCACAGCACCGACAACTGCGACATGTGCGGCAATGCACGCTGGGTGAGAAAACGCCCGGTAGCGGCATCGACCAGCATCCAGCGCCGGTCGCCAACCAGCCCCAAGGCATCGAAAGCGGCGCTGTCGAGCACCTCGGGTTTGCACGACTTCAAGGGATAGCGGTAAAGCGCACTCAGTTGCAACATGGCCTGTTCCTGGTGGAGTTCAGGCCACAGATTACACTGGCCTCAGCCGTACACCATCACCAACCGTTCACGAACAACGTCGACCAGCTTGTCCGGCTGGAACTTGGACAGGAAGTTATCGCAACCGACTTTCTTGACCATCGATTCGTTGAAGCTGCCCGACAGCGAAGTGTGCAACACCACATACAAGCCCTTGAGCCGTGGGTCGTTGCGAATCTCGGTGGTCAGTCGGTATCCGTCCATTTCCGGCATCTCTGCGTCGGTGAACACCATCAGCAGCTTCTCGTTCATGTCCTGGCCGGTGTCGGCCCAGGCTTTGAGCATGTTCAGCCCCTTGAGACCATTGCTGGCGGTATGCAGCTTGATGCCGAGCTGCGACAAGGTATCGCGCAACTGGTTGAGTGCGACCTTGGAATCATCCACCAGCAGAATTTCCAGACCCTTGGCGCGTTCCAGAATCGGATCCTCAAGCTTTTCGGTCGACACCCGGGCGTTGTAGGGCACGATCTCGGCCAGCACCTTCTCGACATCGATGACTTCGACCAGTTGGTCGTCGACCTTGCTGATCGCGGTCAGGTAGTGCTGGCGACCGGCGCTGGCCGGCGGCGGCATGATGGCATCCCAATTCATGTTGATGATGCGGTCCACGCCGCCCACCAGGAACGCCTGCACCGAGCGGTTGTATTCAGTGACGATAATCGTGCTGTTCGGGCCCGGCACCAGCGGCCGCATGCCGATCGCTTGTGACAAATCGATAACCGGCAGGGTCTGGCCGCGCAGGTTGACCACGCCACAGACGAACGAATGGCGTTGTGGCATGAGCGTCAGCTTGGGCAGCTGCAGCACTTCCTGAACCTTGAAGACGTTGATCGCAAACAACTGGCGGCCCGCCAGCCGGAACATGAGGATTTCCAGGCGGTTCTCGCCCACCAACTGGGTACGCTGATCCACTGTGTCGAGAATGCCAGCCATGTAGAACTCCTGAAGCGTTAATGACGATACGTCTGCCCGGTGTATCGGCCGAAGCCGCTCAGACCTTAGCCTGTGCACCCGGGCTTTATCGCGAAATGGCAACCCACTGACTCCACCCGACACCTGATCAGACAACCGCCGGCGATCATTGATATCATATTAGCATCATGCTTTACTGGCTTTACCTTGCCAACTGCCTTGACGATATATATGTCGTTACGGGTCAGATCTTTTTTCAAGTATCAAAGAATTTGATGCTAGGGGTAACCCTGAGTCCAACTCAGGGCAAACCTGATATTCGCCTTATTCAATAGATATTATTGTGACACCATTCTCAATACATGAATGGAGTCAGGCTGTTGTTGTGCGTGCAGGCTCAAGCCCTGCCCCATGCGCGGCCGCCAAGGGGCAATGAAGCAAGCCTGCGCATCAAGGATCAAGTCGACGGCTGAGATTTTCGGCACTGGCTGGCTAATGCGTGCCGATAGACATCATATAGCCACCGCCGAACAATATTCAGAATCCCCCTACAGACTTTCAGCTGAAATGGACATTAACTGTCTGGCATTCCCCGCGAGCGCTCTGTCTACGCGATCGATGAAGTACGGAGACCCAGAATGCTGAACAGTAATCAATGGCAGCAGCGACATGACCAGGTGCTGGATGAATGCCTGAGGTTGCTGGACCGCTCCGAAGACTGCCTGGCGCATCTGGAGATGATCGCCAACGACAAGGACGCTATCAAAGGCCTGCAAAGCACCTTGCGCTCACTCACCGAGAAAGCCGTCGGCGCAGCACTGCACAGTACCGCCAGCTTTGCTGGCCAGTTGCAGCAACAACTCGAAGGCCTGGGTGATGACATGCTGCAGCACGAAGCCCTGCGCACACTCAGAGACTGCCTGGGCCTGCTGGCCTGGCAACTGGAACTGATTGACCCGCAGACCGGCGAGCTGGGCATGGACGACAGCGAACAACACGAACTGCTCAACCGTCTTGCCGACCAGACCCGCGCAGCACCCAGGGCCGGTTGTTGATGCGGGGCAGACAAAAATATCCACACGCAACAAGCAAGCCTTACGCTATCAATCAGCACAAACGCATTGCCGATGGTTTCGATATCAGGCATATCTTCGTTCATCAATACGGTTAAGTATTGCATTGCGATAACAGTTTGCTTGTCTGTAGCGCCCCATTGGGTCGCTGTCGCCGTGGACCACCAGCCAAGACTTTTCAATGATCGCCTTAATACCCCTGCGCAACCTGATCTCTCGCTTGCGCCCTACGGGCAACCGTTATGCCCTGATACTGACAGCCGCACTCGGGACACTCGCCATCCTCGTCAACATGCTGGTTTATTGGCGTACGCAGACACTGCCCGGCGCGTTGTTGCTGTTCAATCTGGTGACCTTCATCATACTCTGGCTGCCACGGCTGGGCGCACGCCAGGACGTTTGCCTGACTCCCGTTGAACTGGCCGAACACATGTTGCAGGTGCAAAAGACCGAGCGCCAACGAATCAGCCGCGAACTGCACGACGATATCGGCCAGATGCTCACTGCCGCCCGCCTGCAACTCGACTGGTTGCAACGGCGCCTGCCGGACGATTGTCACGAACAGGGACGATTGCTCAATCACACACTGCAAGAGACGCTGGACAAAATCCGCGACCTGTCGAGCATCCTCAATCCGCGCCAGCTCTCAAGTCTGGGGCTGGAAGCGAGCCTGCGCTCGCATCTGGTACGCACCCTGGCCGACAGCGAGGTACGCTGGACCTTCGACTGCCCGCAACCGCTCAATGGCATTGCAGAAGAGATCGCCGTTGCCGCCTTCCGGATTACCCAGGAAGCGGTAACCAACATGCTGCGCCATGCTCAGGCACGCAACCTGGTGGTGCGCCTGCAACGTCTGCCCCACGGCTTGTCGCTGTTCATTCAGGACGATGGCCAAGGTTTCGAGCCAGCCTTGAGCCCCGCCCAGGAAAACCAGCGCGGTATCGCCGGCATGAGCGAACGGGCGTGCCTGCTCGGCGGCGCCTGGTCGCTGCACAGCGAACCAGGCGTCGGCACTCGTATTGAAGCCGTTTTCCCGTGGGCCCCACGCAACCCGCAACGGGCCCGCCCGCACAAGACCTGATCATGACCTGCACACTCTTACTGATCGACGACCACTCCCTGATCCGTGCCGGCATCCGCGCCATGGTTGCCGACATTCCCGGCTTCAGCGTGATCGGCGAAGCCGCTGACGGTGACCACCTGCCCGAACTGGCCCTGAGCCTGGACCCGGATATCGTCCTGCTGGACATCTCGATGAAGCAAACCAGTGGCCTGGATGCCCTGCAACAGCTATTGCGGGCAAGACCGCACAGCAAAGTGCTGATCATCTCGATGCATACCGAACCGGCACTGATCATGCGCGCCTTGCAGACCGGCGCCCACGGCTACCTGCTCAAAGACACCACCGCAACCGAGCTGCAGCACGCGCTCCTGGCGCTGGCAGCGGGCGAGCGCTATCTCAGCCCGGCGATTGCCCACACCGTCATCAATCAGGCGTTGCTCGGGACGCCGAGCCTGCCTCTGAACACCCAGGACAGCCTCAACCTGACGGCCCGGCAACTGGAAATCCTGCGCCTGATCGTGCGCGGCAAATCCACCCGGGAAATTGCCTCGGGCCTGGGCCTGTCGGTCAAAACCGTCGAGACCCACCGCGCGCAAATCATGAAGCGCTTGCAGATCTACGACATCGCAGGCCTGGTGCTGTACTGCGTACGCGAACGAATCATCAGTCTGGACGACTGAGCCACGGCGTCTCACTGTCGCCCAACAGCGCCGAACCGGCTGGCAAATGCACCATCAAGGCAGCATGACGCGCCTCGAAACGCAGGTGCTGGCAGTTGAGGGGTTCGCCATCGAGGTTGATATCCAGCCCGTGGACTGACTTGAGCTCGATCCAGGGCAGGCGGGCCCGGACGAACATGTTCTCGATACCCAAGCCGCCGGCCAGCAAACCTTTCAGGGTGCCAACCAGTTCCTGTGGGGCCGGCAGGATACTGATGTCCAGCAAGCCATCGTCGGCCAGCGCATTGGGGCATAGCACATGACCGCCGCCGGCCTGTCGACCGTTACCGATGCCCAATGCCAGCAATTCTCCGGCCCAGTGAAAGTCTGGACCGCTCAGTTCGCCATAGGCCGCATGCAGCTCACTGAAACGGGTCAGCCCAGTAAACAGGTATGCAGCGCCGCCGAGCACCTTTTTCAGGTCTTCGGAGGTATTGGCCGTCACCTGGCTGCCAAAGCCGCCGGTGGCCATGTTCAGAAACAGTCGCCCATCGACCTCGCCCAGATCGACGGCGCGCGCCGGCACGTCCAGCAGATCAAGTGCTGCATCGACCTCAAGCGGCACACCAGCGGCGTGGGCAAAATCGTTGGCAGTGCCCAGCGGCAGAATCACCAGGCTCACAGGCTGATCAGCCGTACGACTGAGCGCCAGCGCTTCGGCGATATCGCGCAGGGTGCCGTCGCCGCCTCCGGCGATCACCTGCCGATGACCGGCGGCCAAGGCTTCGGCAACCAGCCGCTGGGCATCACCGGCTTCCCAGGTCAGACGCACATCAAGCTCCCACCCCTGCTCGCGCTTGCGGGCAACCGCATCGCGGACCTGCTCGTTGAGCGACTGCTTGCCATGAAGAATCAGAATCGCTCTGCGTTGTGCCATGACACTCCCCTGTGTTTGATCAAAGGTTGCTGTCTATCCCGCGACTCTCGGTTCGGTGCATGACAGGTCTGCTTATGACCCCGGACGAAGTGAAAGCGCTCGCGGCTTCGAAGATTTTTTTATCCGGGCGCCATGGCCTCGTTGCCCCGTGTTTATTGAGCCATATTGCCATCAGGCGCCTTGACACGCTCTAGCGCCGGCAAAACCCGGACGAGAAACTCCACGTTTTCTGTTGCATGAGCTTTACTGTCAAAAAAGCTGCTCAAGGAGGTTTGCGCTATGAATCAAGGACTCATCCCGCAACACAACGGTAATACGCCTACCGACCGTGCCCGGGCCAATGCCCGCATGACCTCCTCCTGCAGCCAGACCGCCACATCCTTGACAGACGCCAGACCCACCTCGACTTATTGACCCACACCGCTACTGATCAGCCATGGATCGATACCCAACCAAAGGATTAATAGCAGTGAGTGAGCGCTATGCGTTTACAACCCGTTGACAGTCTTTCCCTGACCCGTACCAGCCTGGTCGAATACTTCCTGTTTGGTATCCGTCTGGCCCATGGTCTGGCCTGCATTCTGCCAGGGCTGGTGATTCTGGCCCTCGACCCCGCAGCACCCGCAGATGCCGCCAAAGGGCAACTGGGCATGCTGCTGGTGTTCGGCATCCTCAGCGTGGTGGTATTCCAGGCCTTGGGGGTGTATTCCGAAGCGCTGTTCAGCAACTCGGTGCGCCTGCGCATGATCGTGTTTGCCTGGACCGCCGCATTCGGTCTGCTGCTGATCATGCACCACATGATGGATGTGCTCGAAGCGGTCGATCAGGACCAGCTGTTGCTCTGGTATCTGGCGACTCTGGGATTGCTGAGCATCGTGCGGCTGATGCTGCTGGTGCTGTTCCGTCAACAAATGAAAAAGGGCGTATTCCTGCAGACGGCGGTGATTCTCGGCGCGACGGAGAACGGCCTGCGGCTGGCCGAGTATCTGGTCGAACATCAGGACATCCGTTCCGGGGTCATCGGTTTTATCGACGATCGCATCGGGCGCATGCCCAAGACGGTCGCCAACCTGCCTTTGCTGGGCAACACCGGCGACCTGGAGCGGCTGATCCGCGAAGACAAGGTCACTCAGGTGCTGGTGGCGCTGCCATGGACTGCAGAAAACCGCATGGACTACATCATTCGCGAACTGCGTCGCCTGCCGGTCAATGTGTTGCTGGTGCCAGACATGATTGCCTTCCGGCACACCCACAACCGCATCACGGAAGTGGCCAGCCTGCCGATGTTCAACGCCTCCGATGTGCCGCTCAGTGGCTGGTCGCCGTTCATCAAGCGTGCCGAGGATATCGTTCTGTCGTCGCTGGCCATCCTGGCCCTGTCGCCACTGATGCTGCTTATCGCTGTCGCGATCAAACTCGACTCCAAAGGGCCGGTGCTGTTCCGCCAGAAACGCTACGGCTACAACAACCGCCTCATCGAGGTATTCAAGTTTCGCTCCATGCATCAGCACCAGGCTGATGCCTCAGCGGAAAAACAGACCACCCGCAACGACGCCAGGGTTACGCGGGTCGGGCGCTTCATCCGCAAGACCAGCCTGGATGAGCTGCCACAGCTGTTCAATGTAGTGGCCGGCAGCATGTCAATGGTGGGCCCGCGCCCCCATGCCACAGCCACCAAGGCGGCCGGCATTCTCTTCGAGCAAGCGGTGAAGGAGTACACCTCGCGCCACCGGGTCAAACCTGGCATTACCGGCCTGGCGCAGATCAAGGGCTACCGGGGTGAGACAGATACCGTCGAGAAAATCGAGAAGCGCGTCGAACTTGATCTTGAGTACATCGAAAACTGGTCCGTCTGGTTCGATCTCTACATCCTTCTGCGCACTGTTCCGGCAGTGCTACTCAACCGAGAGGTCTATTGATGAGCACCCTCATCCCCTGCATCGTCGCCGGTGGTTCCGGCACCCGACTCTGGCCGGTCTCTCGCGAAGCCATGCCCAAGCCGTTCATGCGCCTTCCCGATGGCGAAAGCCTGCTCCAGAAAACGTTCAACCGCGCCACCCACCTGCCGGGTGTCGAGCGCCTGCTGACCGTCACCAACCGTGAGGTGTACTTCCGCACGGTGGACGACTACCGCCCGTTGAACAAACAGCGGGCAAAACTGGACTTCATCCTGGAACCTGCCGGGCGCAACACGGCCCCGGCGATTGCCGCCGCGGCCTTGCATGTATCGACACTTTACGGGGCCCAAAGCCAGTTGCTGATTCTGCCGGCCGATCACCTGATCGCTGACGTGCCAGCGTTCGAGGCGGCGGTGGCCCGCGCCCGTGAGCTGGCCGAGCAAGGCTGGCTGGTGACCTTCGGTATTCTGCCCGACAAGCCGGAAACCGGCTTTGGCTACATCGAAAAGGGCCAGGCGCTCAACGGCGCCGGTTATCAGGTCGCGCGCTTCGTTGAAAAACCTGATGCCGCTACTGCCAAGGCCTGGGTCGATGGCGGTCTGCATCTGTGGAACGCCGGGATGTTCTGCCTGCGTGTCGATGTGCTGCTGGCAGAGCTGCAAGCCCATGCCCCCGACGTACTGGAAGCGGTGCAAGCGTGCCTGGACAAGAGCACCAGCAAGCAAGGCAGCAATGAATTGCAGCTCGAACTGGACGCTGAGCTGTTCGCTCAGGTGCCGGATATATCCATTGACTATGCGCTGATGGAGCGTTCGGCCAAGGTCGCGGTAGTGCCCTGCCAACTGGGCTGGAGCGATATCGGTTCGTGGCAGGCGCTGCGCGAGCTGACCCCGGCCGACGCCAATGGCAACCAGTTCAATGGCGAGACTGTTCTGCACGACGTGCATAACTGCTACATCGACTCGCCCAAGCGGCTGGTCGGTGCGGTGGGGCTGGAAAACCTGATCATCATCGACACCCCCGATGCGCTACTGGTCGCCGATGGCAACCGCACCCAGGATGTGAAACTGATCGCCCAGCAACTCAAGCGTCAGAACCACGAGGCCTACCGCCTGCACCGCACAGTGACCCGGCCATGGGGCACCTACACCGTGCTGGAGGAAGGCAAACGCTTCAAGATCAAGCGCATCGTGGTTCACCCGCAGGCTTCGCTGTCACTCCAGATGCATCATCACCGCAGTGAACACTGGATCGTGGTCAGCGGCATGGCTACCGTCACCAATGGCGAACGCGAATTCATGCTCGACACCAACGAGTCGACCTTCATCAAACCCGGCCACACCCACCGGCTGGTCAACCCCGGTGTCATTGACCTGGTGATGATCGAAGTACAAAGCGGTGAGTACCTGGGCGAGGACGATATCGTGCGCTTTACCGACATTTATGGACGAGTGCCGGCCCAGGCCAACAAGGCCTGACCCTGGCGAAATGCAGAATTGCCCGCACCACCCGGCGTGGGCAACCGGACAGCGTTGCATCCTGGAATCGACAGACAGGGATTGTTGAGGTTTCACCAAGGCGATACTGAAACAGCAACAGCCCCGATGTCGACATGACTGTTTTTCCCCGTCAGGGAGCTGTATTCATGCATCAGAAACGTTCACGGCTCTTGCAGAGCTTGCTGGTGGCAACCAGCGTACTGGCACTGAGTGCCTGTAATACTCCGGCCAGGGTTGGCCTGCCGGAGGACCAGGCCGTGATCGAGGCTGCGCAGAATGCCGGCCGCGAACTGGCCGGCAAGCCGCTGCCGGCCCAGAAGATTCGCTCTGGTGACACCCTGCGGATCGTCCGCAACACCGGTGAACCACCGACCATCTCGGCGTTCACCGCCAACTCGATTTACGAGCTGACCCTGTTTCAGGTGCTCACCGATGGCACCTTCTCGTACCCCTATATCGGTACTGTGCAGGCCGCCGGCCTGACCGTGCCGGAACTGACCCGACAATTGCAGAGCCGTCTGGAGAGCGTGTACCGCGAGACGGCGCTGACCATCAATATTTCCCAAGCGCCGGGCAACACCGTGTTCGTCGGTGGTGCGGTGCGCAACTCGGCGTCACTGCCGGTGACCGTGGCCACCACTCTGGACCAGGCGATTGTTGGCGCCGGCGGCGTGGCACCCGACGCCGATGCCCGTCAGGTGGCGCTGCTGCGCCTGGAGGATAACGGCCTGTATAAGACTTACCTGTTCGATTACAGCAAGTTCCTCTGGGCCTCCGCCGAAGCCCCGCGAGGGCCTGTGTGGCTGCAACGCGGTGATGTGGTGTTCGTTCCCAAGTCCTCGGTCGGCAACAAGGTCGACGGTGTCAACCTGTACTTCAACCAGTTGATCCCTTTCGCCAAATCGATCGGTCTGGGCCTGAACTACGAGTTGCGTAGTCAAAATTAATCGTCAGGGAATCAGACATGATCAGTATCCGTTCCTTTCGCGACCTGCTGCGCCTGTTCTTTATTTTCCGGCGAGAGGTCCAGACCACCGTCCTGGTGAGCTTCATCATCGTCGTGCTGGGCGCTTTCATTCTGCCCAACCGTTATGAGTCCACTGCCCTGCTGCTGGTCAAGCCGGGCCGCGACAGCAGCACGGTGCCGATCGAATTGTCCAACCGCCAGGCCATCGTGGTGCCCAGCGCCATGCGCGACCCACTACTCGATGAAGAGCGCATGCTGACCGGTCGACCCATCACCCGCACGGTGGCCGAGCAATACTTGGCGAAAATGTCCGAAGCCCGGCAGGACGCGGGCTTCATGACCTCGGTGAAGAACCTGCTCAAGGACTCGGTGTATGCCGTGGTCGATACCGGCCACAAGTTTCTGGAACTGATCGGTCTGGTCGAGCGGCGCTCCCAGATCGAGCGACTCGCCGAGTCCCTCGAAAAAGGCTTCAAGGTTCGCCACGATCCGGGCTCTTCGGTAATGGAGCTGACCTTCACCTGGGATGACCCGGCGGTGGCCCAGGACGTGCTGCGCCACTGGATCGAGGAGTATCAGGTACAACGCACCAAGACCCTGGGCCGGGTCAGCTTGTATGCCTTCTTCGACACCGAGGTCAAGGAAACCGGCGCCAACATCATCGCCTACAAGCAACAGATCCAGGCCTACCTGAACCAGCTCAGTGCGGTGAGCATCGCCCAGCGTCTGGCCGACACCTCTCAGGGTCTGAACGATCTGCGCACCGAGCGTAACAACACCATCCGCGCCATCGCCTCGACCAAGGCCGGCCTCGACACCCTGAGCAAACAACTGGCCAGCCAGCCCAAGACCGTCTCGGCCGGCCGCGAGCTGTCACTCAACCCCAACCGCCAGGATCTGCAGAACCGGATCAACGCCAAGGAAGTCGAGCGCCAGGAACTGCGTCGTTCGTTCCGCGACACGGCGCCGCCGGTCAGGGCTATCAACGAGGAAATCGACAATCTCAAGCAACTGCTCAAAGAGCAGGACGCGACCATCCAGCGCTCGGAAAGCATCACTCCCAACCCGATCTACAACCGCATGCAGAACGTCTACGCCGACCAGCAGACCAGCTACGCAAGGCTGCAGACGCAACTGGCCCAGCAAGACGCACAACTGGCACAACTGGAAAAGGACCGGCTGCTGGCCTTGAGCCTGGAGCCGGAGCTGTCACGCCTGCAGAACGAGCTGGATGCCGCCGAAAAAAGCTACGCGTTGTACAGCGACAGCCTGGAAAAAGCGCGCATCGACCGCGAGCTGGATAACAGCCAGATCAGCAACATCGCGTTGATCGAAGAAGCCACCTTCAACCCCAGCCGGGTCTTCCCCAAGAGCCTGCTGATGCTGGTGCTGGCCTTGCCGCTGAGCTTGCTGGTGGGTCTGCTGGCACTGTACTTCTTCTACCTGCTCGACCAGCGCATCCACGATGGCGAAAAAATCGAGAGCCGCTTTGGCGTGCCGGTGTGGACCAGCCTGCCAGACCTGGAGCGCGCCCAGGAACGCAGCGCGGCGTTCACCTCGCACCTGCACCGGGTCTACGGCATCCTGCCGCTGGGCCAGGTCAAGGAGCGCGGCCTGGCGATCGGCTTTACCTCTGAACACAAGGGCGAAGGGGTGAGGTTCGTCATCGAGCGGCTTGCCGCCATGCTGGCCGAACATGGCCATACCGTGCGCACCGAAGGACCAGGGCCGGCCAGCCCCGGCGAGATCGTGCTGATCAATGCCTCGGGCCTGTATGGCAACGACAAGACCTTCGTACTGCTGCGTGAAGCCGACCTGATTGTGCTGATCGTGCGCGCAGAACAGACCACCGTGCCGATGCTCGAAGACGCGCTGACCACCCTGAACACCGCCTTCAAGCGGGTCGACGGCATCATCCTCAACCGCCGCCGCTTCGAAGTCCCGGAGAAAGTACTGAAGTTTTTCAAACGCATCGGGAGTCGTGGCTGATGCGCGTGGCCCTGATCGCCCCATTGCCGCCCGAGCAGAACGGCATCGCCGACTATGCCGGCCATTTGCGCAACGCCCTGCAGGCGCTGGACGTGGAGGTGGTCACGCCGTTGCAAGGCGTGGGCAACGATCCGCGCCAAGCCCGCCAACGCATCGCCGACAGCAATTGGCAAGGCATTGACCTGGTGCATGCCGAAATCGGCGGCGGACGGCTGGCCGAGTTCCGCGCCTTGCAGGCGCTGCGCGAGCGTTTCGCCCAACTGCCGTTGACCGCCACAGTGCATGACCCGGAACGGCTGGTGTGGCGCCTGGAAAAGCTGCCCTGGCCGCTGTCACTGGCCGAACACCTGCCCTCGCCCGTCCCTCAGGCAGCCACCCTGCTGGCTGACCCGTTGTGCCTGCGCGAGGAACGCCAGCTGGCGCGCAGCATGACCCGTCTGGTGACGCTGACCCGCGCCGGCAGCCAGAGCCTGCGCCAGCGCATGGGCTTGCACGAGCAACAAATGGTGGTGATCAACCACGGCAATCTGGCCATCGAGCCACAGCCGCTGCCGCCGCTCCAGCCGCTGCGGCTGTTGTACTTCGGTTTTATCTATCGCGGCAAAGGCATCGAAGACTTGCTCGACGCGCTGGCCAGCCTTTTTGTCAGCCAGCCGGCCTTGCGCGCCAAAGTGCGTCTGACCCTGGCCGGTGGCAGCGAGCCGGAAATGGCTTTCGCCAGCAAGGGCAGCTACCTCGAGGAGCTGCGCCTGCGCATTCGTCAGTTGGGCTTGAGCGACCTGATCGACTGGCAACTTGACCTGCCTGGCGACCAGATTGCCCCGCTGATCCAGGCCCATCATCTGATGGTGCTGCCGTACCGCGAATCCAGCAAGCTCAGGCTGCTGGGCGAATTGCGCGGCACCAGCGGCGCACTGTCGTGGGCAGTGGCATGCGGCCGCGGGGTGATCACCTCCGACGCCCGCTCGTTTGCCGAAGAGGTGTCGCACGGCAACGGCACGATCTACCCGCAAGGTGATGTGCAGGCGTTAAGCAAGGCCCTGGCGCAAGTTTGCAGCGACCCTCAGTTGGCTGCGCAGTGGGCTGCCAGCGCTGCGCAACTGGGCCAGGCGCGGCAGTGGCAGCACACCGCCGAACGTTTCCGCGACATGTTCCGCCAGGCCTGCGGGCAGAGGTGAACCATGCTGAATGGCACATGCAAAAAATGGCTGTACTGCGCATTGCTGGCCGCAAGCCTGGCGCCGTCTGCGGCACTCAAGGCCGAAACGATCCTCAAGGCCTCGCGGCCGGTGGAGTGGCAGGATTTTCTCGGTGTCAATGTGCAGTTCCCGTACTTCACCCCGGACATCTACCAGCAACAGATGAATCGCCTCGACGCGCTGGGCCTGAACTGGGTGCGCCTGACCCTGCACTGGCCGCTGATCGAGCCACGCAAGGATCAACTGGAACTGAGCACCGTGGACGCCGCAATGAGCGCGATGCACGAGCGCGGTTACAACGTGCTGGCGTATCTGGTCGGCTCGGCGCCGTTTGCCAGCAGCGCACCGGCCAATGCCGAAGGCCGCGACCAGTTTCCGCCAACCGACTTCGGTCTGTTCGCCACCCGCATGGCCAGCCTCGCCCAGCGCTATCCACAGGTGAACACCTGGCAGGTGTGGAACGAGCCCAATATTGTCTGGCGCCCCAAGGAAGACCCGGTGGCTTATGCCCGTCTGCTGGCCGTCAGCACCGAGGCGATTCGCAAGGCCGTACCCGGCAAGCCGGTGGCCACCGCCGGCATGGCCTATTACAGCCAGATGCACAGTACCCCCGGCTACATGTTGCAGACCCTGGTCGAGGGCGGGCTGGGTCAGCAGACCGTGGTCGCGGCCTATCACCCCTACTCCGAATACCCTGAAGGCGACTCGCCAGCCGACCGGGATTTTCTGGTGCGCGGCAACGCCATGAACCAGTTGCTGCACAGCAATGGCGTGCAACAGGTGTGGGCCACCGAATGGGGCTGGTCGAGCTACGCAGGACCGGTGGAAATGCAGGCGATCATCGGTTTGCGTGGCCAGGCCGACTACACCCTGCGGCGCCTGGCACTGATGAGCACGATGGACTACCAGCGCATTTTCCTGTTCAACCTCAGCGACCTGGACGAACGCGCCACCGCCCGTGACCAAGGCTATGGACTGGTGGACCTGCAAGGCAATCCGAAACCTGTGTACCTGGCGTTGCAGAACTTCCTGAAAATCACCGGCCCGCGCTTGTTGCCCGCCGACCCGCCGGCGGTCAGCAGCGTGCCCCGCGACCTGTACGCCGTGTCATGGAGCCGCCCGGACGGCAGCCAGTTACTGATGACGTGGAGCGCTTCGGCCGCCTCGCTGAGCTTCCCAAGGATTTTCGATGCGGTGCTGCACGACCCGCTGGACGGCACCCGCACCTCACTGGCCAACCGCCAGGGCATTACCCTGACGCTCAAGCCGTCCCTGCAGATTCTGGAGTGGAAGCCCTGACCATGCGCATCCTCTGGACCCTGCCCTATCTGCCGTGGCCGACCACCAGTGGCGGCAAGACCCGGGAATATCACCTGCTGCGCAACCTGGCTGCGCGCGGTCACCGGATTACCTTGCTGGTGCAATCCAAGACCGCCCTGGAGCAAGACTGCCGACAGGCCATGGAACCCTGGCTGGAACGCCTGATCGTGCTGCCGCGTCGACCGCTGCGCAGCCTGCGCACGCTGCTGGCCGTCGGCCTGGCGCCGGTGCCGATGCTGGCCAGCGTCAACGGCTACGCGCCGCAACTGGAGCAGGCGTTCGAAACCCTGCTGGAGGAACACTGGGACGTGATCCAGATTCAACACACCTACGCCTTCCAGCCGTTCGAAGCCGCGCTCAAGCGCAGCGGCAAGCCGTTCATTCTCACCGAACACAATGTCGAATCGGCGCTCGGTGCAGCCAGCTACGACAAACTGCCCGGCTGGCTGGCGCCCTTCACCTGGTACGACCGCTGGCGTTACCGGCGCTGGGAAACCCGGGTGTTCCGGCAGGCCAGCGAGTTGATCTCGGTGACCGAAGCCGACGCCAAGGCGCTGTCCAGGCTCAGTGGCAAACCGGTGTCGATCGTGGTCAACAGTGTCGATTGCGGCTACTACGCCAGCGTGCATCCCGACCGCGAGGGCAGCAACCTGCTGTTTATCGGCAACTATGAATATGCGCCGAACGTCGATGCCGTGCATTGGGCGCTGGACACCATCATGCCCCGGGTATGGGCGCTCAAGCCCGACGTGCGACTGACCATCGCAGGCTTCGCCCTGCCCGCTGCATGGCGCGAACAATGGCCTGACCCGCGCCTTGAATGGCTGGGCTACGTTCCTGACCTGCGCGCCCTGCAAAGCCGCTCGACGCTGTTCTTCGCGCCGCTGCGCCAGGGCGGCGGCTCGAAGCTGAAAATTCTCGAAGCCATGGCCGCCGGCCTGCCGGTGGTGACCACTGCCCAAGGTGTCTCGGGCCTGGCGGTCAGGCACCAGGAACATTATCTGGGCAGTGAAGACCCCCAAATGCTGGCGCAACTGATCGCCGACTACCTCGACACGCCGCTGCGCCTGGCACAGATCGGCGAGGCCGGCCGCGACTATGTGCGCTCGCGGCACGACTGGTCGGTTTCAGCAGCCCAGCTCGAAGGGATTTACACCCGGCTTACGCCCCCGACGCCAGGAGTGCGCCCATGCGTATAGGACTCGATTATCGCGCCGCTGCGGGTTATCCCGTCAGCGGCATCGGCCGCCAGAATTTCGCTCTGGAAGATGCGCTGCGCAGCCATCCCGGCTCCAGCCTGCAACTGTTCGGCGTGGCGCCAAGCGACCACCCGGTGCGTCGGCGCCTGCATGCGCCGCGCTGGTCAACGCCAATCGACTCGGTGCATCGCCTGCCTGAGCGGTTCAAGTTCGAAGGGCTGTTTCTGCCTGGCGCGCTGCGCGACGCTGAGGTGCAGTTGTATGTCGCCAATATCAACATGGGCCTGCCGCTGGGCCGCAAGCCGCCAGGCTTGAAGTATGTGCTGCAATTGCACGACCTGTTCCAGTTAACCGAGAACAACCACCACGGCTCACAACTGAAGGCGCGGGTCTACCGGTTCACCGACCGGCTTTCGATCATCCACTCATTAAAGGTTGCCGATCAGGTCTGGGTGCCGTCGCAGTACACCGCCAACGAGACCCTGCGATTGTTCCCATGGGTGGCAGGCAAGCTGCGGGTATTGCCGCACCTGGTTGAGGGTTTTGCCGGGGAGCCGGCAGATATCAGCGCCTTGCAGTTACCCGAGCGCTATTGGCTATGCGTCGGTACCCGCGAGCCGCGCAAGAATATGGCCTGGTTTGTCGAAGCCTGGCAGACCGCCCGGCGGCGCTACCCGAACATCCCCGAGCTGGTGCTGGTCGGCGGTGATGACGCCCTGCATCCCAATCAGCGCAGCCTGGCCGGCCTGCATGTGCTGCGCGGGATTGGTGACGACCAGTTGCATGCCGTGTATCAGCAGGCCGAACGCCTGTGGCACCCATCGCGGGCTGAAGGCTTCGGCCTGCCGGTGATCGAGGCGCTGAGGGTCGGCACGCCGGTGGCGGTGGCCAGCGGCAGTTCGCTGGATGAAATCACTCCGCCCGACAGCCCGCGCTTTGCGCCCGCTGACTCTGACGCACTGATTCGGCTGATGGGCGTGCTCGCCAGTGCCGCCAGCGAAGACTCGCAGCCGCTCAAGGACTGGGCTGGGCGCTATGGCCGCGAGGCATTCAGGCAGCGGATTCACGCGGCCCTGGAGGAGTTGCGCTAATGCCCATTGCCCTGCCCGTCGGGCTGATCCTGGCGCTATTCATCGGTCTGCTGATCTGGCTGGCACCGGTGCAGATGGTGCTGTTGGTGCTGGCCGGGCTGGCCTCGGTCGTCACGGTGATCCGCCGCCCGACCCTGGGCCTGCTGCTGTTTTGTGTGCTGGGCACTTTCATCCCCTACTCCACCATCCAGATCGGCGTGCGGACCACGGTTTCCGAAGCGATGATCATGCTGACCTGGGCCAGCTACCTGTTGCAGGCGATGTTCTTCGACCAGCCCAAGCGCCCGCCCATGCAGCGCACTGAGCGGCTGCTGCTGATGCTGATGCTGTTCAGCGCCTTTCCGTTTCTGGTCGGTCAGGTTTCAGTGGTGGCCGAGGGCAATGGGCCGATCAACTGGGTGCGCTGGCTGTTCAATCTGTCGATCCTGTTTCTGGTGCCGCGGCTGCTGCTCGAGCGCCAGACTCTGGAGCAACTGATCATGTGCCTGATGCTCGGCACCCTGGCGATGTTGCTGATGTCGATTCCGGTGTTTCTTGCCGAGCGCAGTGCCACAGCGATGATCCCGATCCTCGGCGTACTGGGCTACAGCGGCGTGGATGTACTCAATAGCAGCCTGTTGGCGCTGGCTGACCGGATGGGCTCACCCTGGATGCACCCTAACGTGGCCGGCGGCGCTCTGGCAATGCTGTTGCCGCTGGCGTTCTGCTACGGCCTGAGCCGCAGCGGCGGCCCGCGCAGCATCGCCCTCGCCGTTGCCGTACTCGGCGTGATCGGGCTGCTGCTGACCGGCTCGCGGGGGGCGTTGATCAGCCTGGTCGCGGTGATGCTGTGGATGGCCCGCCGACGCATCCCGCACCTGGGGCGCATCCTGCTCGGCGGGGTGTTTGCCGGCACTGCATTGCTGCTGCTCTATCCACCGCTGCAAGACCGGATCATGAGCCTGTTCTCCGACGATGACGTCAGTACCGCGATCCGTTTTCTGGAGTACAGCCACTTCCCTGATGCCGTGGCCATGTTTCCGTTCGGCATCGGCTTCAAGGTCGACCCGCCGGTACTCAACTACACCGAATTCGGGATTTCCAACCTGTGGCTGAACTTCGTCTACAAACTCGGCCTGCCGGGCATGCTGCTGTTCATTGCCATCACCACAAGCTGGTGGAAGCAGGTGCGGCCGGCCAAGGGCCCTATCGTGCTGACCGCTGACAACTGCATTGCGCTGGGCACCACCTGCGGCGTGCTGGCGGCGCTGTTCAGCGGCCTGTTCGACCACTATTTCAGCTTCACACCGGTCCTGAGTGCGCTGTTCTGGCTGTTCGTCGGCATCAGCCTGCACGAGAACCGGCGCCTGCACCAACAGGCCATCGCCTCATTCAAATCCCACGTTGCCAGACCCGAACAGGGAGAGCGCCCATGAAACATCGCCTGATGCACTCGCACAATCTGCGACAGGCCCTGCCCGAATACGCCGAGAAAATGGGCGTCAGCCTTGATGATCTGCAAGCGGCTTATGAATGGATGCTGGCCAACGAGGTGTGTTTCGAGACCCAGGTCAAAGACACCACGCTGTCGTTCATCTGCTACCTGAATATCGAGCCGCGCATCGAGCATCCGTTGGCACGGCGGTTCTATCGCCTGCTGGCCAGTGAGATGCACGGCGCATTGATTCCGCTGTACGGCATCAACTGGCCGACCCTGCGCGACCGCATGCTGCGGGTCTGGGAGCAGCTCTACAACATGCTCATCTGCAAGCTGCCCAGCCATCATCTGCGCTTGGCCTGGTTGCGCCTGGGTGGCGCCAAGATCGGCAAGGGCTCCACCGTGTGGCGCAACACCGAAATTCTCGGCGTGGACAGCTTGCGCATCGGTAATGACAGCACCGTGGGCTGGCACTGTCAGTTGGATGCCCGCGGCGGGCTGATCATCGGTGACCACGTCACCATCGCCTCTCATGTGCTGATCATCGCCGGCGGTCATGACCTGAAAGAGCCGGAGTTCTGGGCAGTCGGCGGGCCGGTATGGATTGGCGACTACGCCTGGATCTGCAGCCGCGCACTGCTGTCGTTCGGCGCTGACATCGGGGAAGGCGCGGTGGTGGGCGGGGCCAGCGTGGTCTCCAAACCGATCCCGCCCTATGCCATCGTCAGCGGGCCGAATGCCGAGATCAAAGGCGAGCGCGCCCGCAACCTCAATTACAAGGTGGGCGGCAAAGGCCTGTTCACCTTGTTCCACTGACCCACCGCAATGCTCGGTTCGACCCTGTGGCTGACCCTGGCCACCCTGACCGGCCTGGCGGCAGGTTTTGCCCGCGAGTGGCTGCTGGTGGCGGCTTGGGGGGCTGGCAGCCAGAGCGATGCATTTCTGGTGTCGATGTTCCTGCCCGAAGCCCTGCGCATGTCACTGGCCGGCGGCTTGCTCAGCGCCGCCGCCCTGCCGCTCTATCAACAGCGTGACGACCAGCGGCAACACCGTTGGCTGGCAGCGCTGACTACCCACCTGCTGCTGGCCGCGTTGCTACTGAGTGGCTTGCTGAGTCTGGGCGCCGGGTTGTGGGTACGTTTGATCGGGCCGGGCCTGGACACCGGAGCCTATGACCAGGCAGCCGGCAGCCTGCACTGGCTGGCCTGGTGCGCACCGGGTTTTGTCCTGCATGGATTGCTGTGCGTGCCGTTGCAGGCCAGCGCAAGGTTTGTCCTGGCCGGGCTGGGTTCGCTGTTGTTCAACCTGCCGCCGGTGGTGTATCTGGCGATCATGGGCCAGGCGGCAACGCCTGATGGCGTGGCGGGCGCCTGCCTGCTGGGCAGTCTGCTGATGCCCGGGGTGTTGCTGCCCAGCCTGTATCGCCTGGGCTGGCGACCGTGGCGCGGCGACGCAGAGCCCGGCGCACTGCGCGAGTTACTGCAACGGATGGGGCCGTTGCTGGGCAGCAACCTGGCCAGTCAGGGCCTGGCGTTACTGGAGCGAATGGTCGCCTCGCTGCTGGGCGAAGGTGCAGTGACCTGGATCAACCTGGCGCGCAAGTTGATCAACCTGCCGTTGATTGCGCTGATGAGCCTGAACCAGGTGCTGCTGGGGTTGATGAGTGGCAGCGCCGGTCAACAACGCCTGGCGCTGCTGCGCCGCGGGCTGGCCAGCGCCACCTTGCTGACCTTGCCGGCCGTGGCCGGGTTGATCGGCGCAGCCGGCGCGCTGGTGGTGTTGTTGCTGCCGCAACAGACCCACGCGGCGCCATTACCGGAACTACTGGCCTGGTTTGCCACGCCGCTGTTGTTCAACGCCTGGAATGCCTTGCTGGCGCGCTATGCCTACGCAGGCGGCGATACCCGTCTGCCGCTCGGTTGCGAGTTGGCCGGCAGCCTGTGCAACGCGCTGCTGCTGGGGCTGTTGCCGTGGTGGTTGGGCGTTGAGGGAATTGCTTTGGCTGCCTTGGGCGGCGCACTGCTGACCGGAATCTTGCTGTTACGCCGTCAGGGGCTTGGCCAGGTCGCGCCATGGCGCAGCCACTGGCCGCTGGCAGCGCTGGCGATGGGCGTTGCGGCGCTGGTGTTACATCCCTTGCAGTCGGTGCCGCTGCAACTGGGGCTCAGTACCTTGTATGGATTTTTGTTGCTGTCGGGTATGGCACTGTGGCTTAAACCCTGGCGGGCGGATCTTGGTTAAAACCGGTTGCCAGAGCAATCAGGTTTGCACGCGGCGCGCCTTCGGGCGATGGAAAATCCTTCATCGTGTTGCTTGAACTGCAGGTTTCGCCCGCTTGCTCCGGTCTTGGTCCCGCCCTTCGGGACGGGATTCCCTCATTCCGACACCGCAGAACCGGCACGCGCCGATGTGCCGTCCTGGCACAGCGGCGCTTGCTCGGCATCCATGCCTCGCACCCAATTCTGCGGCGCCTCCATTCGGCCAGCGCCAATCGTCGGGTTCGGCGGCGTCTGTGCCATCTCGGCTCAAAGATCAACGGCAACGGCAACGGCAACGGCAACGGCAACGGCAACCGGGAGCCTGTTCCCTAAACTGATCGGCATTACCCCGCAGAACCAGTCGCTTCTATATTTCCCGCAGCGGCTACCGGCTTGCCCTGATACCCCGAACAGATCCGCTTCAACGTCTGGCGCAGCCAACGATGGGCCGGGTCTTTATCGAACCGTGGATGCCAGGCCTGGATGACCACCACTTGTTCCAGCTCCAGCGGCAGTTCGAAGGCGCGCATGCGCAAGCCCATGGTTTGCAGGCCCCAGATCACCGGCTCCGGCAACGGCAACAACAGGTCGGAGTCAGCAATACCAAAGATCGCCGAGTGAAAATGCGGGGTGATCAATGCCACCCGCCGTTGCAGGCCCAACGCCGCCAGGGCCGTATCGATCGGACCACGGGCACGGCCGCGGCGTGACACGCTGACATGGTCGTAGGCAGCCAGGCTTTGCGGGGTAATAGAACCTGCAAAGATCGGATGCTCTTCGCGCGCCAGGCCGCAAAACCTCGAAGTGAACAGGTTCTGAACCTTGATTTCGGGACCGAAGTTACGCCGTGAGGCGATATACAGATCGATACGCCCTTCCCTCAAGGCATCGTCGTCATCGGCCCCCTCGGGCACAAAGCGCAAGGTGCAGCCTGGCGCGTCTTCACGCAGGGCATCCATCAGGCGGGCACCGAACGAACCGAAAAATACGTCGTTCGAGCGCACGTTGAAGCAGCGCTCCAGAGTGCTCATGTCGACCTCGTCGCGGGCCTGGAACACTTGCGCCGCCTGTTCGACCAGTTCGCGGACCTGGGCTTGCAAGGCCAGCGCCCTGGGCGTGGGCACCAGCCCACGGCCGGCGCGCACCAGCACCGGATCGCCCAGCGCCTCGCGAATGCGCGTCAGGGTACGGCTCATCGCCGCCGGGCTCAGGTGCATGCGCCGCGCCGCGCCGACCACGCTGCCCTCTTCGAGCAAGGCATCAAGTGCGATCAAAAGATTAAGATCCGGGAGCAGCATGGCATCATCCGTTGTCAGAGGCGGTGATGATAACGCGAAGCACAAGCCAGACGGGTCGCTCCCGCCACGCAAATCGCGCATCATGTGCAGTGTGCTGAATGGAGAACGTCATGCGCTTGATATCCACTGTAGTGCCGCTTGCGGCGTTGTCTTTGAGCCTGTCGTTCAGCGCCATGGCCAACGCCGGCGAAGAAACCCGCCTGCTGGAGGCGATCAACAGCTACCGCAGCCAGGTTCAGCCTTGTGGTAATCAGGCCTCGGCCGAGCTACCGCCGCTGGCGGCCGACCCGCGTCTGATCATGCCGGTGAGCAACACCAGCGATCTGCAGCAAGCCATGACCCGCGCCTCTTACCCGATGGTCACCGTGCAGGCCATCACCCTGTCCGGCCCGCGGGATGCCGATGCCGCCATGCAGGCGGTGCGCGAGAGTTTCTGCCAGGTGGTACTTGATCCACAGTTTGTCGATATAGGCGTGAGCCGTGAAGGTCGCGACTGGCGCATTGTTCTGGCTCGGCCACTGCTGACCGCACGGTTGCGCGACTGGCAGAGTGAAGGACAGGCCTTGTTGAGCTTCGTCAACACCGCTCGCAGCCAGCCCCGCCAGTGCGGTACCCAGGCCTTCGATGCAGCCCAGCCGCTGGCCTGGAATGCCAGCCTGGCCGGTGCCGCAGAGGGCCATAGCCGCGCCATGGCCAACAATAATTTTTTCGATCACAAAGGCCGTAATGGCGATACCCCGGGCGACCGGGTCGAGCTGGCGGGCTATCAGGCCCAGCAAGTGGGAGAAAACATCGCCGCAGGCCAGGATAATGCACGCAAGGTGGTCGACGGCTGGTTGGCCAGCCCCGGCCATTGCGCAACCCTGATGAATCCGGCTTATCGCGAAGTCGGCGCGGCCTACGCCGCCGATCCGAAAAGCGATGCCGGCATCTACTGGACCGCGCTGTTCGGCACGCCTTCGGGTAACGTCAGCGAATAATCTGGAAGGCCGTTGAAAAACGTAGGCGCGGCAGCCAGTGCAAGGCAAAAACAGGCGAGCAAGCGCAGTTTACGGGTTGTAAATGAGCATTTGACCGGGCTGGCGTTCCAGCCTGTTTTTAACGCAGCAATGGCGCGCGTAGCGCCGTCGGCGCCCAGCCAGCAGGTAGTTTTTCAACAGCCTGTTAGCGCCGCACCGCCATACTCTGCGGAGCCAGAAACGCCTCATTGAAATACGTGCGCACCACCTGCATCACCGGGCTCAACTCCCGTTCGCGGTGCCAGGCCAGGCCGACACTCATCGGCGGCACCCCGTCGCTGACCGTCCGGGTCTCGATGCGCTTGCCCTCCAGCGACCATGGGCGGTGCACCAGGTCCGAGAGAATCGCCACCCCGCTGCCATTGGCGACCATGCTGCGCACCGCCTCCACTGAGCTGGTCCGCACCCGCACATCGGGTTGTTGCCGGGCCTGGCGCCAATAACGCATGGCACTCTCTTCAGCCTCATCGACGGTCAGCAAGATAAACGGCTCGCGGGCGATATCAGCCAGGCTCACCAGCGGCTGCTCGCACAACCGATGACGGCTCGGCACCCACAGTCGGCGCTCGGAGTTGAACAGCGTTTCGGAAACGATATCGGGGTGCGTAAGGTTGGCGGTCAGCACCACAGCCATGTCGAAACAGCCGTCGAGCAGCCCGTGTTCGATGGCTTGACGCTCGCGCTCATGCACTTTGATTTGTACGGCCGGGTGCAGCTGTTCCAGTCGTTGCAGGTGGTGGGGCAGAAAATAACCGATCACCGTGTAACTGGCAGCCAGATTCAACACCCCCTTGGCACAGGCATTGGGCATCGGGCTGCTCAACGCATCATCGACACTGCGCAGAATCACGTAGGCATGATTGAGAAAGTGCCGGCCGGCGTCGGTCAGGCTCATGCCCTGGGCCGAGCGCTGGAACAGCAAGGTGCCGAGCATGCTTTCCAGTTCCTTGATCGCCGTGGTGACCGCCGACTGGGAAATATTCAAGTGTATGGCGGCCTGGGAAATCTGCCCGATTTCTGCGGTAGCGACGAAGTAACGCACCTGGCGCAAGGTCAGAGACATTCAGCCTCCCGGCATTAGCTATCTGTTTTTCAGATGACACCCCCTCTATTAATAAATCTTCCCAAGGGGGCGCTGCAAAATCTAACGTGCCAGTCATGCACTCACAAGGACAGGGAGCAATTTGTATGCAGTCAGTGGACTTCAATTCGGACATGGGTGAGAGCTTCGGCCCGTGGACCATTGGCGATGGGGTCGATAACGAACTCATGGCACTGATCAGTTCCGCCAATATCGCCACCGGTTTTCACGCTGGCGACCCCGGCACCATGCGCCGTACGGTCGAGCGGGCGAAAAGCCTCGGCGTGGGCATCGGCGCCCATCCGGGCTTCAGAGACCTGGTGGGTTTCGGCCGCCGCCACATCAATGCCCCGGCTCAGGAACTGGTCGACGACATGCTCTATCAGTTGGGCGCACTGCGGGAAATCGCCCGCGCTCAGGGCGTCGGCCTGCAGCACATAAAGCCGCATGGCGCGCTGTTCATGCACCTGGCCCGCGACGAGGAGGCCGCACGGTTGTTGGTCGAAAACCTGCAGCGCCTCGAACCTCAATTGCTGCTGTATTGCCTGCCCGGCTCGGTGATTCATCGGGTCGCGCAAGAGCTCGGCCAGCCAGTGGTGCGCGAATTCTATGCCGACCGAGAATATGATCTGAGCGGCTCGATCGTATTCACCCGCAACGTGCGTGCGTTTGATCCGGCGGTGGTTGCCGCACGGGTGCTGCGCGCCTGCCAGCAAGGTCTGGTGCGCACCGTCGAAGGTCAAGACCTGGCGGTTTCGTTTGATTCGGTCTGCCTGCACAGCGATACGCCCGGCGCGCTGGACCTGGCTGAAGCCATCCGGCAGATGCTCGATGAGGCAGGCATACAGGTAAGATCACCGCGCTGAACCGGCACGCTGGCAGATATCCAGATCTGGCAAGCGACCTTGCGCTCAATCATTCCAGGAGGAACATGCATGGACCAACCGATCCGCTATAGCTTTGGTGCCGACGAGCACCTGTTTGCGGAAGTCAGCGAGAGCATGTCGCTCGAAGCGTTTTTCAAGGGCATGGCAATTACCCGTGCGGTGGAACGTCTGGAGCTGGACGGCGTACTCGACGTCTGTCTGGCCAACGCCTCGTTTCAGATCCGCTTCGACCCGGACCGGATTGCCCCACACACCCTGCTCGACGCCGTCAAAGGTGCCGAAGCCGGTGCCGTGGCCGAGCGCAGTCTGCACACGCGAATCATCGAAATTCCGGTGCTGTACAACGACCCGTGGACCCATGAAACGCTGATGCGCTTTCGTGACCGCCACCAGGACCCGGATGCCACCGACCTTGAGTACGCGGCACGCATCAACAACCTGGCCGATACCGAGGCGTTTATCGCGGCCCACAGCGGCGCGCCCTGGTTCGTCTCGATGGTCGGCTTCGTCGCCGGTCTGCCGTTCATGTTCCAGATGGTTGAACGCCAACGCCAGCTCCAGGTGCCCAAGTACCTGCGCCCCCGCACCGACACACCGAAACTGACCCTTGGTCACGGCGGCTGCTTTGCCTGCATTTATTCGGTGCGCGGGGCGGGCGGTTACCAGATGTTTGGCGTGACCCCGGCGCCGATCTACGATCCACAACAGCAATTGCCGTACTTGCAAGAGCACATGGTGTTCTTCCGCCCCGGTGACATCGTGCAGTTCAAACCCATTGACCGGCAGACCTACGATCAGGCGGTGGCCGATGTCGAGGCCGGGCATTTCGATCTGCGTATTCGCCCGGTGGAGTTTTCACTGGACGCCTTTCTCGCCGACCCGACCGGCTACCCACAGACGCTGCTGGAGGTGCAGGCATGATCAAGGTCCTCAAACCCGGCCTGGCCACTTCCGTGCAAGACCTCGGCCGCGAGGGTTACTACCATTTGGGTATCCCGCCCTCCGGCGCATTGGACCAGTATGCCCTGAGCGCTGCCAACCGGCTGGTCGGCAACCCGGCCAATAGCGCCGGGCTGGAGTGCACCCTGGTCGGACCGGAACTGCAATTCGAGCGCGATGCATTGGTGGCGGTGTGTGGCGCGCAGATGATGCCGCGTCTTGATGGCCAGCCCATGCATCCCGATACCGCTTTTGCGGTCAAGGCCGGTCAGGTGCTGCGTTTCGACTTTCCCACCGCCGGCGCACGGGCTTACCTGGCGGTTTCAGGTGGCATCGATGTGCCGGTGGTGCTGGGCAGCCGCGCCACCTATACCCTGGGCGCACTGGGCGGTTTCGCCGGGCGTTGCCTGATGGCTGGCGACCGCCTGCCACTGGGTGCGGAGCACGGCAAGGGCCGACCTGGCGCCAGCTTGCCCATGGCGCTGCGCCAGACCTTGGGCGGTGAAGTGGTGCTGCGCGTGGTACCGGGCCTGTATTACCACCGGCTGAGCAAAACCGCCGCCAGAGATTTCTTTGCCGACTCCTGGACCGTCGGCTCCGAAGCCGACCGTATCGGTTATCGCTTCAAAGGCAGCAGTGCACTGAGCTTCGAGCCTCGCGAACAACCGTTTGGCGCCGGTTCCGATCCGTCGAACATTGTCGACAGCTGCTACCCCATCGGGTCGATCCAGGTGCCGGCCGGGCTGGAACCGATCATCCTGCACCGCGATGCGGTGTCCGGTGGCGGCTACGCGATGATCGGCACGGTCATCAGCGCCGACCTGGACCTGGTGGGCCAGATGCAACCGAACCAGAAGGCGCGCTTTGTCGAGGTGACTCTGGAGCAGGCATTGGAGGCGCGGCGCTCGTGGAAAAAACGCCTGGCCTGTCTGGAGCAACTCTTCCCATCCTGAGCCCCGGCAACGACTGCACGGGTGTCAGGCACTCTGCCGACGTCCCACGCATCGTCCGCGACAGTCCTGACTGCGTGCCGAAGCCTCAGGCATTTGTGCCTGGGGCTGCGCGGCCTCATCGACTTCCAGCCACCAGGTATCACCACGACTGGGGTATTGCAGGTAAAACGGCTGGCCCATCATGGGGGTGGTGATGTTGACGTTGTTCTCCCAGGCCAGCGCCAGAATCCGGTCGAAAGGCTCGTGCCAGGTGTGCATCGACAAATCAAAGGTGCCGTTATGGATCGGCAGCAGCCAGCGCCCGCGCAAGTCCTTGTGCGCCTGCAAGGTTTCTTCGGGCTGCATGTGCACCATCGGCCACTCGACGTTGTAGGCGCCGGTTTCCATCAGGGTCAGATCGAACGGCCCATACTGCTCGCCGATGCGTTTGAAACCCTCGAAGTAACCACTGTCGCCACTGAAGAAGATGCGTTGCTCGCCGTTGAGAATGCTCCAGGAACACCACAGGCTGCGGTTGCCATCCCACAGACTGCGCCCGGAAAAGTGCTGCGACGGCGTGGCGACGAACTCGATGCCGGCCACTTGCGTGGACTGCCACCAGTCCAGTTGCCGAACCTTGCTGGCCGGCACCCCCCACTCCACCAGGGTATCGCCCACACCTAACGGTGCCAGGAAATACTCAGTCTTTTCCTGCAGAGCCCTGATGCTCATGCGGTCGAGGTGGTCGTAATGGTTGTGCGAAAGGATCACAGCCTTGAGCGGCGGCAGATCCTGCAGGCTGATCGGCGGCTGGTGAAAGCGTTCGGGGCCGGCCCATTGCACGGGCGAGGCACGGTCGGCAAACACCGGGTCGGTGAGCCAGAACTGGTTGCGCAGTTTCAGCAACACCGTGGAGTGACCCAGCCGATAGACACTGTTGTCCGGTGCCGCCAGCAGTTGCTGGCGCGACAGCGGCTGGAGCGGAATCTGCCCGGCAGGCCGGGTGCCGGCCGGTTTGTTGAACGCCTGATCCCAGAACACCCGCAGCGTACGTAGCAGGCTGAGCGGTTTCATCGGCGCATGGTTGCGGTAGCGTCCCTGTTCGCGAGACAGAATGGGCAAGCTGGAGACGTCCGGGTTTCGGTGGGTCTTGGCCATGATGCGCGGGCTCCTGGAAGCAGGTTTCACGTGACAATTACACTACACGGTGTAGTTTTAAGCTTGCAGGAATGATGCAGACAAGTAAACTGCCGAGTGTAATTTTCTCTAAACGCACGTTTGAAGCCGACCTATGACCGCCCCCGTACGCCTCACCGACCAGAAACGCGAAGCCATTACCCTGGCGGCGATCGCCGAGTTTCGCGACCGGGGCTTCGAGGTCACGAGTATGGACCGGATCGCGGCGCGAGCGGAGGTGTCCAAGCGTACGGTCTACAACCACTTCCCGAGCAAGGAAGAACTGTTCGCCGAAATTCTCCGGCGCCTGTGGAGTTGCGCAGCACCGGCACCGGACGCCAGCTACAGCAGCGAGCGCGGCCTGCGCGAGCAGTTGCGCGATCTTTTAAAGGGCAAGATGGCGACCCTCAATGACCCGCACTTTCTGGATCTGGCGCGGGTGGCGTTTGGCGCCACCATTCATTCACCGGATCGCGCCCAGACCTGGGTCAATCGCCTCAACGAGCGTGAAGAGGCGTTCACGGTGTGGATTCGTGCCGCCCAGCAGGACGGGCGGCTGAAGCCGCTGGAGCCGGAGTTCGCGGCTACCCAGATCCATGCCCTGCTCAAGTCGTTCGCTTTCTGGCCGCAGATCACCCTCAATGCGCCGCTGCTCAGTGCCGACAAACAACACGAGGTGGTGGAGTCGGCGCTGGATATGTTTCTGGGCTGGTATGAGCTGCGGGGCCAGGTTTTGTAGGAGCGGCCGGGCGGCGATCCGCTTTAGCCGCGAATTGGCCTTTAGAGCGATGGAAAATCCTTCATCGAGTTGCCTGAGCTGCAGGTTTCGCCCTGCTGGGCGAGTTCCTTTTGTCTTGGTGTATGGACCGGACACATGGTTGACGGGTGTACGGAGACATGGGCATCCCTGCCCAGCGCACCTGCCCTTCATATCAAGAGCAGCGACATCCATGTCGGTTTCTCCCCCGAATCGACGCCTACCCTCGGCCTGCACCCAAGTCGCGACTTGCGTCGTCTGTGCCAGCTCGGCTCGAAGATCAAAAGCAACGGCAACGGCAAATTAAGGCCGGACACTGCTGCTCTTGAAATGAGGTCTTGCAGGCGCCGACGATCGCGACGTTTGGTGCAGGCCGAATGCAAGCGCCGCGCAGGGGGAATAAGGGCCATGGACGGCCCTTCGTGGCGGCCCCCGAAGCGGTGCTGGAATGAGGGTACCCCGCCCCAAGGCGGGGCCAAACCTGTCGCAATGGTTTCCCCCCTTTGCCGAAACAAAGGGGGTCGTCCGCCAGGACGAAACATGGCGGCCGATCAAGCACCATCAACCTTCTGGAATGCATCGCGACTAACGCCGCGACGATGCAAGTCGAAAGATTAGTGCCCGCCGCCCCCTGGCGGCGCAGCCTTGGCAGTGAACGGCGGTCTGGCGAACCAGACCAGCAGGATCAAGCCCATGAAGATCCACGCCAGCAGGTAGAAGTAATCGACGGTGGACATCATGTAGGCCTGGCTGCTCAGGGTCTGTTCCATTTGCGCGTAGGCCTGTGGCCCGGCGCCGCCGAGGCTGTCGAGGGTCTGGCGGGTGACCGGGTCGTAGTTGCTGATATTTTCGCTCAAGTACGCATGATGCTGATCAGCGCGGCGGATCCAGATCCAGGTGGTCAGCGACGCGGCGAAGCTGCCGCCCAGGGTGCGCAGGAAGGTCGCCAGCCCCGAGCCATCGGCGATCTGCTGCGGCGGCAGGTCCGAGAGCAGGATGCTTAAGGTAGGCATGAAGAACAACGCCACGCCAATACCCATGAACATCTGCACCAGCGCAATGTGCTGGAAATCCACTTCGTGGGTGAACCCGGCACGCATGAAGCACGACAGCCCCATGGCAAGGAACGCCAGCCCGGCCAGCAGACGCAGGTCGAAGCGATGCGCGTATTTGCCCACCAACGGTGACAGCAACACAGGCAGGATGCCGATCGGCGCCACGGCCAGGCCGGCCCAGGTGGCGGTATACCCCATCTGGGTCTGCAACCACTGCGGCAAGATCAGGTTGATGCCGAAAAACCCGGAATAGCCGCACACCAGTACCAGGGTGCCGATGCGAAAGTTGCGGTAAGCAAACAGCCGCAGGTTGACGATGGGGTGGCGGTCGGTCATTTCCCAGATCACGAACACCGCCAGGGCGACCAGCGAGATCAATGAACCAATGACGATAAAGCCCGACTCGAACCAGTCCAGGTCGTTGCCCTTGTCGAGCACCACTTGCAAAGCGCCCACACCAATGATCAAGGTAATCAGGCCGACATAATCCATCGGCTGGCGGCTGGTGTTGACCGGCCGCCTGGCCATCTGGGTTTTGACCACAAAGGCGGCGAACAAACCGATAGGAATGTTGATAAAGAAGATCCACGGCCAGCTGTAGCTGTCGGTGATCCAGCCGCCCAGAATGGGTCCGGCAATCGGCGCCACTACCGTGACCATCGCCAGCAGCGCCAGGGCCATGCCGCGCCTGGCCGGCGGGTAGATGGCAATCAGCAGGGTCTGGCTCATCGGGTACAGCGGGCCGGCCACCACCCCCTGCAATACCCGAAAGCCCACCAGCTCGGGCATCGACTGCGAGATACCGCACAAGAACGAGGCCAGCACGAACAGCAACGTTGCCCAGATGAACAGCTTGACCTCGCCAAACCGTCGGCTCAGCCAGCCGGTCAGCGGCAAGGCGATGGCGTTGCTCACCGCAAACGAGGTGATCACCCAGGTGCCTTGTTCGGAGCTGACCCCCAGGTTGCCGGAAATGGTCGGCAGCGCGACGTTGGCGATGGTGGTGTCGAGCACCTGCATGAAGGTCGCCAGCGACAGACCGATGGTACTGAGCAACAGACTCGGCGGGGTGAATGAAGCGGGAGCGTTCTGACTCATCGCGAATCCCTTGACACATGAACGGTGCCCCGGCCGGCTGGCCGGGGCATGGGGATCTTTCGATCAGCGCTGCGCGGTGGCTTTGCTGGCCGCAGCGCTGTTGTCGTGGATCAGTTGGGCGATTCGCGCATCGGCATCGGCCAGTTGCCGGTCATACACCTGGGTGCTGAAGCTCGGCTGCTTGGGCGGCTGCTGGGCCAGGACCGGGCCGTTCTGGTCATGCAGGTTGACCTCAACGGTGGTCGACAGCCCAATGCGCAGCGGGTGTTCGGCCAGTTCCTGAGGATTGATATGAATGCGCACCGGCACCCGCTGGACGATCTTGATCCAGTTGCCGGTGGCGTTCTGCGCCGGCAGCAAGGCGAAGGCACTGCCGGTACCGGCGCCCAGGCTGTCGATGGTGCCGCTATAGGTCACGTCGCTGCCGTACAGGTCGGCGCGAATCTCCACCGGCTGGCCGATACGCATCTTGCCCAGTTGGGTTTCCTTGAAATTGGCATCAATCCATAGCTGGTCGAGGGGAATCACCGCCATCGTTGCGGTGCCGGGCTGAATACGCTGGCCCAATTGCACATTGCGCTTGGCCACATAACCGGTGACCGGCGCCACCAGCGTGGTACGTGCATTGGCCAGCCAGGCCTGGCGCAACTGCGCGGCGGCGGCCTTGACGTCAGGGTGCGAAGAAACGTGCGTATCGTCGACCAGCGCCACGCTGCTGGCCAGTTGTTGCTGCACGTTGTTCAGAGCACTTTGCGCGCTGATCAGATCATCCTTGGCATGCGACAGCTCTTCTTGAGAAATCGCCCCGCTGCTCGCCAAGCTGCGCCGCCGGTTGTAATTGTCCTGGGCCTTCTGCACCGCTGCACGCTGGGCTGCCAGTTGCGCCTTCATGCCATCGACATTGCTGTACAGTCCCCGCACCTGACGTACCACGCGGGCCAGATTGGCCTCGGCGCTCTGCAGGCCGACCTCGGCATCGCTGGGGTCGAAGCTGAGCAGAACCTGCCCTTCACGCACCAGGTCACCGTCATCGGCGCCGATGCTGATCACCGTGCCGGTGGTCTGCGGAGTAATGGACACCACATTGCCGTTGACGTAGGCATCGTCGGTGCTTTCCTGCCAACGACCATAGAGTTCATGCCAGGCCCAGACACCCAGGCCGCCGGCGACCACCAGGGCCGCCAGCCCCAGCAGCAACACTTTACGCTTGCCGGAAGCCTGATCCTTGGTGGTGGCAGTGGATGAAGATTCAGCAGCGGGAGTCGCCATGATGGTTACCTTGTCAGCAAAACAGTTAAAGGCCGGGGGCTCTGGCGCAAACCATGAGCGTTGCGCGGCAGGTCACGGTCCGGGGGCGGACTTGAAACTCAGGCGCGTCAGGGTGATGTGGTCATCGGCGGCCACCAGCAGCTTGGTGAGGATGCGCTGCAGGGTGTCGACTTCGTCCTTGTCCAGTGCCGCAAAGGTGTCATTCATCGCGTCGGCGGCGATGCTCGGCAGCAGGTCGGCCAATTGCTGGCCCTTGTCACTGAGCACCAGCCGTACCTGACGCCGGTCGCTGGCGCAGCGACTGCGCACCACCAGCCCCTTATGCTCCAGACGGTCGAGCATGCGGGTCATTGAGCCGCTGTCCAGCGACAGGTGCCGACATAACTCGACCGGTGTGTCAGAGCTGAACTGGGCAATGATGATCAACACCTTGTATTGCGCGAATGTCACGTCATGAGGCAGCAGGTACTTGTCGAGCATCCGGTCTTTGAGAGCGTTAGTACGCCCGACCAGCAAGCCGATAAGACTGGAATCGAAGTTGTCCGCCGAGAAATGTTTCAAAGGATCACCCTAAAAGCTGCCTAGGCAGTTATTTCAAAATATTACTGCCTGAGCAGCTAATGTCAAACTATTCGTTAGCTTGCTTATCAACGCCCGAAAAAAAACGACCGGTTGTCAGCCGGTCGTTCTGTGGGGGGGGGGGGGGCGCCTGACGAGTCAGGCCGCGACGGGCACGCCGCTGTGAAAACGGAAATCTTCGTCCGGGCTTTCAATCAGGTCTTTTTCGGCCAGGCGGACCTCTTCGATCTTGGCATCGACATCGTCCTTGTCGCCGTACAGGTAGGCCAACTTCAGATAGTCCTGAAAATGCCGCGCCTCGGATTTGAGCAGGCTGGCGTAGAACTTGCCGAGCTCCTCATCCAAATGCGGCACCAGCGCCGCAAAACGCTCGCAGGAGCGCGCCTCGACGATGCCGCCGACAATCAGCGCATCGGTCAGGCGATAGGGGTTGTGGTTACGCACCAGCTTGCGCAACGCGCCGGCATAGCGCGCCGAACTGACGTTAGCCATGGGGATGCCGCGTTTGCGGATCAGGCTGATGACCTGTTCGAAGTGACGCAGCTCTTCTCGGGCCAGGCGCGACATCTTGGCCTGCAGGTCAAACTTGTCGTTGTACTGGAACATGAACTGAAACGCAGCGCCCGCTGCCTTTTTCTCGTTGTTGGCGTGATCGATCAGCAGGATATCCAGATTGCGCGTGGCCGCCTGCACCCAGGCATCAGGGGTACGACACAACAGGAACGCTTCGATTTCAGGGATCGGGTACATAGGCTCACGAGGACGACGGGACAAAGCCGGGCATTATACGAGCGCCTGTTTCATGCACGCCAGCCCGCAGCCAGGTACAGGCGGACTATAGTCATGGCAGTGGTTGTGTTTGAACCGTCGTGATTGAGGAGCAAAACCTCATGCAATCGATCCGTAGCATTCTGGTGGTGATCGACCCCGAGCGTCCCGATAACCTGGCACTCAACCGTGCCCGCCAGATTTCCGGGGTCACCCAGGCTCATCTGCACGTGCTGATCTGCGACAGCAAGCACCCGCATACCCAGCAGCTCAACGAGCTGATGCGCGACCTGCACGCCGAAGGGTTCACCGCCAGCGCCCAGCAGGACTGGCAAGGGTCGACCTACAAGACCATCATCAAGGCGCAACAGGCTGAAGGCTGCGGACTGGTGATCAAACGCCACTGGCCCGACAACCCGCTGAAAAAGGCCCTGCTCACCCCCGATGACTGGAAACTGCTGCGTTATTGCCCAAGCCCGGTGCTGATGGTCAAGAGTGAGCGCCCCTGGAGCGGCGCGGTGGTGCTGGCCGCCGTGGATGTCGGCAACGCAGACGAGCCACACAAAGCCCTGCACGAGTCGATTGTCGACCACGGTTACGCCATCGCCAGCCTGGCCAAAGGCGAGCTGCACGTCATCAGCTCATACCCGGCGCCATCCTTGTCAGCAGCCGACCCGGCCAATCAGGGCGACGGCAGCCTGCAAGCGCGCTACCGCGAACAATGCGTCGACTTTGAGCAGCGCTTCGACATTGCCGACGAACGGCTGCACATTACCGAAGGCCCTGCCGATGTGCAGATTCCGCATCTGGCGCATCGGCTCGGCGCCGCCGTGACGGTGATCGGCACCGTAGCCCGCACCGGCATTGCCGGCGCGTTGATCGGCAACACCGCCGAGGTGGTGCTCGATGCGCTGGAAAGTGACGTGCTGGTGCTCAAGACCGAAGCCATCGTCGAGCACCTGGAGGCGTTGCTGGCCCAGACCTGAGAGCATCAGAATAATCAGGCGCCGAGCGCGTCGCGCAGAAAAGACGGGGCGATGTAGCGCTCGTAATGAGCATCGGACAACAGAAAGAACTCGCGGTCGATGGCATCGCGCAGGTCCGGCAGGGTCCAGCAGCGGAACTCCGGCAACAGCACGAAACCGTAGGCTTCAACGTTGGTGATGACCCGTGCACCGCGGGCAATCAGTTGATAGGCCCAGCAATATTCGGACTGATTGGCGACAAAGCGGATCTTGCGCTGGGTCAGTTGCCAGCGCAGCTTGTCAGCATCGAAGACTTCGAGCTTGGCGGTCATGACCTGGACCAGCAACTGCTCAAGACGCAGCCATACGGCGCGCTTCTCGGCTTCGCCGTAGCTGTTCCAATTGACGATCTCGTGATGAAAGCGCTTGCAGCCCCGGCATACCCGGTCACCGAACACGGTGGAGCAAAGGCCGACGCAGGGCGTCTTGATGATCTGATCGGGCATGACGGGCAACGACTGGTGGAACGAGCGGCCATGTTAGCCCTTTGTCTAACAGGGGTCACCCCTCAAGATGTAGGGCCTAACTTACACTGGGCGAAGTTTTGCCGTAGAATCACCGTGCCTTTTAAAGGCGCAATGTCCGTCGGAAGCTGTTTTCAAAGCGTCACGAGCACAGTCAAGTTTTCCCGCAGCCCGGTGTCGTCTGGCCATTCCCTCATCACGAATGGCCGCCCGACCGCCCCACCCAGCCGGTCTGCAGGCGTAAAACTTTGAAAACAGCTTCGTAAGGAATTGCCGTTACCCTTGGCCAAAGTGCTCAAAAAGCATCGGCGCGCAGGGTGCGGATGATTTCTGGATGAGCGTCCCGGACACCCCAAGATGGGACCACTGATGAGGGTAATACTGTGCTTGAAGCCTACCGTAAACACATCGAAGAGCGTGCCGCCCAAGGCATCGTGCCTCAGCCGCTTAACGCCGAACAAACCGCAGGCCTGGTCGAGCTGCTGAAGAATCCCCCGGCTGGCGAAGAAGAAGTCCTCGTTGACCTGCTCACCAACCGCGTTCCACCAGGCGTTGACGAAGCGGCCTACGTCAAAGCCGGTTTCCTGTCTGCCATCGTCAAGGGCGAAACCAGTTCCCCGCTGATCGACCGCAAGCGTGCCACCGAACTGCTGGGCACCATGCAGGGCGGCTACAACATTGCCACCCTGGTCGACCTGCTGGATGATGCCGAACTGGGCGCAGTGGCTGCCGAGCAGCTCAAGTTCACCCTGCTGATGTTCGACGCCTTCCACGACGTATCCGAGAAAGCCAAGGCTGGCAACGTCCACGCCAAGGCCGTTCTTGAGTCCTGGGCGGCCGGTGAGTGGTTCACCAACAAGCCTGCCATCGCCGAGAAGTACAGCCTGGCGGTGTTCAAGGTCCCGGGCGAAACCAACACCGACGACCTGTCCCCTGCCCCGGACGCCTGGTCACGCCCTGACATCCCGCTGCACGCCCTGGCCATGCTGAAAATGGCCCGTGACGGCATCGTGCCTGAGCAACAAGGCGCCATCGGCCCACTCAAGCAGATCGAAGAAGTCAAAGCCAAAGGCTTCCCTGTCGCCTACGTCGGTGACGTGGTCGGTACCGGTTCGTCGCGTAAGTCGGCAACCAACTCGGTGCTGTGGTTCTTCGGTGACGACATCCCTTACGTGCCGAACAAGCGCGCTGGCGGTTTCTGCTTCGGCACCAAGATCGCTCCGATCTTCTACAACACCATGGAAGACGCCGGCGCTCTGCCAATCGAATTCGATTGCACCGACCTGGCCATGGGCGACATCATCGACGTTTACCCATACAAAGGTGAAGTGCGCCGTCACGGCAGCGACGAGCTGGTGACCACCTTCGAACTGAAAACCCCTGTGCTGCTGGACGAAGTCCGCGCCGGTGGTCGTATTCCGCTGATCGTTGGCCGTGGCCTGACCGAAAAAGCCCGCGCCGAACTGGGTCTGGGTCCAACCGACCTGTTCAAGCTGCCGGAAGCGCCGGTCGACACTGGCAAGGGCTTCACCCTGGCGCAGAAAATGGTCGGCAAGGCCTGCGGTCTGCCAGAAGGCAAAGGCGTACGTCCTGGCACCTACTGCGAACCGAAGATGACCACCGTCGGTTCCCAGGACACCACTGGCCCGATGACCCGCGACGAGCTCAAAGACCTGGCGTGCCTGGGCTTCTCCGCCGACCTGGTCATGCAGTCGTTCTGCCACACCGCGGCTTATCCGAAGCCGATCGACGTCACCACCCACCACACCCTGCCGGATTTCATCCGCACCCGTGGCGGCGTGTCCCTGCGTCCTGGCGACGGCATCATCCACAGCTGGCTGAACCGCATGCTGCTGCCTGACACCGTCGGCACCGGCGGTGACTCGCACACCCGCTTCCCGATCGGCATCTCGTTCCCGGCCGGTTCCGGCCTGGTCGCCTTCGCCGCTGCCACCGGCGTCATGCCGCTGGACATGCCTGAGTCGGTTCTGGTGCGCTTCAAGGGCAAACTGCAACCGGGCATCACCCTGCGTGACCTGGTACACGCCATCCCTTACTACGCGATCCAGAAGGGCCTGCTGACCGTCGAGAAGAAAGGCAAGAAGAACATCTTCTCCGGCCGCATCCTCGAAATCGAAGGCCTGGACGAGCTGACTGTCGAGCAGGCATTCGAACTGTCCGACGCCTCGGCCGAACGTTCGGCTGCCGGTTGCTCGATCAAGCTGCCTGAGAAGCCGATCGCCGAATACCTGCAATCCAACGTCACCCTGCTGCGCTGGATGATCAGCGAAGGCTACGGTGACCCACGTACCCTGGAGCGCCGTGCCCAGGCGATGGAAGCGTGGATTGCCAATCCTGTGCTGCTGGCGGCTGACCCGGACGCCGAGTACGCCGAGATCATCGAAATCGACCTGGCCGACGTCAAAGAGCCTGTCCTCTGCGCGCCGAACGACCCGGACGATGCCCGCCTGCTGTCTTCGGTACAGGGCGAGAAGATCGACGAAGTGTTCATCGGTTCGTGCATGACCAACATCGGCCACTTCCGCGCTGCCGGCAAGCTGCTCGAGAAGGTCAAGGGTGGCATTCCTACCCGTCTGTGGCTGTCGCCGCCGACCAAGATGGACGCTCACCAACTGACCGAAGAAGGCTACTACGGCATCTACGGCAAGGCCGGTGCACGCATGGAAATGCCAGGCTGCTCGCTGTGCATGGGTAACCAGGCACGGGTACAGACCGGCTCGACCGTGGTTTCCACCTCGACCCGTAACTTCCCGAACCGTCTGGGCGATGCGACCAACGTGTATCTGTCCTCGGCCGAACTGGCTGCGGTCGCTTCGATTCTCGGCAAGCTGCCGACCGTCGAGGAGTACATGACCTACGCGAAAGACATCGACAGCATGTCTGCCGACGTTTACCGCTACCTGAGCTTCGACCAGATCGCCGAGTTCCGTGAAGCGGCGGCAAGCGCCAACATTCCGGTTGTTCAGGCTTGATGGTGTAAACCTGCGTTAAAAAGAAACCCCGCCTTGTGCGGGGTTTTTTTATGCTCTTTTATTGCGGACGACCGCGTAACTCTGTAGGAGCGGCTTTAGCCGCGAATTGGTTTTTAGACCCCTGGAAAATCCTTCATCGCGGTGACTGAGCTGCAGGTTTCGCCCTGCGGGCGAACTTCCCTCCGTCCGGCACCCAAGTCGCGATTGGCGTCGTCTGTGCCATCTCGGTTCGAAGAGCAAAAGTAACGGGCATAGCAAATCTCGCTTTCCGCTTGCAGCTGGCAGCTGGCAGCCAAAAAAAAACGCCTCTCACGAGGCGTTTTTTTCATCACATCAACTCATCAAACCGTACTGCCCTGCCCGCTCAGGGCCAGGTCCAGCAGCTCGCGGTTGGCAACCGCGTACATGGCGTAGTCGGTGCCGCTGGCGGCACGCAGTTCGACCAGCATGGCGCGCCAGCGCTCGACCATTGCCGCGTGCTGTTCCAGCCACAACGCCAGGCGTTCTTCGATATCCTCCGGCGCCTCCTGCATCTGCAGAACCGAGATAGTGATCGCCCGTTGCTGCCAGTCGATATCATCACGGAACGCTTCGCGAGCCAGTGCCTGCCAGTTGTTTTCCACTGGCAGGTTGCTGATTTGCTGCAAGTACCAGGTGATTTCCAGGGCGCTGCCCACGGCGAAGAAGGTCTTGGCGACGTCAGCGGCGTTGTGGCCGGTCACGTCAGAGGCTTCGATGATCGGCAGCAGGGTATACAGGTGGGTAGTACCTGCCACCATCCTCGCCAGCAGCTCAGGTACGCCTGACTCGACGTAAGCCTCGTAGCGTTCCTGCCAGACCGAACGGGTGCGACCTTCGAGCAGCTCGTCGAGCTTCAGGCCCAGGGCCGCGATGTGCGGACCGAAGTGCGCAACGTCACGACCGGCATCCAGTTCATTGCGACGGCTGCGCAGGAACCAGCGCGTGGCACGACGCCCCAGACGCATCAGTTCATCCATCAGGGTCAGCTGGATCTCGGCCGGAACCTTGTAGTCCAGCGCCTCGATCTGCCGGAACCAGTGCGGCAGGTGGAAGATGTCACGCACGATGACATAGGCACCGGCGACCGCCGCCGCGCTCATGCCGGTGGACTCCTTCAGACGCTGTACGAAGGTGATGCCCATGTGGTTGACCAGATCGTTGGCAATCTGGGTGCTGACGATCTCGCGCTTGAGCCGGTGGCCGCGCATCGCTGCCGAGTAATCAGCACCCAGCGACGACGGGAACGCAGTTTCCATATCCCGGGCCAGGTAGTCATCATCGGGCACACGGGACTCAAGCAGCGCTTCCTTGAGGTCGATCTTGCTGTAGGAGATCAGCACCGACAGCTCGGCACGGGTCAGGCCATGACCACTGGCAACCCGTTCGGCGATCTGCTCTTCGGATGGCAGGAACTCAATGACCCGGTCCAGCTTGCCGCGCGCTTCGAGATCGTTCATCAGGCGCTTGTATTCGGCAATCCGGTCGTAAGCCCGACGCGCCGCCAGCGACAGTGCCTGGGTCTGCTTGTAGTTGTTGCCCAACACCAGATGACCCACTTCGTCGGTCATGCTTTCGAGCAGCTGGTTGCGCTGCTTCTGGGTCATGTCGCCGGCCTGGACCACTTCGTTGATCAGGATCTTGATGTTCACTTCGTGGTCGGAACAGTCCACACCACCGGCGTTATCGATGAAGTCGGTGTTGGTGGCGCCGCCATGCAGGCCGAACTCGACCCGGCCGAGCTGGGTCATGCCCAGGTTGCCACCCTCGCCCACCACCTTGCAGCGCAGCTCATCACCATTGACCCGCAGCGCATCGTTGGCCTTGTCGCCAACATCGGCGTGGCTTTCTTCACTGGATTTGACGTAGGTGCCGATGCCGCCGTTCCACAGCAGGTCGACCGGCGCCTTGAGCAAAGCGTGCATCAGCTCGGTCGGCGTCAGCTTGTCAGCCTTGATATCGAAGCGTTCTTTCATCTGCTCGGAGATCGCAATGCTCTTGGCGCTGCGCGGGAAGATGCCGCCACCGGCAGAGATCAGGCTGGCATCGTAATCGGTCCACGCCGAACGCGGCAGGTCGAACAACCGCTGACGCTCGGCGAAGCTGCTGGCCGGCTCCGGATTGGGGTCGATGAAGATATGAAGGTGGTTGAAGGCCGCGACCAGCTTGAGTTTGTCAGACATCAGCAAGCCGTTGCCGAACACGTCGCCAGCCATGTCACCGATGCCGATCACGGTGATGCTGTCTTGCTGGACGTTGATGTCACGCTCACGGAAGTGGCGCTGGACACCCACCCAGGCACCCTTGGCGGTGATGCCCATTTTCTTGTGGTCGTAACCTGCCGAACCACCCGACGCGAAAGCGTCACCGAGCCAGAAGCCGTAGTCGATGGCGATGCCGTTGGCGATGTCGGAGAACGTCGCGGTGCCCTTGTCGGCCGCCACCACCAGGTACGGATCGTCATCATCGTGACGCACCACATTGGTCGGCGGCACCAGCACACCTTCCTTGAGGTTGTCGGTGATGTCCAGCAGGCCGGAAATGAAAATCCGGTAGCAGGCAATCGCCTCGGCCTGGACTTCATCACGACCACCGGAAGTCGGCAGCCGACGCGGTACGAAGCCGCCCTTGGCCCCGACCGGCACGATCACCGAGTTCTTCACCTGCTGGGCTTTTACCAGGCCCAGCACTTCAGTGCGGAAGTCTTCTTCGCGGTCCGACCAGCGCAGGCCGCCACGCGCCACGTTGCCGAAGCGCAGATGCACGCCTTCGACACGCGGCGAGTAAACGAAGATCTCAAACTTCGGCACCGGCTTGGGCAGCTCGGGGATCAGGCGCGGGTTGAACTTGAAGCTGAAGTAGCCCTTGTTCTGACCATTGGCGTCGGTCTGGTAGAAGTTGGTACGCAGCGTGGCCTTGATCAGGTCCAGGTAACGACGCAGGATCCGGTCTTCGTTGAGAACCTGAACATCATCGAGCGCGGTGAGAATCGCCTGCTCCAGGCGCAGTTGCTTGTCGTCCAGATCGTCCGAGCCCAGCTTGCGCGCCAGGTAGAAGCGGGTCTTGAACAACCGGGTCAGTTCACGGGCGATATCGGTGTGGTTGTTCAGGGTGCTGGCGATATAACCCAGGTCGAAGCCCAGGCGGATCTGTTTCAGGTAGCGGGCATAGGCCCGCAGCAGCGCCACATCGCGCCATGGCAGGCCGGCCGTCAGCACCAGGCGGTTGAACGCATCGTTCTCGGCGTCGCCGCGCACGATATGCACGAAGGCATCCTGCAACACGTCGTTAAGCTGCTGGATATCCAGGTCCAGACCTTCAGCGTAAGTGAACGCGAAGTCATGAATCCAGAATTCACGGCCATCGACATGCTGCAAACGATAAGGGAACTCGCCCAGCACCCGCAGGCCGAGGTTCTCCAGGATCGGCAGGACATCGGACAGCGCCAGCGGGGTATCGGCGTGGTACAGCTTGCAATGCAATTGCTGACGACGCCCGGCCAGTGGCTGATAGAAACTCATCACCAGCGGATTGTCTTGCGACAGGCTCAGCACATGCTGCATGTCGACCACTGCCGAATGCGCGGCAAAGCGCTCGCGATAGCCGGCAGGGAAGCCTTTCGGGAAGTCTTCCAGAACGTTGGTGCCGTGGGCCTCGCCGAAGCTCTCGATGACCAGGCTGGCATAATCGTCTTTCCACGAGCGACAGGCCTGGATGACTTCGTTTTCCAGTTGGACCGGGTCGATATCCAGCGTGACTTTCGGGTCAACCCGCAGGATCAGTTGCACGCGGGCCAGGACCGACTCGGAGAAGAACGTCCAGAACTCGCAATCGCTGGCCTTCAAGCGCTCCATGAGCACCTGCTGGATCTTCTGCCGCACCTCGGTGGAATACACGTCACGCGGCACGTAGGCCAGGCAGTAGCAGAAACGCCCGTACGGGTCCTTGCGCAGGAACACCCGAATCTTGTTGCGCTCCTGGATCTGGACGATCGACATCACGGTGCCGAACAGTTCGTCCACCGGGGTCTGGAACAGGTCGTCACGCGGCAACACTTCGATGACCTGGGCCAGCTCCTTGCCCAGGTGCGCCTTGGCGTCGAAGCCGGAGCGACGCTCGACTTCCGCGACCTTGCGGCGAATGTAAGGAATGCGATGCACGTTCTCGCCATACACCGACGAGGTGTACAGGCCCATGAAACGGCATTCCTTGACCACGCTGCCCGAGGCATCGATCAGGCGGATCGACACGTAGTCCGGGTAAGCCGGACGGTGCACCCGGCTGGGCAGCGCGGCCTTGGCGAACGACAGCAGGGTCGGCTCCTGCAGGTATTTCACCGCATAGTCTTCGATATGCAGGTCCTCGTCACTGAGCCCGGCACGCAGCAAACGGGTCAGGCCCAGCAGGGACGAGGGGTCGTATTCGATGTGACCGCCATCGGCTTCACTGCGCACCGTGAACTCTTCATAGCCCAGGAAAGTGAAGTGGTTGTCCACCAGCCACTGCAGGAACACCTTGACCTCGGCTTTCTCCTCGGGGTCGATGGCATATTGGCTGGCATCAATGGCCGCCAGTACATCGTTGACCCGGGCCTTCATCGGCTCGAAGTCTTCAACCGCCACCCGCACCTCTCCCAGCACCTGTTCCAGCTCACGGGCCAGGGCACTCAACTCGCTGGCATTGGAGCAGCGGTCGATTTCCAGGTACATCAGCGACTCTTGCAGCACGCCCTCGCCGCTGGTGCCCTTGGGCAGCAGTTCGAGCAGTTCGCCCTGGGGACCACGGCGTACGCTCAGAACAGTGGTCTGCAAGGTATGGATGCTGTAGCTGCGGCGATTGAGCTCGGTGCGTACCGAGTCGACCAGGAACGGCAGGTCGTGATGCAGCACTTCGACCACGGTATGGGTCGACTGCCAGCCATGGCGCTCGTAGTCAGGGTTGTAGACGCGTACTTGCGGAGTATCGTGTTCGAAGCGTTCCAGCAGTCGCCAGGCCGACAGCGTACAACCGGCCAGATCGGACAGGCGGCGCTGAGTCAGTTCATCCAGAGAAATGATGCCGAAAAATTGCTCGGCGAACAGGGCCACTTGTGGCAAGGCCTGATCGCTGATGTGCTGCGCCAGGGCCGCTTGCAGTTGATGCTGGAAGTCGGCCTTGCTGGCTGCGGTGAAGAACGCCATCGATGATACTCCGCTTTGGCTTTTTTAGAGGGCTGAGCAGCTTGTCGTGATCCGGTCGTCGACAGGATCGAGTGTAGAGCGAAATAGACACAACCTCGGGCAACGACACAATCGGTTGCCCATTTCCGGAAGTACGTCAGAAAAAGCCACGAACCGGCAACACGCCAGCACACAACCGTTCATCGCCTTTTTCCAGCTTAACGACAGCAGCGCGGCAACGGCTTACAGGGCTGCGACATATTCGGTCATCGACCAACAGGTACGATAACCACCCGACCGGCGCCAACCCGCCGCACCAGCAAAGTTCATCAGGTGCTGGCACAATTGCGCCCCGCCAGTAGCCCGGACCAGGAATCTCACATGCTGATCAACACCCTCTGCCTCATTGCCAATCCCTGCGACGACGAATACGACGACATGGCCATGCTCTGCTGCCACGGCGATAATGGCGATCTGTTTTCGCTGGGCCGCTTCCCGGATGAGGATCAGGTCGAGATCCGCATAGGCGACGATAAAAGCCTGGAAGTCAGCAGCCTGAAGATCACCCTTGAAACCGCTCGACTGCTGATCGAGCTTGAGCCAGCCGATGCGGCGCGCCTTGAAGGCCATGGGCACTATGAAATCCACTACGACAGTCAGGTCAGTGACCTGGCCGAAATCGACCAGACCCTGCGCATTATTCTGAGCAACAATGTCGGTACATATGTCAGCCAGATCAGCTGAGCTGAGCGGGTAAAGTCATGCGCCATCGCCCAGGAGGCCGCCATGACCACGCCACGTTTCGACGCTCATTGCCATATTTTCAACCCGCGCTATTCGCTCAAGGTCTGTAACCGGCCGGTGCCCGGCCCCTTCACCGTCGCCGACTACCAGGCCAGTGTCGCGCCACTGGGGTTTACCGGTGGTGCGGTAATTTCCAGCACCGCCCAAGGCTTTCACCAGGGCCACCTGCTTGACGCGCTGCGCTGGCTGGGTCCTGGCTACGTCGGGGTCACCCGCCTGCCAGCCACGGTCGCCGACGCCGAACTCGACACCTTGAACGGCTTCGGGGTACGCGGCCTGCGCCTGGCGCTTAAAACCGGCGAGCCGCTATTGCAGGAGCAGATCCTCGCGATGGGGCGGCGGGTACACCGCCATGTGGGCTGGCATGTCGAGCTGGCGGTGGACGCCCGCGAACTGGCCGACCTTGAAGACTGCCTGTCGCAGCTGCCAGCGCTGTGCCTGGACCACCGGGTACTGAGCCGCAACGGTCTGCCGACCCTGCTGCGCCTTGCCGAACAGGGCGCGCACGTCAAGATCTGCGGCATGAGCGGCTTCAATGCCACCTCCGTCGGGATGCTCAAGGACATCCATGCAGCCAACCCCAGCGCGCTGATGCTCGGCACCGGCCTGCCGTTGATCAACGCAACACCGGACGCCCTGCTGCGCGACCTTGAAATGCTCTTCGAGACCCTCGGCGACTCGGCAGCCCAGCGCGTGCTATGGAACAACGCGGCCAGTTTCTATCGACTGCAAACCAGTTGAGGCGGTAGCCGCCGAAAAATACCCGCCGCCATTAGTCGTCAGGGGTCCGGATAGATTAAAGTAGCGCCCCCAGCCCAGGGTTCTGTTTTGCAGGCCGACTCCCGGTATCCGGTTCACCGGACTACTTGCAGGGCCTGACTCGCGACACTCGGGGCCGCCATTGCACAGCGGTACCACCTTGCCAGGAACCATCATCGATGGAACATCGTGAAGCGCTGATTGCGCTGCGCAGCTTTCTTTCAACCCAGATCCTCGGTCAGGAAAAGCTGGTCGACCGGCTGCTGATCGCTCTGCTCGCCGATGGCCACATGCTGGTCGAGGGTGCGCCGGGGCTGGCCAAGACCAAGGCCATCAAAGAACTGGCCGAAGGGGTCGAAGCCCAGTTTCATCGTATCCAGTTCACCCCTGACCTGCTGCCGGCGGACATCACCGGCACCGAAATCTACCGCCCTGAAACCGGCAGCTTCGTGTTCCAGCAGGGGCCGATCTTCCATAACCTGGTGTTGGCCGACGAAATCAACCGCGCCCCGGCCAAGGTCCAGTCAGCCCTGCTCGAAGCCATGGCTGAGCGTCAAGTCAGTGTCGGGCGCAGCACCTACGACCTGTCGCCGCTGTTTCTGGTCATGGCCACCCAGAACCCTATCGAGCAGGAAGGCACTTACCCGCTGCCTGAGGCCCAGCTCGACCGTTTTCTGATGCACGTCAAGATCGGCTTCCCGGACGCCGCCGTAGAACGCAAGATTCTCCAGCAGGCACGCGGCGAGGCCTTGAACGGTGAAACCAAGCCGGAGCGGCGGGTCAGCCAGCAAGCGATCTTTGCCGCACGCAAGGAAATCCTCGGCTTGTACATGGCCGATGCCGTGGAGGAGTACCTGGTGCAATTGGTAATGGCCACCCGCACGCCCGCCAAGTTCGACCCGGAACTGGCCGAGTGGATCGGCTACGGCGCCAGCCCGCGCGGCTCGATTGCCCTGGACCGCTGCGCACGGGCGCACGCGTGGCTGGCCGGGCGCGACTTTGTCAGCCCCGAAGACATCCAGGCGGTGCTGTTTGACGTGTTGCGTCACCGCATCATCCTGTCGTTCGAAGCCGAAGCGGCCGGTATCGATCAGGACCGGGTGACCCAGCGCATCCTCGACGTCGTCGCCGTCGCCTGACGCCATGCCAGCAGACCTGATTTCTCAACCGGGCATCCGGGTCAGCCTGCGCGAACTGATCGAGATGCGCCATCGCGTTCGTGAGGTGCAGCTGTTCTCCACGCCGAACCGGCGCAGCCCGCTGATCGGCCTGCACCATTCGAAGTTGCGCGGGCGTGGCGTGGACTTCGATCAGGTGCGGGTCTACCAGGCCGGCGACGATGTGCGCAACATCGACTGGCGAGTCACCGCCCGCACCCAGGAACCACATACCAAGCTGTTTCACGAAGAGCGCGAACGGCCGATTTTCATCATGGTCGAGCAAAGCCGCCGGCTGTTCTTCGGCTCAGGGCTGACCTTCAAATCGGTGCTGGCGGCGCAAGCGGCCGCCTTGATCGGCTGGGCCGCCCTGGAACACAACGACCGGGTCGGCGGCCTGGTGTTCGGTGACCGGGAACACTACGAAATCAAACCGCGACGCAGCAAGCAGAGCCTGCTGCAACTGCTCAATCGTCTGGTGCGGGTCAACCAGTCGCTGCACACCGAAATCGCCGCCGATCGCGACGCGTTCGGCACCGCATTGCGCCGCGCCCGCGAAGTGCTACGCCCCGGCAGCCTGGTGATCGTACTGTGTGACGAGCGCGCGCTCAGCGATGCGGCCGAGCAGCAGCTGAGCCTGTTGTCGCGACACTGCGACCTGCTCCTGCTGCCGCTCTCCGATCCGCTGGACCGCGCCCTGCCTGCCGCCGGCCTGCTGCGCTTTGCCGAACGAGGCGCCGAGCTCGAGCTCGACACCTTGAATGTCGAACTGCGCAAAAACTACCGGGCGCTGGGCGAAGCCCGCTGCGCACGCTGGGAACGTCTGGCGCAAAAGCTGCGGGTGTTGCTGATGCCCTTGAGTACCCAGATCGAACTGGTCGAGCAGTTGCGTGAGTTCCTCAAGGCCCAGCGCCCGGTGAAGCAGCCATGAGCCTACTGGACCAGCTACAGCCATTGATCGCACCTGCGCCGCCGGGGCTGTGGCCGCCCGCGCCGGGCTGGTGGCTGCTGATCGCCCTGTTGCCCTTGGCCGGCTGGGGATTATGGCGAGCCTACCGGCTGCTGCGGGCGCGTAACCCGTTGCCACGCGCCGAGCAACCGCTGGACCCGGTACGGGTGGCGGCACTCGCAGAACTGGCCAGCCTGGCCAAGCCCTATGACGGTGCGCCGGCCGGTGCCTGGCTGCAGCAAATCAACGGTTTGCTCAAACGCCTGTGTCGCAACCACTATCCGTACAGCCAGAGCCACACCCTCAATGGCCGTAAATGGCTGGCGTTTCTCGACAACCGTTGCCCGGCCGCTGGCCTGACGCGCTGGATGGTGTTGGTCGAAGGCGCCTACAAACCCGAATGCAAACTGGACGATAAAGCGATCAACGGCCTGACCCAGTCGGTCGAAACCTGGATCCGCAAACATGTTTGAGTTCGCCTGGCCGTGGATCTTCGCCCTGCTGCCGCTGCCTTGGCTGATGCGCTGGCTGCTGCCGGTGGCCGACAACGGCGAGGCGGCGCTCAAGGTCAGCTTCATCAGTGAACTTGAAGGCCTCAAAGGCCGCCGCGCCAGAGCCAACCTGCCCGCCTGGCGGCAACGCGGCCCGTTGCTGGTGATCTGGCTGTTGCTGTTGCTGGCCAGTGCCCGCCCGCAATGGCTCGGCGAGCCCTTGCCGATTGCCGCCAGCGGCCGGGACCTGCTGGTCGCGGTGGATGTCTCTGGCTCCATGGACTACCCCGACATGCAATGGCAGGGTGAAGAGCTCAGCCGTCTGGCCTTGGTGCAGCAGATGCTCGGCGACTTTCTTGAACACCGTGAAGGCGACCGGGTCGGCCTGATCCTGTTTGGCAGCCAGGCTTATGTGCAGGCACCCCTGACCTTCGACCGGCGAACCGTGCGGGTCTGGCTGGACGAAGCGCGGATCGGCATTGCCGGCAAGAACACCGCCATCGGTGATGCCATTGGCCTGGCCTTGAAACGCCTGCGCCAACGGCCGGCCGAAAGCCGGGTACTGATTCTGGTCACTGATGGCGCCAACAATGGCGGGCAGATCGACCCGGTGACCGCTGCCCGACTGGCGGCCGATGAGGGGGTGAAGATCTACCCGATCGGCATCGGTGCGGACCCGGACAGCACCGGCATCCAGAGCCTTTTGGGCCTCAACCCGAGCCTGGACCTCGACGAGCCGACACTCAAGCGTATCGCCGAGCTCAGCGGCGGCGAGTATTTCCGTGCCCGCGACGGCGACCAACTGGAGAACATCCGCAGCATCCTCGATGCTCTGGAGCCGGTCGCCCAGCAACCGACCCAGGCCCGCCCGGCCCTGCCGCTCTATGCCTGGCCACTGGCGCTGGCGCTGCTGCTCAGTGTGCTATGGGTGATTGTCGAGCTCTGGCCTGACAACGCACTGGAGCGCCTGCGCCAGGCCGCAGTCGAGCGACTGAACGCCCTGCGCCAGCGCCTTAAAAAGACCGGAGCCCGCAAATGAGCGCATTCTGGCCTTACTGGCTGCGCCCGCTGTGGCTGCTGGTCATCCCCTTGCTGGTCTGGTTGCTGTACAAGCTCTGGCACCGCCAGAAACGCGCCGGGCGCTGGCAACTGCTGATACCGCCCGCGTTTCACGCAGCACTGCTCAACGGCGGTAACGGCCGGGGCAGCAAACAACCCTGGGTGGTGCTGGGTCTGGCCTGGCTGCTTGCCGTACTGGCCCTGATCGGTCCCAGTTGGCAACGCATCGAACAACATGGTCAGAAGCCGGTTGATCCATTGGTGGTGGTGCTTGAGCTCACCCCGCAGATGCTCGCCACCGACACCCCGCCCAGCCGTCTGGAGCAGGCCCGGCGCAAACTGCGCGACCTGTTGCAGGCGCGCAGCGATACCCAGACCGCGGTCGTCGTGTACGCCGGCAGCGCCCACACGCTGGTGCCACTGTCTGACGACCTGGCCACCAGCTACAACCTGATCGACGCCATCAAGCCGTCGATCATGCCGGCCGCCGGGCAGCGCGCCGACCTGGCGCTGGGCAAGGCTCTGGAGCTGCTGCGCCAAGCCGACCTGGGCCAGGGCCGGGTGCTGCTGATGACCTCTGCACTCAATGAACAGGAACGTCAGGGCATCCGCCAGCGGCTGGGCAACCAGAGCCCGTCGCTGAGCATCCTTGGCCTGGGTAGCAATGATGGCGTACCGGTGACCCAAGAGAATGGCGGTCTGTTACGCGATGAACACGGCGCGATCATGGTCGCCCGGCTCGACAGTCAGGGGCTCGCTGATTTCGCAGCACAGGTCGGGGGCAACTACCGTCAGGCGCGTCCTGGCCTTGACGATCTGCGCAGCCTGGGTCTGCTCGACAGCCCGCAGCAAATCAATCGCGATGGCCGCGTTCTGCGCCTGGACAGCCGCGCTGACCAAGGCTATTGGCTGCTCCTGCCACTGCTACTGCTGGCCGCCTGTGCGGCACGCCGGGGCTGGCTGTTCGTGCTGGCCCTGCTGTGTGTGCTGCCGCACAACGCCATGGCGTTTGAATTCCAGGACTTGTGGTTGCGCGCCGATCAACAGGGTCAGCGGCTGATGCAAAAAAAGCGCCCTGACGAAGCAGCGCAACGCTTCACTGACCCGCGCTGGAAAGGCACGGCGCTCTACGCCGCCGGCGACTACGCCGCTGCGGCGCAACAATTTGCTGGCGGTGATACGCCCGCCGACCACTACAATCGTGGTAATGCCCTGGCCATGAGCGGTGAGCTGGAAGCGGCGCTGGATGCCTATGAGCAGGCGCTGGAGCGCCAGCCTGACTTTCCTGCCGCACAGTTCAACCTGAGCCTTGTCCAACAGGCTCTGGATCAACTGCAACCCGCTGCAACCGACGAGCCGCAGCAGCCGCCAAGCGAAGAACAGGCGTCACCGGACGAAGCGACTGACAGCGCTCAGCAGGCTGACACCAGCCAGCAACAAAGCCAGGCCCAGCACAGCGAACAAGACGAGCCACCGAGCCAGACCCGCGACGCGAGTAACATGAACTCAAGCGATGCCATCGACGAAGCCGACAACACCACTCGCCCGCCCGTGGCCCTGCCCGACGAGCCGTTCGATGGCGAGCGGCGCCAGTCGCTGGAGCACTGGCTCCGGCAGATCCCCGATGATCCGGGCGAACTGCTGCGACGCAAATTCCGTTATGAGCAGCAACATCAGGAAACCAGCCGATGAGCCGCGCCCCCCTTTTGTTGTCCGGCCTTCTGCTGTGGATGACCGCACTGTGTAGCCAGGCCGCCGAACTCACCGCGCAGGTCGACCGCACCCGGCTGGTCGCCGGTGAGACGGTCGAGCTGACCCTGGAAACCAACGACGTCACCCAGTTCGGCAAACCTGACCTGAGCGTGCTGGACGAAGCCTTCGAAGTGCGTGACACCCGCCAGGTCAACAGCCTGACCACCCTGGACGGCAACAGCCAGGCCAATACCCGCTGGCTGATCACCCTGTTGCCACGCCACACCGGCAGCGTCGAGATACCACCGGTGCAACTGGGCCAATCACGCACCCAACCGGTCTTGCTGCAGGTATTGCCCGGCGATGCCCAGGAACCGGGCAGCGAGCTGGCACCGGTGTTCATCGAGGCCAGCCTCGACCAGGACAGCGTCTATGTACAGGCCCAGGCGGTGCTGACCCTGCGTATCTATCACTCGGTGTCACTGTTCGACGACAGCAGCCTGAGCCCGCTGCAACTGCCCGAAGCCCGTATCGAGAAACTCGGTGACTCACGAACCTACGAGAAACTCATCAACGGTATCCGCCACGGGGTGATCGAGACCCGCTACGCCATCTATCCGCAACAAAGCGGGCTGCTGAAGATTCCGGCGCTGGTGTTCAGCGCCACCCAGGCCCAGAGCCCCTCGGCGGCCAGCCCCGGCCAGCAACAGGCGCCTAACCCCTATGGGCCACAACCGGGCAAGGCGCTGCAGGTCAGCTCGGCGGAAATCAGCCTCAAGGTCAAGGCGCGCCCGGAGTTGTGGCCGGCCGATAAGCCATGGCTGCCGGCCAGCAGCGTGAATCTCGAAGAAAGCTGGAACCCGGACACCACCACCGTCCAGGCCGGGGATTCACTGACCCGAACCTTGACCCTCAAGGTCGAGGGCCTGTCGGCTTCGCAATTGCCGCCCCTGCAGATCCCCGACTTGCCGGGCGTACGCCGCTATCCGGACCAGCCACAACTGACCAATCAGCCAGGTGAGCGTGGCCTGACTGGCAGCCGCAAAGAAAGCGAAGCGCTGGTACCGGGCCGGGCCGCCAGCCTGGAACTGCCGGCGGTGGAAGTGACCTGGTGGAACACCCGCGAAGACCATATCGAACACACCAGCCTGCCGGCGCGTACCTTGCAGGTCAGCGTCAACCCTGGGCTGGCAGTCGACACCCCGGTATCCGGTGAGCACGGGCTGTCGCCATGGCTATGGATCTGGCAACTGAGCACGCTGTTTTTCGCCTGCACAACCCTGCTGGGCCTGTGGCTCTGGTGGCGGGCCCGCGGCCTGCCGGCGGTGGCGCGCGCCGCGCAGACCGGTCCCAGCCCGCGCACGGTGCTCGATGACCTCAGGCGTGCCTGCCTGGCCAACGACCCGCAAAGTACCCGCCAGGCGCTCGACGCCTGGGCCCGTCAACAGCCCGAAACCCTGGCCGACATGGCCGCGCGCTTTGTGCCGCTGTCCGATGCGCTGGACGGTCTGAACGGGGCGCTGTACAGCGAAGCCGGGCCGTTCTGGCTCGGTGAAGAGTTGTGGCGGGCGATCCGCAGCCTGCCGACGGTAGAGCACATACAAGACAGCTCGGCAGACGCCGGGCTGCCGCCGCTGTATCCGAAATGAATTCACGGCCTTGCAGGAGCGCTGCCCGGCGGGTCCTGCGCGGTTCAATCACAAGGTAATGCAATGCGTCTGTTTCACACCTCCGACTGGCATTTGGGTCAGCACCTGCATGGTCAGGAACGCGATTTCGAGCATCAGGCTTTTCTGGGCTGGCTGTTGGCCCGACTGGCCGAGCGGCGACCCGATGTGCTGCTGATCGCTGGCGATATCTTCGATACAGTCAACCCGCCGGTCAGTGCCCAGGAGCGCCTGTACGAATTCATCGTCGACGCCCATGAGCAGCAGCCACACCTGACCATCGTGATGATTGCCGGCAACCACGACTCCGGCTCGCGTATCGAACTGCCCGCGCCGTTGATGCGCCGCCTGCGTACCCACGCGCTGGGGCGGGTGCTGTGGCTCGATGACGGCAGCCTGGATGCCGAGCGCCTGTTGCTGCCATTGCCCGATGCCAGTGGCTCGGTGCGGGGCTGGTGCCTGGCGTTGCCGTTCCTGCGCCCGGCGGAAGTCACTGGCGCGCAGGCGGGCGATAACTACCTGCACGGCATTGCCCAGGTGCATCGCCTGCTGATCGACGCCGCGCAACGCAAACGCGAGCCCGGCCAGGCACTGATCGCCATCAGCCATGCGCACATGGCCGGCGGCAGTGTGTCCGAAGACTCCGAACGCAGCCTGATCATCGGCAACGCCGAAGCCCTGCCAGCAGCCCTGTTCGGCCCGGAAATCACCTACGTGGCGCTTGGGCACCTGCATAAGCCACAGCAGGTCAACGGCGAGACACGCATCCGCTACAGCGGCTCGCCGATTCCGCTGTCATTCTCAGAGATTGGCTACAAGCACCAGATACTGGAAATCACCTGCGAGGCTGAACAACTGGTGAGCGTCGAACCGCTGCTGATTCCACGTGCCGTGCCCCTGCAACGCCTCGGTCCGGCGCTGCTCGACGACCTGTTGGTACAGCTCGGCGCACTGCCACAGGTCGACTTGCTTGATGAACCCCATCGCCAGCCATGGCTGGAGGTCCGGGTGCGTCTCGACCAGCCGCAGCCAGACCTGCGCAACCGTATCGAGGCGGCACTGCAAGGCAAGGCTGTACGCCTGGTACGCATCGCCGCCGAATATGCCGGGCGCAACGGCGACGCTGAAGACGCTGCCGCCAGCGAGCTGATCGACCTCGAACAGCTCACCCCCCATGAACTGTTCCGGCGGGCCTGGCAGGACAACTACGGTAATGAGGTCGACGACCAGACCCTCGATGATTTCGCCACGCTGCTGCGTGAAGTGCAGCAGGAGGCCGAACAATGAAGATTCTTGCCATCCGCCTGAAGAACCTGGCATCGCTGGCCGGCCCGTTCGAGGTCGACTTCAGCGCAGAACCGCTGGCCAGCGCCGGATTGTTCGCCATCACCGGCCCGACCGGAGCCGGCAAGAGCACCCTGCTCGACGCCTTGTGCCTGGCACTGTTCGGCGCCGTGCCACGCCTGAGCCGGGTCGGCCAGTCCAAGGTGCCGGACATCGACGGTGAGATCACCACCAGCGACCCGCGCACCCTGCTGCGCCGTGGGACCGGCAGCGGTTATGCCGAAGTGGACTTCATCGGCATTGATCAGCGCCGCTACCGTGCCCGTTGGGAGACCAATCGCGCCCGCGACAATGCCAGCAAAAAACTGCAGGCCAGCCGGCAGATCCTGACTGATCTGGACAGCGAGCAGGTGCTCAGCAATCAGAGCAAACGCGAGTTCGAGCAACTGGTCGAACAACGCCTGGGCCTGAATTTCGAGCAGTTCACCCGTGCCGTGATGCTCGCCCAGAGCGAATTCAGCGCCTTTCTCAAAGCCGACGACAAAGAACGCAGCGAACTGCTGGAAAAACTCACCAATACGGCCATTTACAGCCAACTGGGCAAGCGCGCCTGGCTCAAGGCCAGCGACGCAAAAAAAGCGCTGGAAGACCTCAACCTGCTGGCCAGCGGCGTGGCCCCCATGCCTGCCCAGGCCCGTGCCGAGCTGGATGAGCAGTTGAGCCTGGCCCAGCAGCAGCTCAAGCTCGACCAGCAGCGCCTGCGCGAGCTGGAACAGCAACAGCAGTGGTTCGGCCAGTTACAACGGCTGGGCGCAGAGACCCAGGCCACTCGTCACAGCCTGGCCTGCGCCGAGCAAGACTGGCAGGATCAAGCCGGCGAGCGAGACAAGCTCGGCCAACTGGAGCGCCTCGCACCGCAACGCCATCGCTTTGTCCGACGCGCCAGCCTGGATGCGCAACGGGCACCGTTGGCGCAGCACATCGCCCGGCAACAGGCCCGCCACGGCGAACTGAGCGCCGCCCACCAGCAGTTGCAAGCCAGCCGCGACATGGCCCACACCACACTGCTTGCAGCCCAGCAACAGGCCAGCGAGTCACGAAGCCGGCTGCAACACGCCTTCGACACCCAAAACACCCTGAGTCATCAGGCCGACGCGCTGAGCAAAACCCGCGCCAGCCAGCAACAACATGAACACGACTGCCAACAGGCTCAGCAGCAACTGGACAGTTTGCTCGCCCAACAGCAACACGTCGCACACCGCCTGGCCGACATCACCGCGCAGCTCGACAACAGCAGTGCCCTGGCGCCCCTGACCCAGGCCTGGAGTGCCTGGCAAGGCCGGCTCAAGTCACTGACCCTGACCGCCAATCGCTGGCGCCACGGGCAACAGGAACTGCCGGCCCTGACCCGGCGTGCCAGCGACGCCGAACAGCAACTGGCCGAACAGCGCAACGCCCTGGAACTGCTGTACCGCGAAGCCGACTGCGAAGTCTCGGCGGTAACCGAACAGCTGCAATTGCTCGGCGGCCTGCTGCAAGACAACCGCAAGCAACAGCGTGCCAGCGAAGAACTTGAGCGGCTGTGGACCAGCCACCAGCAATTGGAGCAACAACGCCAAGGCATCACTGACCAGTTGCATAAAGCCGGCCAAGAGCGCGAACAACTGGCCGCCGATGGCAGTGCGGTCAACGAGCAGCTCAAAGTCGCCGAACAAACCCTCAGCGTCACCCGCGAACTGCTGGAGCGCCAGCGCCTGGCGCGCAGCGCCGGGGTCGATGCGCTGCGCAACCAGTTGCAGGACGAGCAGCCTTGCCCGGTGTGCGGCAGCATCGAGCACCCTTGGCACCAACCCGAAGCGCTGTTGCAGGGGCTGGCCGAACACGATGAAAGCGAACAGGCCGGCGCCGAAAAGGCCGTCGAAGAGCTCAAGGAACGCCGCAGCCTGCTGCGCGAGCAATACGCGGTGCTTACCTCACGCATGAAAGACCTGCTGGGTCAGCAGGATCAGTTGCAAAGCCAGCAGCAAGCATTGGCAAAGCCGTTGCAGGAGCATCCTCAGGCAGCCGCCCTGCATGCAATTAACGAGGCAGAACGCGCGGCCTGGCTGCAACGCCAACAGCAGCAGCTCACCCAGGTCATTGAGCAGGACGAGCAGCGCCAGCAGGCGCTGCTCAAGCTGCAACAGGACGCCGGCCGGCTGCAGCAACAACTGCAAGAAGCCCAGCAAGCCAGCCAGAACGCCAACGCCCAGATTGAAGAGCAGCAACGTCAACTCAATAGCGACCATGCGCGTCTTGAAGAAGAACTTGGCGCATTGCAGCCGATACTGCCAAGCGACTGGCTTGAGGCACTGCGCAACGAGACCTCGGCCAGTGTCATGCGGCTGGAGCAGCAAGTCGTTGAACGCCTGGCGCTGCTTGAGCAGCAACAGGAGCAACAGCAGGAGCAGGCTGAGCGACACAAGCGCGTTGAACAGCAACAACTTGAACTCACCGCTCGCCAGCAACGTCAGGCTGAACTGCAACAACAGGTGCAAAGCCTCAGCGAACAACAGCAGGCCAGCCAGACGCTATTGGGCGAACTGCTTGGTGGCCATGCCAGCGCCGAACAATGGCAGCAAACGCTGGAACAGTCGATTGAACAGGCCCGCGCAGCCGAGCAACTGGCCGCCCAGGGGCTACAGGACAACCAGGCGCAGAGCATCCAGCTGGCCGCCGAACTCAAGGCCAGCGAACAACAGCAGCAGGCGTTGCAGGATGAGGCCGCCGGACTCGATGAGCAGATCAGCGCCTGGCGCAACAGCCATGCGCAACTGGACGATGCGACCCTCAATGCCTTACTGGAAGTCGACGACGCGCAGCTTGAAGAACTGCGTCAGCGCTTGCAGGCCGCCGAGAAAGCGCTGGAGCAGAACCGGGTCCTGCTGCACGAACGCGAACAGCGCCTGAGCGAACATCAGGCCCACTTTCCAGAGCTTACCGACGGCGCCGGGCTGGAACAGGCCGCACAGCAAAGCCGCGAGCAGTGCGCAGTGACCGAACAACAATGCGCTGATCTGCGTGCGCAGGTCAGCGAGGACCAGCGCCGCCAGCAAGCCAATGGTGAGCTGCAGGCGCGTATCGAGCAGGCTACGGCCGAACGCCTGCGCTGGGGCCGCCTGGCAGAATTGATTGGTTCAGCCGAAGGCGACCGTTTCCGCAAGATCGCTCAGGCTTACAACCTCGACCTGCTGGTCCATCACGCCAATGCCCAATTGCGCCAACTGGTGCGCCGCTACCGGCTCAAGCGTGGCGGCAGCCTGTTGGGCCTGCTGGTGATGGACACTGAAATGGGCGATGAACTGCGTTCGGTGCATTCACTGTCAGGCGGCGAAACCTTCCTGGTGTCGCTGGCCCTGGCGCTGGGCCTGGCCTCGATGGCCTCCAGCACCTTGCGCATTGAATCGCTGTTCATCGACGAAGGCTTCGGCAGTCTCGACCCTGAGTCACTGCAACTGGCCATGGACGCCCTCGACGGCCTGCAAGCTCAGGGGCGCAAGGTCGGGGTGATTTCCCACGTCCAGGAAATGCACGAGCGCATTGCCGTGCAGATTCGTGTCCGCCGCCAGGGTAACGGCCAAAGTACCCTGGAAGTGGGCGGCTGAGCAGGGTCAGGACGCGTGCTGAGGCAGCGGTTGTCCGGTGGCGGCGCTGTGCACGGCCACCGGCGCCTGAGCACTGCTGACCTGAGCGGCATTGATTTGCGGATTCATGCTGGTCACGGTCACCACGGCAATGAACACCACATACAGGGCAATGGCGATATACGCGCCCTGCTTGATCGAATGAAGTATGGCTGTGGCCATCGGTTTTGCTCCATCACGGGTTTCAGAACACTAGCATTACTGAAAACCGGGTCCATGAAAAAACATACCTCTATATATCAGGCATCAATGGTATTGATGCTTGCAGCCGCTGAAAGTTGAAGTTTTTTTACTGGCCAAAAACACCAATCCCCGTGAGCGCAATACTCACGGGGATCGTGCAGATACAAGGGCTTTCGCGAGCAGGCTTGCCGCCGGGTCTGCGTTGCCTAGCGCACAATGGCTAGCGGTCGTCAGCTCGGGGTTGGCAAACAGGCTCGCGAAAGCCTCATGAAACTCGCGTCACTGGCCGGTCTTGTGATCCAGCGCAGCATAGAAGTTGGCGCTCTGTTGCAGGTACTGCGGGGTATAGCTCTGGCTTTGGGCAACATGCAGTTTGTTTTCGGTCACCTCTGTGTTGGCGCTGGCAGGCAGAGCGGCAGTGGCAGAAATGGCGGATGCGGCAATGATCGAGAAGAGATTGAAGTTCATGATGCAAATCCTCGGAAGTGGTTTGGGTTCCGGGCCGTGAGGCCATGGATCAAACTTACTCCTGAGGATCGCGGGGAAAAAATCCTTTCTGGCACTAGCCTTTATCACTGCGATTAATAGTTCATTGTGCCGACGGCAAAAACAGCAGTGCCGACGGCGCCGGCATGTCCAGCGCCTGCACCACATCACCCAGCCGCCCGCTCTGTGGGTCCCGCTTGAGGGTCACGATCTGGTTGCTCTTCTGGTTGGCGATCAGCAAGAACCTGCCGCTGGGGTCAATGCTGAACTCCCGCGGTTCACGGCCCTGTACGGAACGGCGCTGGAGCTCCTTGAGTGCCCCGCTGGCCGGATCGATGCTGAACACCAGCAGCTCGTTGGCATCGCCACGGTTGGCCACGTAGAGGAAACGGCCATCAGCAGAGGCATGCAAGCCACTGGCACCGACCGCCTGGTGCTTGCCGGGCTGTTTGAGATCAACCAGTTGGGTCTGCCTGAACCGACCATTGTGATAGTCGAACACCGCGACCTGAGCGGTCATTTCCAGGGTCAGCCAGGCGTGCTTGCCATTGTCACTGAACAACAGATGCCGTGGGCCACTGCCCTTGGGCAGGCTTACCGTGGCCGCCTTGAACGGCTGCAATGGCTGCCCGAGTTGCGCGTCGTACTGGTAGACAAACAGCTTGTCAGCCCCCAGATCCGCTGCCACTACGTACTTGCCATCCGGAGTCGGCAGCACCCCATGCACATGTGAAGAACTCTGGCGTTCGGCATTGACCTTGCTGGGCGGGTTGGGCCCAAGCACCTGCACCGCATCGCCCAGGCGGCCAGCGCTGTCGACTGGCAAGACAGCCAGCGCCCCGCCCGGCTTGGCCTGCACCGCATAGTTGGCCACCAGCAGATAACGCTGATCAGGTGTGAGGCTTGAATGAGTCGGTTCATCGCTCTGACTGGCGACCTGATTGATCAAGCGTAGCTCGTGAGTCTGCGGGTCGATCATGTAACTACTGACCTTGCCCAGCCTGTCCGCCTGCCCTGGACCGTTTTCATTGACCACGAACAGATAACCGGCTTCGCGCGACAGGGTCAGCCAGGACGGATTTTCACTCACCACCACTTGCCGTGGCTGGGTGTCGATCAAGCCGGTCTGACTGTTAAAGCCCATCCGGTAAAGCCCCTGGCTGTCACCTTGGGTATAGGTGCCCACCAACAGATCGAGGTCGGCGTTGTCCTGAGCATGAGCGGGCAAAACACTGAAGATGCTGGCAAGCACCAGCCAGGGCAGCAATGGGCGGGACATGACGGCCTCCGTTGAGCACTCTTGGGAATTGTTATTCGCGCTTGATTCAGGACACCGCCTTTACTGCAAAGGTTCAGCTTTCTGGCTGGCGCAGATCCTTGGCACCGCCGTCCTCTAACGCCAACGGCATGACTGCCAGGCTTGGAATCAGCGACTCTGCCCATTGCCGGTAGTCAGGTCCGAACTGGCGAATCTGGGCCAGCGGATCCAGTGAAATGCCGGCCAGCAGCAGGGCCGAGATCAAATGGCCGAGTGAGAAGGGTCGGCCGGTGGGTTTAAGGCTGCGTCTGATCACTGGCAGCAACAGCAGCAGACCAATCAGAAACCAGATCAACAGACGCGGCAGCAGTTGCTGACGATCCAGGCCGACTTCCCATAGTGCCCCGACGGTCCCCAGCGACAGGCATAACGTGAACAGCCACACCGCCATGTGCACAACCAGCATCAGCGACAGGCCGCACAGGGCAAAGCCGAGCCCGGAAAGGACGTAATAGTAGGAACCGCCCAGACTGACCAGCTTCAAGCCGGCACTGAATTTGACCAGGCCGAGCACCAGCAGCCCGGCGCCGAAAAAAGTTGGCAACAGCCGCGCACGACTCAACGCGCCTTGAGTAGACATGGAAATCTCCCTGATGAATGCTTCGCTCGCTTCCGTGGAGCGGATGACTGGCAATGGCCAGCAATTTGAAGGTCGTTACCCCGCAAGCGGAGCAAGAAAAGGCAAGCACATCCTTGTGTAGTGACCGATGCGCAAGCACCGGCACCCTACCATCCCGATGCCGGCCTCTGATTCAGAGGGCCGACACGCGCCTGCGAAGTTTAACGGCTGGCGCGCTCTAAAAGACTGATCTGGATCAATCCAGATCGGCCTCGTCATCATCGTTTGCACTGACGGCATCCATGCAGACGATCCGGTGATCCGCCTCACCGTCGTTGATCACCCAGCTCTGCAGGGATTCATCGAACGCGGCGGCCTGTACCTGCGCTGCGCTGAACGACCAGACCTTGCGCGCCCGGCCGTCCATGCATTCGACTTGCAGGCCATCATCCAGGCTGAATTCCCAGGCATGCAGGCCGTCGATTTCGAGCATGGTGGTGGTTTGCAGGGCTTGCAGGAAGGAAGTAGTAGTCATGTTCAGTCAGGTACCTGGGAAAAACGCCAATGATAGGGCAAAGCTCTGCGCCTTGCCCTGCCGCGTTTCAATGAGAAAACAACGAATGCCCCACCTGCCCGGCCATTTTCTCGGGTTTGATCAGAAAGCGTGCCAGTGCCGGCAACAGCCACAAGGCGCCGAACATGTTCCACAGCAGCATGAAGGTCAGCATCAGGCCCATGTCGGCCTGGAACTTGATGGCCGAGAAGATCCAGGTGCAGACACCAATCGCCAGGCACAGACCGGTGAACAGCACCGCCTTGCCGGTGGACTTGAGCGTCTGGTAATACGCCTCCTGCAACGGCAGGCCGGCGCGCAGGAAGCTTTCCAGACGGCTGTAGATGTAAATGCCGTAATCGACACCGATGCCCACCCCGAGCGCGATCACCGGCAGCGTCGCCACCTTCACGCCGATGCCCAGCAAGGCCATCAGCGCGTTACCCAGTACCGAGGTCAGCACCAGCGGCAAGACAATGCACAGGGTCGCAGCCCAGGAGCGGAAGGTGATCATGCACATGCCTGCCACACACAGGTAGACCAGCACCAGGATCAACAGCTCGGACTCTTTGATCACCTGGTTGGTCGCGGCCTCAATCCCGGCGTTACCGGCCGCCAGCAGAAATTGCAGATCGGGGCTGTTGTGTTGCGCAGCAAACTCCTCGACCGCCTTGACCGCCCGATCCAGGGTTTCGGCCTTGTGGTCGTTGAGGAAGATCATCAGTGGCGCCAGCGAGCAGTCAGTGTTGTACAGCCCTTCGGCACGGGCGATGGAGCTGTTGAGCACATCCTTGTTACGCGACAGGGTTTCCCACTTCAGGCTGCCTTCGTTCATGCCTTTGATCACCTGGCGTGAAACGTTGACCAGGGAAACCGTCGATTGCACGCCAGGGGTGTTGTCCATTTTCCAGGCCAGCTCACTGATCGCCGACATGGTCGAATACGCCGAGCAGCCTTCAGCCTGAGTCTTGACCATCACCACCAATACATCAGAACTGGTGGAGTAATGCTCGATGATAAAGGCGTTGTCCTGGTTGTAGCGTGAGTCAGGACGCAACTCTGGAGCGCCCTGGTCAAGGTCACCGATCTTCAGGTTCTGGCTGTACCAGAGCCCGCCGCCGAAGGCCAGCAACGCCAGCACCACCGACACCGGCGCCACTTTGGGGTTGGCAAACCCCGACAGCAGGCGCCAGAACGAATGCTCGCTGACCGCGTCCTGCTTGCTGCGGGTGACCGCCCGCTTGCTGATGCCGACATAGGAAATCATCACCGGCAACAGAATCAGGTTGGTGAACACGATCACTGCCACACCAATGGACGCGCCGATGGCCAGCTCACGGATCACGCCGATATCGATAATCAGCAGGGTAATGAAGCCCACGGCATCGGCCAGAATGGCGATCATCCCCGGCAGGAACAACTGACGGAAGGTCCGCCGTGCCGCGGTCAGGGCGTTATCGGCCTCGCTGGACTGCAAGGCAATGCCGTTGATCTTCTGTACGCCATGGGAAATGCCGATGGCAAAGATCAGGAACGGCACCAGCATCGAGTACGGATCGATGCCGAAGCCGACCACATGCATCAGGCCCAGTTGCCAGATCACCGCGATCAGCGTGGTGCAGAGCACGGCGATGGTGCTGCGCAGGCAGCGGGTGAACCAGATCAGCAGCACCAGCGTGATGACAAAGGCGATGCCGAAGAACGCCACCACCATGAACAAGCCGTCGATCAGGTCGCCGACCTTCTTGGCGAAGCCGACGATGTGCACCTTGATCTGCGGATTCTGCGCCTGGAACTTGTCGCGGATCTTTTCTTCGAGCTGATGGGAAAACTGCTGGTAATCAAGGGTCAGCAGCACGCTCTGGTCATTGGGGTCCGGATAAGCCTCCAGCAGCGGTATCTCGACGATGCTCGACCTGAAGTCGTTGGCCACCAGCCGACCGACCTGGCCAGACTTGAGCACGTTGTTGCGCAGGGTATCGAGGCTGTCCTGACCGCCATCGTAGCTCTTGGGAATCACCTCGCCGCCGGCAAAGCCTTCTTCGGTCACCTCGGTCCAGCGCACGCTGGGGCTCCACAGTGACTTCATGGCCGAGCGATCGACGCCTGGGATATAGAAGGCTTCGTCGTGAATCTGGCGCAGGGTCTCCATGTAGTCGCGCGAGAAAATGTCGCCGTCCAGCGACTCGACCGAGATGCGCACGCTATTGCCCAGATTGCCCAGGTCATTGCGGTGCGTAAGCATGTTCTGGATGAAGGGGTGCTGCAGCGGAATCATCTTCTCGAAGCTGGTCGAAGGTCGCACCTGCAAAGCCTGCCAGACCAGCACCAGGGTGGTCAGCAGACAGAGAATGATCACTGTGGGGCGATTGTTGAAGATCAACCGTTCAAGAAAGGTCGCTTGCTCGTCGGCGGGCGTGGCGCGCTGCTGAAGATCGTTCATGCATGGAGTCCTTGTGCTTATCGCTGACTGAGCGCTGCGCCATTGGCCGAGCCAAGACGTACACCGCCCTGCCCGACCAGAATCAGTTCGCCGCGGGCATTGCCGGTCACCCCGGACAGGGCGATATGGTCGGCGCGGTTGAAAACCTTGAAGCTCTGCCCGTCATCACTGCTGCGCAATACGCTGCCGGCATTGCCGACCAGCACCAGCGTGCCGTCACTGAGCAGGCTGGCGCCAGCCAGGGTGGCCTGCAGCGGCCCCCGCTCGCCGGGCAGTTCGATGTGGGTCCAGGTGTCGCCAAAGTCAGTGGAGCGCAGCAAATTGCCGCGCAATCCGTAGGCCAGCAGCGTCTGCGCCTGGGAGGTGCCGATGACCCCGAACAGCGAGCCGTGATAGGGACTTTCGAGTTTTTCCCAGCTCAGGCCAAAATCGCGGGAACGGAACATGCCGCCGGCTTCACCGACGATGAACAGCCCGCCTTGCGCCACATGGGCGATGGCATTGAGGTGATACTGGTCCTGGTTGTCCAGCCGCTCGCTGACGTCCTGCCAGTGCTGACCGCCATCGGTGGTGGTCAACAGGGCACCGTAGGCGCCGATGGCAAAGCCGGTGCTCTGGTCCTGGAACCAGACATCCAGCAGCGGCGCTTCGCGGGTCAGGTCTTCGAACTGTTTGGTCCAGCTCTGGCCGCCGTCGCTGCTGGCCAGAATCTGGGCATCGTGGCCAACGGCCCAGCCATGCTGCGCGTCGACAAAATAGACGGCGGTAAGCAACTGGCGGGTCGGCACTTTGGCCTGTTGCCAGCTCTGGCCTTGGTCGTCGGAGTACAGGATATGGCCGTGGTCACCCACCGCGACCAGACGCTGGCCGGCATGCACGACGTCCAGTAACAGGCTGGTCGCGGCCTTGGGCGATTCGATGGCGTAGCTGTCTGCTGCGGTTGCTGCGACGGCGGAGCTGACTGCTGTGAGGCCCAATAAGGCGGCCAGGCAGACAATGGACAGATGCATGCGTCTCTCCCGGTTTTATTGTTGTGCGAGGTGGCTGGATAAACCGGCCCTGCGCTTTTTTGGAGGCGGGGCCATGCTAGGCAGTAAAGCCTGTGCCTGACAATTGTCGTGACGTTATGTTTTGTTAAGCGCTACTGGCATTGAGGCAGTCTAGGCGATGATCTGGAGAGCATGGGTCGCGGCTTTAGCCGCGAAAAGGGCGTGATCTGCGGACCGATGGAAAATCCTTTTGCGCGGTGTCTGGACTGCAGGTTTCGCCCTGCCGGGCGAACGTCCCTCCGAACGGCGCCCAAGCCGCGATTTGCGTTGTCTGTGCCATCTCGGCTCGAAGATCAAGATCAAGATCAACAGCGGCTGCGCACCTTCTTAATCAATCACCACATGCGGCAAAAACCGGCTGCTGTCTTTGGTGATCAAGCTGTCGTCTTCGCGGATGCCGATCCCGGAGGCCAGGTCGCCGATGACCCAGGAACCGATCAGGGTGTAGCTGTCGCCGAAACGCGGCAGCGGTGAGTATTGCTGGAGGATGTACGGCGCGTCGGTGTAGGGGCCGTCTTCGGCAATGGTTTCGTCGCCTGGGGTGCGGATTTCAATGTTGGCGCCTTCGCGGGAAAAGAAAGGCTTGCGCACCCAGCCTTTGGGTACCGGGCTAGCGGGGTATTGGTCGACGAACGATGGCAGCAGGTTGGGATGGCCTTCGTTGAACTGCCAGAGCAGCGGCAGGATGCCTTTGTTGCTGAGGATGGCTTTCCAGGCAGGCTCGACGAAACGGGTGCCGCTGGCGGCGATGTGCGCACCGAACGGCTCGTGGAAGATGTGCTCCCAGGCATGCAGTTTGAACAACCGCTCGATACGCTGGCCGTGCAAATCGACGAAGCGTCCCTGTTGATCAAGGCCGATGTCCTCAATGTCGATATGCCGGGTCTCGATGCCTGCATGAGCGGCCATGCGCCGCATGAATTCAGTGGTGCCACGGTCTTCGGCCGAGCCGGACATGGCCGAAAAATAGAACGGCGCCGGTCCCCGGAACGGCTCGAAGGCCTTGATCAGGTCTTCGGCAATCGCGTTGAACTGGGTTGCCCTGGCCGGCAGCACGCCGCGTTCAATCTGCTCTTCCAGCCACAGCAATTGAAACGCCGCCGCTTCCATCAGGCTGGTGGGGGTGTCGGCGTTGATTTCATACATCTTCGCCGGCCCGTCGCCGTGGTAAGCGAAGTCGAAGCGTGCATACAGGTGCGCATGCCGCTGCTGCCAGGAGTCGCGGATCAGGTCGAAGTACGCTTGCGGGATTGCCAGTTGGCTGAGCAATGCCTCGTCATCGACCACCCGCGCCACCACATCCAGGCACATCTGGTGCAGCTCCTGGGTCGGTGCTTCAAGATCGCGGGTGATCTGCCGCTCGTTGAACTGGTAGTAGTGCCGCTCGTCCCAATAGCGCTCACCGTCGATGGTGTGAAAGTCGAAACCTTCACGTTCGGCAGTGGCGCGCCAGGCTGGGCGCTCTTCGATGCTGATCCGTTTCATCCAACAGATTCCTTAACCGCCGAAGCTGGAGCGGCTGCTGCTCTTGCCACTCCAGCCGCTGCGGGCACTGGCCTGGCTGCCGAAACCGCCACGCGACACGGTGGACGACACCGATGAGCCACTGCCAAGGCTGCGGCCCAGCGTGCTCTTGCTGTAGGTCTTGTCGGTGCTGTAACGGGCCTGGGTCGAGCGGCTGAAGGTCTTGCCGCGGTCGATATGGGTATAGAGCGAAGAGTTGTAGTAACCGCCGCGATCATCGCGACCCATGTAAACCGGCTGCGCGTAATAGCGGCCACTGTTGCCGAAGCCGTTGCTGAGCAGGTTGCCAATCAGCAACCCGGTAAGGAAGTTGCTGGTCGCGCCGGGGTTGGACTGGATGATCTGCTGGTTGGTCTGGTCCAGCACCTCTTTGGGCACGTTACCCGCGAACGACAGCTCGAAACCGCCGAGTTTTGGCGAGTATTTGCCGTCGCTGCCAACCTGGCAGTAGTCCGGCACGAAATCTGCTTCGCAGGAGGCCTGGTCGTCGTAGGTCGGGGCAATGCGCCGGTGATCGGTCAACGCCTCCATGAACGAGTTGGAACAGACCTCGATCGGCACCTTGGCGTCGGTGCATTCCTGCACGGTCTTGAAGGTGGTCTTGGTGGTGAAGTTCGGCTCATCATCCGATGACCCGCAGGCACTCAGGGCCAGCGGCAAGGTACTGACCAGCACGAGCTTGACTGAACTGCGTCTCATGATCGCTCCCCCGGCTCAGTTCGACGGTGTCATGCAGGCCGCGTTGAGCATGCCGACACTGACCGCGACACTGGCGGCGTAGATGGCCGCGGCCATCTCGCCCTTGGCAATGCGTGCCGACAGGCCCTTGAGCACCAGGCTGGTGGCACCGAACGCCAGCAACTGGACCACTGCCGCAATCAACGCCCAGACCACCACGTCCAGAATATTGATGCTGTAGGCGATGACGTTACTGGCGGGCAAGGCGAAACCGATCAACGAACCGCCCAGGGCCAGGGCCGCTGCGCTGTTGTTGTCGCGGATCAGGACAAACTCTTTGTGCGGGGTCACCCGGCTGTAGATGAACTGGAACACCGCGAACAGTAGAGCGGCGACCAGAATATAGAGAATGAAGCCGAACACCGCCTGGGCATCGAGCGACATACGCAACGCGTCGAGCATGAAGATTTCCTTTTCTTTTATAGAACGTTGATGTCTGTAGAAAGCAGCGTCACACCGACCGCCGTTGTAAGGGTAATGTTCCCTTGCTCGTCTTCTTCCACCGAGAACAGCAAAAACTCACGGCGGTCGATCAGGCCGGTTTCCCGCGCATAGAGCATGCTCAGGTGTTTGACGCGGTAGGCAGTGTCAGGACTGACGACGTTCTCGTCCATAGGCGTGAGTTCGGTCTGACCGGTCTCGGTGCCCCATTGGCGCTCGAACACTTCGCCTTCATGCTCATAGGTCGGCAGGCCGATTTTCGAATCCGGCCCGGTCAGGCGCAGCAATTCGTCACGGCTGTTGATCGGCGTCGCGCTGTAATAGCCGAACAGCACGATATCCTGAATGTCCTCAGGCAACGGCCCGTTGCTGAGGATCTGCAGAAAGTAGTCTTCATCGTCGAGATAGAAGCGGCGCAGCACCATGGCCTGGCCCAGATCGATCTCCCCCACCGCCCAGACCTTTTCATCGCCCGGCAGCACAACATAGCTGTGGCCATCGAGCAGCAGTTTCAGGGAAGAGTCCAGACACAACATGCCACCGCTGCGCAGCCCCAGCGGACTGGAGACACTGGCAGCCGTGCTTTTCGGCAGGGGCGCTTCCAGGCCCATGACTCGCTTGAACCAGCTCATAATGCGTTTCCTTGAAGCCGAGTGGATGCAATGTAGAAAATTTCACCGCCCTCGATACGCAGATCGTTGGCGGGGTTGAGTTCGAAATGGCTGCCCTGCGGCGCCCGATAACCGATCAGGGTGGCGTTGAATTCCTGGCGCAGGCGGATATAAAGCTCGCCGCAGGTGATGCTGAAACCGGGCGACAACACATGACGGAACTGGGTTGCGCCCTCACCGATGCACAGCAGTTCGTTGATTACGGTGCTCGAACCCGGATCCTGGGCCGAACGCACCAGCATCTCGATGGCCATGTTGGAGGTGCATTCCAGTTCCGGGGCATAGCTTCTGGCCAGGGCGGCGCGTTCAGAGTTGTCAAAATGGGCAACCACATGACCGGCAGGCTCGAGTTTTTTCAGGGTCAGGACAATCGCCAGGGTCAGGCTGTCGGAGCGGGTGTGCACCAGAATCCGTTCAGCGCCACGAACCCCGGCGCGTAACAGCACCGCCGGCGAATCAAGCGAATCGCCCTTGATGAATGAGGCATGGCCTGGCATCGGATTTTCAGTGATCAGCGAATCGCAGATCACCAGCCCGCCGCTGCGGGTGCGGCAGTCCTGGCTGAGCAGTTCGACAATCCGCTCGCTGGCATCACCGTCCCAGCCGACCAGCACGGTATGGCCGCTTAGTGCTGAACAATCGCCCTGCCCTTTCATGTTGCGTCTCCAGATATCGCCAACCGACGTCGACGCCTTGCCAATCACTGTGGTCAGTAACGCAATCCCGCCGAGCATGATCCAGGTACTGGTAATCAGCTTGCCGGCAGCAGACTTGGGTGACAGGTCGCCGTAGCCCACGGTGGTGGCCGTGGTCAGGTAAAAATAGGTGAAATCCAGCCCGCTCAGCAGATGCTCTTCAGCGGCCAGGGCCAGCAACAGGTAAGACAGCAAGTAGTGACCGAGCAAAAACATGCCGATTCCGGCCCAGCCGAAACGCTCGAAAAAAGCAGACACATGACGCCTGAGCAACAGCAACACCATCATTGGCGCAATCCATTTATCAGAACCCGGTATGTTTCAGCGGCTCGGTCGCCACCATCGCCCTTACTCAGACCTTGCCTTGCCCGGCATGCAGTAGCCTGGCTGCGAAGATTCCTGCCAGCGCACCGCCGATATGTGACTCAAACGATACCCCCGGTGACGGCAGAAAACCCAGCACCAGACCGCTATAACCGGCCAGAGCGATCAGCGCCACCAGCAGGCTGGCGAAGCTGCGTTGATACCAGACCCTGGCCAGCAGATAGGTCCACAGGCCGAAAATCAGGCCACTGGCGCCAACGTGCAGGCTGGTACGGCCAAACACCCAGACCAGACCGCCGCCAAACAGGCAGACCAGTATCACCACCCAGGCATAGCGCTTGACACCCTCGGTCGCCACCAGCCAACTGAGCACCAGAAACGGCAGCAGATTGCTGAGCAGGTGGGCGAAGGATCCATGCAGCAGTGGCGCCAGGGCAATGCCCTGCAAGCCTGAAAGATGACGCGGCAGGATACCGTGGCCCACCAGGCTATAGCCACTGGCCGCGTTGTAGATCTGTACGGCGAGCATCAGTGCCGCCAGACCGAGAATAACGCGAAGTCGGGTCGAGAATGCCAAGCGGTCTTCCTTGTCTATGGCGTTGCGGCTTGATAAGCGTTCGCCCGCCGCGCTGTCGCGCAGCAGACACAGAACCCGGTAGGAGCAGCTTCAGCTGCGAAGCCTGCGCAACTGAAGCCGGTACTGTTAGCTGCCGCCTGTTACTGAGGTGTCTGGCGAGCCTTCAAACGCGCCAGTACATCGTCGGCACCGCTGCTGCTGGCGCCGATGCCGGCTTCCTGCAGACGGCGCTCCAGATCACCGCCATTGGACTGGCTGGCCAGTTCTTCGGCGGCTTCAAGCTTGGCGTCCTGCTCGTCCTGGCGTTGCTTGAGACGGGCCAGCGAACCGACGGCGGTCTCGACCGCGCCATTGGCACCACCGGTGGCATTGGCGGTGGCGACACGGGCACGCTGCACGGTTTCCCGGGCCTTGGCCATCTCGACCTGCTGCTTGAGGCCGCGAATCCGCGCCTCAGACTTGACCACCTGCTCTTGCAGCAGCGCAGCCTGCTTGCCGAACTGGTCGGCCAGGGCTTTTTCCTGATCACGCTGGGCCTCGATCTCGGCGATCTTCGCCGCGCACTCGACGGCCAGGCTTTCTTCGCCCTTGTTGAGGGCTTGCAGGGCACGGTTTTCCCAATTGGCGATATTGGTGCCATGTTCTTCAAGGCGCTGCGCAGAAAGCTTGTGCTTGGCCTTGATACCGATCAGACCTTCACGGGCCTTGGCCAGTGCGTTGTCAGCGTCGCGGATTTCCTGGTCGAGAATCCGCAGGGCGTTGGCGTCGATGATTGCCTCACCGGCTTCTGATGCGCCACCGCGCACGGCAGTGACCAGTTTTTTCCAGATGCTTGTCGTCATGAGTGTTCTCCTGCCAAAACCGCTATTCAGTCGATGAAGTGATCTTCGAAAGCTTCTGCCGCACGAATCACGTTGTCGGCCAGCGTCAGCACTTCCTGGACGATCACGGTCAGACTGGAAGCGGCACTCAATGCACCGAACAGGCAGTAGACTTCCTGGCCGTCGGCCAGACGCTCGATACCCACCGCCGACAGCGGGAACAGGTCACGGCTGCGCAGCACGATGTCGTTGAAGGCTGCGGTGTCCTTGACCCGGCTGACTTCGATCAGGGTGGTATCGGCGAGGATCTGCTCGCCAACCACGGCCAGATAGACCGGCAGGTCGCCGAACTCCTTGAGGATCAGACGGATACCGGTTTCGGCACCGTCGGTGAGGGACAGGTCGATCTGCCCCAGGCTGACGAGCTCAAGCTCGGCCAGCGATTGATGCAACGAGCTGATGGTCCAGTGGGTGTTCCCGGTCATGAAATCCTCCAGATTGATTCGTTTACCGAGGTAGGGCTGTCGCAAAGCTTTTTCGATACCGCGCAGGGCATCGACGTTTTCAGGACGGATCCAGAACTCACGTTTGACCAGACCCGCGTCCTTGAGGCGTTGGCGCATTTCGCGCATGTAGTCGGTCGAGCTTTTCAGGCTCTTGCCCTGTTCAGCAGTGGTTGCGCCCCCGGTCTTGCGAGGCATAGGCACGGCTCCCTGGATTGGTTGTGGCAATGGAGGTGAACGCTAACAGATACCCAGGCCGAACAAAAGCCTCACATGTGAGGATTTTTGTAGAATGTTTCATCGTGCTTATTCGGCCACTGACAAACGCAGCCACGTCAGTTAGAAGCACCATGCCTGCGATAAAAAAAGGCGCTATCGACCATGGCCGATAGCGCCCCTTCTCCAGCGAGAACCCTGCTTAAGCCAGGCTCTTGCTCACCACCTCAAAGACATCAGCCGACAACTCACCGCTGCTGCGGATACGCTCAAGCTCGGCCTTCATCAGCGCCTGACGGGCGCTGTCGTACTTGCGCCAGCGGGTCAGCGGCGCCAGCTGCCGCGAGGCGATCTGCGGGTTGAAGCCGTTGAGTTCGATGACGATGTCGGCCAGAAAGCGGTAGCCCGAACCATCGGCGGCATGGAAGTTGATCAGGTTCTGGCCGGCGAAAGCACCGATCAGGGCACGGACCTTGTTCGGGTTCTTGATGTTGAATGCCTTGTGCTGCATCAACTCGCGGACCCGTGCCAGGCCACCCGGCAAGGTGCTGCCTGCCTGAACACTGAACCACTGGTCCATGACCAGCGGGTTGTCCTTGAAGTGTTCGGCGAATACCGCCAGTGCCTGGGCGCGCTCCTGTTCGAACGGCGAGTTGACCAGCACCGCCAGCGCGGTCAGGCGCTCGGTCATGTTGTCACTGCTGTCGAACTGGTCGATGGCCGCCGCCAGCACTTCAGGCTTGCCGCTGAGCATCAGGTACGACAGGGCAATGTTCTGCAGCGCACGGCGAGCGAAGTGCTCAGCCTCGGCGATGTAGGCGGTGTTGCGCGACACTTCGCGGTTGGCCTGGTAACGCGCCCAGAGGCTGTCGGACAGGTTGTCGGCGATAGCTTTACGGGCAAACTCGCGAGCGGCATGAATGGCATCGACGTCGGCGACCTGGCTGATTTCGGTGAGGTACGCCTCACCCGGCAGCGACAGCATCTCGGCAACCATCGCCTGATCCAGGGTCTCGTCAGCCAGTACCGTGTCCAGTGCAGTCAGCAGCCGCTGATCGAGTACCAGTGGCTGGCCGGCCTGATGCTGACCGATCAACTCTTGCAACACCTGCACCGCCAGTTGCTGGCCCGCTTCCCAACGGTTGAAGCCGTCGCTGTCGTGCTGCATCAGGAACATCAACTGGTCGCGGCTGTACGGGAAGCTCATCTTGACCGGGGCCGAGAAACCGCGCAGCAGCGATGGCAATGGCTTGGCAGGCACGTCAACGAAGCTGAACGTCTGCTCGGCCTCGGTCACCGAAATGACCCGGCTGGTGCCTTGCGCAGCGGCTTCGCCACTCAGGCGCAGGGCGATTTCGTTGCCCTGCTCATCGAGCAGGCCCAACGCCACGGGAATCACGAACGGCAGTTTTTCCTGCTTGTCCGGGGTAATCGGGCAGCTCTGCCGGAAGGTCAGGCTGTAGGTGCCGGCAGCGCTGTCATAGGCTTCGCTGACGTCCAGGCGCGGGGTACCGGCCTGGCTGTACCAGCGTTTGAACTGGGTCAGGTCGACGCCGTTGGCATCTTCCATGGCCTTGATGAAGTCGTCACAGGTCACCGCCTGGCCGTCATGGCGGTCGAAGTACAGGTCACTGCCTTTACGGAAGCCCTCGGCACCCAGCAGGGTGTGGAGCATGCCGACCACTTCCGAGCCCTTCTCGTACACGGTCAGGGTGTAGAAGTTGGAGATCTCGATAAAGCTGTCCGGGCGCACCGGGTGCGACATGGGGCCTGCATCTTCGGCAAACTGGTGAGTACGCAGGTAGGCGACGTCCTGGATGCGCTTGACCGTGGCGGAGTTCATGTCGGCCGAGAAACCGGCGTCGCGAAACACCGTGAAGCCTTCCTTGAGCGAGAGCTGGAACCAGTCGCGGCAGGTCACGCGGTTGCCCGACCAGTTATGGAAGTATTCGTGGGCCACGATCGCCTCGACCCGCTGGTGCGCGGCATCGGTGGCGGTTTCGGCGCGGGCCAGCACGGCGCTGGAGTTGAAGATATTGAGGCCCTTGTTCTCCATGGCGCCCATGTTGAAGTCGTTGACCGCAACGATCATGAAGATGTCCAGATCGTACTCGCGGCCATAGACCTCTTCGTCCCAGCGCATGGACTTCTTCAGGCTGTCCATGGCGTGCTGGCATTTGTCGACGTTTTCGGGTTCGACATAAATGCGCAGGGTGACTTCACGCTGGCTGCGGGTGGTGAAGGTGTCTTCAATGCACCACAGGTCACCGGCCACCAGGGCGAACAGGTAGGCCGGTTTCTTGAACGGGTCTTCCCAGGTTGCCCAATGGCGATCGCCGTCCTGGCCGCTGGCAATCGGGTTGCCGTTGGACAGCAGGACCGGATAGCGCTGCTTGTCGCCGCTGACCGTGGTGGTGAAGCTGCTCATCACATCCGGGCGGTCGAGGTAATAGGTGATCTTGCGAAACCCCTCGGCCTCGCACTGGGTACAGAACATGCCGCTGGACTTGTACAGGCCTTCCAGTGCGGTGTTGGTTTCCGGGTGGATGCGCACCGTGCTGTCGACCGTGAAGCTGGCGCTGGACGGCTGCAGGGTCAGGTGGCTGTCGGTGAGTTGGTAATCGGCCGGTTGCAGCTCGCGGTCATCGAGTTGCAGCGACACCAGCTCCAGTTGCTGGCCATCGAGCACCAATGCCGGCAAGCCAGCGCCGCGCTCGGGGTTGCGGCGCATCACCAGTTGCGCATGCACCAGGGTGTGGTCCTCGAACAGCTCGAAAGTCAGGTGCGTCTCGTCGATGAGATACTCGGGCGCCTGATAGTCCTTGAGGTAGATCACTTGCGGTTGTTCAGTGCGCATGCGCGAATCCTTTTTACTGGAGCACGGCCAGTTGATAGGCCGTGTACTTGCGGATATTGATGACGCCGGTGTCGAAAATCAGGTACTGGCCCTTGATACCCAGCAGCGTGCCTTCGGCGATCGGGTTCTTGTCCAGGTTGAAGCTGACGATCTTGGTCGGGTAGGCCTCGACCGGGTAGCGAAACTCCAGCGGTTCGACATCGTGCAGCATCTGGATGGCCTGCAGGCCGAAGCGTTCCTGCAACCCCGCCAGCCCCTCGGCGCACTTGTCGAACAGTTCGTCGCGGATCGCGACAAGGTCCACCGGCAGCGCCTCACCCTTGAGCAGTTCGCGCCAGTTGGTGCGGTCGGCAACGTGGCTGCGCAGCAGGTCTTCGACAAAGCCCGATTGCTGCCGGGTGGCGACGCGCAGGATCGGCAGCGCCTGGCTGGCGCCCTGGTCGAGCCAGCGGGTCGGCAGCTGAGTGGCGCGGGTAATGCCGACCTTGACCCCTGAGGAGTTGGCCAGATAGACAATGTGATCGGTCATACAGAACTGCTCGCCCCATGAAGGCTCGCGGCAGGTGCCCTCATGGTGATGGCACTTTTCCGGGCTCATGATGCATACGTCGCACTGCGCCAGCTTCTGCATGCACGGGTAGCAGTAACCCTGGCTGTAGCTGGTTTTGGTCTTGCGCCCGCAATGGCTGCAGTGAATCGCGCCCAGGTATTCCAGACGCAGGCTCTGGCCAATCAGCGGATTGACGGCAATCTCGCTGTCGCCCAGCCGAAAGGCATATTGCACAAACGGCGCGTCAGCCTGACGCACCGCCATCTTGTTGACGGAACCGCGACCCAATTCAATCAATGGATGGCATCCGACTTGAACAGGATGTTGGGCACAGGTGCCGACTTCGACGCGCATTCTTGCGGGCCCATGTAACCGGTGCGCTGCTCTTCGGGCAGGTTTTGCGCTTCCCAGGCGATCAGCGCCTGCAGCGACAGTTCGCGCTGTTCCTGGGTCAGTTTGCGGCCATCGGACCATTTGCCGATTTCGACAGCCAGCTTGAGGCTCTCGTAGATATCGGGGGTGATGTTTTCAATCATTTCCATAAAAGAGGACATGGCGTACTCCAGAAGACAGCCGGGAAGTTTAGGCTTTTCGGCGCGCGATCGCACCCCCTGCGAGTCCCGTGACACAACCGATGATCAAGCCGCCGACATGTGCACCGTTGGCGATCTCGCCAAAGCCAAGCACACTCACCAGCCCCGACAGGCATAGCAGCAGCCAGACCAGCATCATCACCAGCACGCCCCGCGGCAGACGGTAGATCGGGTTGGGCGCCAGCCACTGGAACAGCCAGCAGTGCCCCAGCAGACCATAGAGCACGCCCGACAGGCCGCCGAATAAAGTCGGGCCACCGAAATAATACTGCACCGCGTTGGAGAACGCGGCGAACACCAGGGTCAGCAACAGCAATTGCCAGCCGCCCTGGCGCAGTTCGATGCGCCGCCCCAGTTCCCAGTACCACAGGCTGTTCATGGCCAGGTGCAGGACACCGAAGTGGATCAGCATCGGTGAGACGATCCGCCACCACTGCCCGGCGGCCAGGCTGTCGGCCAGCGGCACGAACATGGCGTACTCGCCCTGCACCCGGAAGTCGAGAAAGGTCAGCCAGCGCACCGCGTCCAGGTTTTCACCGAGCATGGTCAGGCCCGCCACCACCAGGGTCGCGAGCAACACCAACACGGTGAACGGCACCTGCCTTGCCTGTTGGGCAAGACCGGGACGAGCCAGCGCTGCACCCTGACTGTCCGGCGGCGGCTGATAGGCGTCATTGCCCTCGGGGAAACGCTCGTACAGCTCGCGAACCTCGTCGACCAATTGCGGGTTACCCGGCACCCACAGCACCTGCTCGCCAGCCTCCTCGGCCACCCGGTGCGGCACATTCAGGCGCCGCAGCAGGCTGACAAAACCACTCAGGTCGGTGGACAGCGGCAGGCGCAAAACAGCGACAGGGCTCATGACTTCAACTCCGGGCGGTGCACATCAACCCAGACGAATTTTTCCGGGTCGATTGAAGTTTCCTGGTCCAGCCGATAGGCCACCAGCTTGCCGTACAGCACGGCGCTGTAATCCAGACAGGCCAGATTGGGCCGGATCGGCGCCGGCACACCGCTGCGCCAGTAGTGACCGACAAACAGCAGCGGCTCGTCGCTGCCATAGCGCAGCAAAGCATTTTTGTCAGTGGTTGACAGTGGCGTCTTGGCCACCCCTTCGGGCAGCGCATCGGGCTGGAAGACCACATCACCATAGGTCTGCGGGTCATCCTCCCAGAACTTGGTACGGAAGAACTCGCGGGTCAGGCCATCGCCGCCGGTGAGGGTCAGGCCGTGCGGCAGACGCATGTCGGTGCCGCGCAGCAAACGATTGAAAACGTTGCTGGCAAAGCTGCCAGGCGTGGCGCTGGCCTGGATGAACTGTTGGTTGATCAACCCGTTGCCATGCAGGCCACGCAGCGGCTCAATCAGGTTAGGGTCCCAGCAGGCATGCACGGCGCGAAAGCGTCCGGCATCAATGAACAACGGCAACTCATAAAGCCAGTCGATGAACTCGCGCCACTCCTGCGGGTACTGCTCAAACTGGTCCAGGGTTTCAGCGATGAGCCGCTCGTGACGCGGGGTGTGCTCACGGACGAACTTCTGGCCGGTGTGGGCCGGCGCTGGCGTCACCCAGCCCAGCACGTTGAATTCGTGGTTACCCATGATGCACAGCGCCTGCCCGGCCTGGACCATGTCGCGCACGATATGCAGCGCTTCGCGAATCCGTGGGCCGCGGTCGACGATATCGCCCAGAAACAATGCCATACGCCGTGGATGACGCCATACGCCGGCCTCGCGGCGATAGCCCATCTGCTCCAGCAGCGCCTCAAGGGTCTGGGCGCACCCGTGCACGTCACCGATCAGATCAAAGCCACGCGCCGGATCGATCATCAGTCGTCTCCTCGCCCACCGAGGCGGCTGCCCCAGCCGAGCTTGGTCCGGCAGACTTCGTAGTAGTTGTGATCCAGCGGGTGAATCAGGCGCAGCTTCTTGGGCTTTTTGCGCACCGTGATGGTGTCGCCCGGCGCGCAAGTGAAATGGTTTTGCCCGTCACAGGACACCTGCGGGTAGATGGTCATGTCTTTGGCCACAACGATCTTCAGCTCGCTGTTGCCATCGACCACGATGGGCCGCCCGGACAGGGTGTGCGGGTACATCGGCACAATGACAATGGCGTCGAGTTTGGGGTGCATGATCGGGCCGCCGGCCGACAGCGCGTAGGCGGTAGAGCCGGTCGGGGTCGCGACGATCAGGCCGTCGGCCTTCTGGCTGCAGACGAACTGGCCATCGATGTAGATTTCAAACTCGATCATCCGGGTTGATTTGCCGGGGTGCAGCACGACATCGTTAAGCGCATCGCCCTGACCGATGCTTTCGCCGTGACGACGCGCTTCGGCTTCGAGCAGAAAACGGTTTTCGACCAGATAGTGACCGTCGAGGACTTCTGCGACTTTCAATTCCAGTTCGTCGGGGCGGATATCGGTGAGAAAGCCCAGGTTGCCGCGGTTGATGCCCAATACCGGGACATTGTGGCGGGCCAAGGCGCGGGCGGCGCCGAGCAGGCTGCCGTCGCCACCGACGACAATGACCAGGTCGCAGACTTCGCCGAGCATTTTGCGTGAGGACGTTTGCAGGCCATGACCGGGCAGCACCTCGGCGATGGTGTCTTCGAGAATGACGTGCAGGTGGCGGTCCAACAGGAACCTCTTGAGCCGGCGCACCGTTTCCAGCACCTGGGCGCTGCCCAGACGGCCGATGATGCCGATATTACGAAAGTGCTCCATGAGGCTCCTGCTAAGTCTGCGAAACGGCGTTATGAGCGCGATTATGGCGAAACGCCCGGCGGGCGGCAAACCGGGGGTGGGTCGGGTGCTGTTCCGGGCATTGCCTGGCGCCCGAAAGCCCGCCTTCGATCTACCTTGCAAGACCTGCCGGGTGGCGATCCGCTTTAGCCGTGAAGGCCATCCAACATTAACCTGATTAATCAGTGGCCTTTTTCTGATGCCTTACCTTGTCACTGCGCCAGCGCTATTCTTGCTGCATGACACCTTTCCCTTCTCTCTCCGGTCTGCCCCGCCAGCTACGCCATCCCGAGGTGCGTGATCTGGCCTGGGTGCTGCTTGCTCCGCCGATGCTGGCCGAGGCGCCTTGGGTGCAGCGTCATCCGCTCAGCGGCAGCGATTGGGTGGCGGCCCCCGAACAGTTGCGTGACTGGCTGCTGGCCCTCGATCACCACCCGGCTTCGCTGGTCCAGTGGCTGGAGCAGGCGTCGACGCGCCGGCTGGGGCGTTACTACGAGCGACTCTGGCAATACGCAGTGCTGCAGGCTCCGGGTGTCGAGTTACTGGCGGCCAATCTGCCGGTGCGCCAGCAGGGCCAGACCTTGGGCGAGCTGGACATGCTGCTGCGTGACCGCGACGGGGTGCATCATGTCGAGTTGGCGATCAAGTTGTATCTGGGCCCGCAAGACGGTAACGGCCGTGACCCGGCGCAGTGGCTGGGGCCCAGTGCCCATGACCGGCTGGACCGCAAGCTGCGCCATGTAAGCCTGCATCAATTGCCGATGTCGTCACGCCCGGAGGGCCGCGCAACCCTGGCCGGGCTGGGAGTCGAGGCGTTCAGTGCCGAGCTGTGGCTGGGTGGCTATCTGCTGTACCCCTGGCCCGGCCATGCGCAGCCGCCCGACGGCGCCCATGACCAGCATCTCAAAGGGCTTTGGCTCCATCAGCGCGACTGGCCAGCGTTTGTCGCCGCCAGCCGCCCCGGCCGCTGGCAACCGCTGCCTCGCCACGCCTGGCTGGCGCCGGCACGTTATCAGGACGCCTGGAGCGAGGCGCAATTGCAAGACTGGCTGGCAAAGCTTGAGCCACTGGCCCCGGCGCAATTGCTGGTGCGCCTGGAGCCAGACGCCGAGGGCGGCTGGCAGGAAGCCGAGCGGCTGTTTCTGGTGGCCGATGCCTGGCCTGATCTGCCCGACACCGGCCGCTGACCCGCCGCCTTTATTTGGTACGTGGCAGGAGGATGGTCAGAAAGCCCAGCAACGGCAGGAATGAACACAGGTGGTAGACATAGGCGATGCCGTGGCTGTCGGCCAGGTAACCCAAGGTCCCGGCGCCGATGCCGCTCAAGCCGAACATCAGACCGAAGAACACCCCGGCGATCATGCCTACGTTGCCTGGCACCAGTTCCTGGGCGTAAACCACAATGGCCGAGAACGCCGAGGCCAGGATAAAGCCGATGATCACGCTCAGCACCGTGGTCCAGAACAGATCCGCATACGGCAGCGCCAGGGTGAACGGTGCCGCGCCCAGAATCGAAAACCAGATCACCGCCTTGCGGCCGATGCGGTCACCAATCGGTCCGCCGAAGAAGGTGCCCGCCGCCACCGCGCCGAGGAACAGGAACAGGTGCAGTTGCGAACTGGCCACCGACAGGTCGAACTTTTCGATCAAATAAAAGGTGTAGTAGCTGGTCAGGCTGGTCATGTACCAGAACTTGGAAAAGATCAGCAGCGCCAGAATCGCCAGCGAGAAGATCACTTTCTGCTTCGAAAGACCGTGGGTGGCTTTGTGCCCGGCCTTGAGCTTGAACAGGTTCAGGTGCGCCTTGTACCAGCGGCTGATGGCCCACAGCAGACCCAGCGCGAGCAAGGCGATGATGCCGACGAACACCACGTTACCCTGCCCGAACGGAATGATGATCGCTGCCGCCAGCAACGGGCCGATCGCCGTCCCGGCGTTACCGCCGACCTGAAAGGTCGACTGCGCCAGGCCAAACCGCCCGCCTGAGGCCAGCCGCGCAATACGCGAAGCTTCGGGGTGGAAGGTCGACGAGCCGATCCCGATCAAGGCTGCCGCCAGCAGAATCATTTCGAAACTGCCGGCCATCGACATCATCACGATACCGATGAGGGTACAGACCGAGCCCATCGGCAGCACCAGCGGGTTGGGGTGCCGGTCGGTGTAGTAACCGACCCAGGGTTGCAGCAAGGACGCGGTGAGCTGGAACGTCAGGGTGATCATGCCGATCTGTGCAAAGCTCAGGTCATAGTTGGCTTTGAGCATCGGGTAGATGGACGGCAGGATCGCCTGGATCAGGTCATTGATCAGGTGCGCCAGCGCCACTGCGCCGATGATGCGCATCACCAGCGGGCTGGACTGTGGCGTGGCCGGAGCGGCCGCCGAAGCGGGTTGGACACTGGACATGAGGGTCATCCGTAAAGGCAGGTTGCAGAGCCCTCAAACCGATATTACAAAATATGTCATCAGCCCGAAGGGGGCGACAATGTGCCATTTTTCCGGGCCGCAGCGCCACGCTTTATTGTCGTTTTTGTGGCTCTGGTCCTTACTCGGCCAATGGCTGAACGGTGCGCGCCTTATCCATCGACGGCACCTCATGCAGGGAAATCCGCGAGGTTTCCGGCAATGCCAGGCCCCCCATCAATGCCAGCAACGACACCGCCACCAGATAGAACGCCGGTGACAGGTTGCTGCCGGTGGTGGAGATCAGCCAGGTGGCGACCAGCGGTGCGGTGCCGCCAAACAGGGTGTAGGCCATGTTGTAGGTGATTGCCGAGGCGGTGTAGCGGGTCCGGGTCGGGAATACTTCCGAAAGCAGCGCGGCGGTGACCACGCCACTGAGCACCGCGCCTACGGCCAGCAACATCACACCGAGCACCGAGGCGGCGAACGATCCGGAGCTGGCCATCAGAAACGCTGGCAGTACCACAACGATCAACAGCGCGCAGGTGGTGGCAATGGTCTTGCGTCGCCCGACCTTGTCGGAAAATGCCCCGGCCAGCGGGCAGATCAGCGCAGCAAACAGCAGCGCGATCAGCGCCACCAGCAGCGAAGTGGCACGCGTCAGACCACCCGCCACTTGCAGGTAGGTGGCGAAGTAAGTGGTGAACATATAAAACGACAGCGCCGTCAGCGATACAAAGGCGCCCAGGCACAGAATCGGACGGGCGTGGTGGCGAAGGGTTTCCTTGAGCGGCGAATGGGCCACTGCATGCTCATCACTGACCGCCTGGAAGGCAGGGGTCTCGGCCAGCCGCGAGCGCAGATAGATGCCGATCAGGCCCATGGGGGCGGCGATCAGAAACGGCAGACGCCAGCCCCAGCTCTGCATGGTTTGACTCGACAGCGTGGCTTCCAGTGCATACGCCACCACGGCTGCGGTGGCAAACGCGGAGAACGTCGAAACCGGCAGGAAGCTGCCGTACCAGGCGCGCTTGTCAGTCGGCGCATGCTCCATCACATAAGCGCAGGCCCCGGCATACTCGCCGCCAGCGGAAAAGCCCTGGGCGCAGCGAATCAGGGTCAGCAGGATCGGCGCCATGACTCCGATGCTGGCGTAGGTGGGCAGTATGCCGATCAACGTGGTGGCGGCGGCCATCAGCAAAATGGTCATGGCCAGGGTGCGTTTGCGCCCGATCCGGTCGCCGAGCATGCCGAAAAAGATCCCGCCCAGCGGCCGGAAGGCAAACGCCACGGCAAACACGGCGAAGGTCTTGAGCAAGGCGACACTGGGGTCACCACTGGGGAAAAACAGCAAGGCAATGGTGGTGGCCAGAAAACCATAGACGGCAAAGTCGAACCACTCGACAAAGTTGCCAATGGCCGCAGCGACGATGACTTTTCTCAGGGTGGCAGGATCAACCTGCGGGGCGGCGGGGTTTGTCATGCGGACCTCGGCATGCTGATCGGGATTGCCCCGATTATCCGAAGCGCCGCCTGTCCGACTCGCTCTGAAAGGGGCCTCTACGTACCCGAGACCGACACACTGGCCCGCTTGCCCTGCAAACCACCGGTGTGGACGAACAATAACCGGGTGCCGGAGGCGAAACGGCCCGCCATGACGGCCTGGTGCAAGGCCAACAACGCTTTGCCGGTGTACAGCGCTTCCAGCGGCATGCCGCTCTGTTGCTCACTGTCACGGATGAACGCCAGCAGCCGAGCGTCGGCTTTCGCAAATCCACCGCGACTGGCGTCGAGCAGTTCATAACCGCTGCCTGATGCTTGCAGCAAACCCGCAACATTGCCCGCCACACCGTGATCGTCCGGCACCGCCAGCGCGCCGAACACCCGATGCGCCCCGGCCTCGGCACGCACCAGCCCGGCCAGGGTCGTGCCGGTGCCGGCGGCCAGCCACCAGCCGTGGTAATCCTCCCAGCCCAGCCCCGCCAGTTGCCCTGTGACCATTGGCAGCAACTGCGCACAACCGATAAGCCCTGCCGCCCCGCCGCCGCCTTCGGCAACCGGCTGAAACTGCGGATACTGCGCCTGCCACGGGCCCCAGAAATCGGCCTGATGGCGCTGGCGATAACCACCGTAACCCAGCCAGTGCAACTGCATGCCGAAGTCTTGCAGGTCTTGCACGGTTGGCGTGAGCTGTTCATGACCACGCAGCAGACCAACCGTGGCAAAGCCAAAGCGTTTGCCCGCGGCGGCCAAGGCATGCAGATGATTGGAGTGGGCGCCACCGAGGCTGATCACGCCCGCCGCATCCTGAGCAGCGGCCGCTTGCAGATGGCCAATGAGCTTGAACCACTTATTGCCGCTGATCAGCGGGTCGATCAGGTCCAGACGCAGCACGGCCACCTGCACCCCGGCCTGGCGCAGCCAGGGCAGGTCCAGAGGATGCAGGGGGGCTGTGGGTTGCCAGGTCAGGGCGTCATCAAGCATAAGAACTATCGGCCGGGAAAAACGCGCAGTGTATCGCTTGCGACTGAAAACCGGCCCCATAAGGGCACCTCTAAAAACGTAGGCGAGGCAGCCAGCGCAAGGCGAAAACCGGCGAGAAACGGTCGGAGTCGCGCTCGACTTTACGGGGTGTAAATGAGCATTTTGAGCCGATTTTCAACGCAGCGATGACAACGCAGGTAGTTTTTAGAGGCTCCCATAAGCGGCCTGCAACCTGAATCACTCGGTTTTCAAGCCTGGCTTGCCGTTCTCGGCTCGCCATTTTTTTACAGTGTTCACGATACCTTCAGGGGAACAATCTTCATCAGGTGACGGATAGTAGAACAGATCGCTTCCTCTGGGGTGCTCTGTGATTTTTCTGAAGTGCATGATCCACGAATTGTGTTCGCGCTCACTGGCTGATCTGACGAACCAGATGTCATTGATAAAGTCAGAAAACTCCAATTCGGTATAGTCATTAAAGCTTTTCTTTAGCTCAGCCACGTTTCACCCCCGCAGAAACCTACAGCACCGCCGCCAGCCGTGACCCCTGATCGATGGCCCGCTTGGCATCCAGCTCGGCGGCCACGTCCGCGCCGCCGATCAGGTGCACGCTCTGCCCGCCCACCAGCAGCGCTTCATGCAATTCACGCAAAGGCTCCTGGCCGGCGCAGATGATGACGTTGTCCACCTCCAGCACAGTCGGCTCGCCCTCGCCCACGCGGATATGCAGGCCAGCGTCGTCGATCTTCAGGTACTGCACGCTGCTGAGCATCTGCACCTGACGGTTTTTCAGGCCGGTACGGTGGATCCAGCCGGTGGTTTTGCCCAGCCCGTCACCGACTTTCGATGCCTTGCGTTGCAACAGGTACACCTGGCGCGCCGGAGCGTGCACTTCGGGTTTGATGCCGGTGACGCCGCCACGGGCCTGCAAGGCGGTATCAATGCCCCACTCCCTCCAGAACGCTTCGCGGTCCAGGCTGGTGGACACGCCCTGATGGACCAGAAACTCCGATACATCGAAGCCGATACCGCCAGCCCCGATCACCGCCACGCGCTGGCCCACCGGCTGGTGCTCGCCAATCACCTGCAAGTAGTTCAATACCTTCGGATGGTCGATACCCGCAATCTGCGGTGTGCGCGGCACGATGCCGGTGGCCAGCAAGACTTCATCAAAACCGGCGTTCAGAAGGTCCTGGGCAGCGACCCGGGTATTGAGGCGCAGCTCGACACCGGTGCTTTTGAGCTTGCGGTCGAAATAGCGCAGGGTCTCGAAGAACTCTTCCTTGCCCGGCACCTGCTTGGCGATATTGAACTGCCCGCCGATTTCACTGGCCGCATCGAACAGCGTGACCTGATGCCCGCGCCCGGCCGCCACCGTGGCCGCCGCCAGCCCCGCCGGTCCGGCACCGACCACGGCAATACGTTTGGGCTGCGTGGTAGGCAGGTAGTTGAGTTCGGTTTCATGGCAGGCCCGCGGGTTGACCAGGCAACTGGTCAGCTTGCCGGCGAAGATATGGTCCAGGCAGGCCTGGTTGCAGCCGATGCAGGTGTTGATTTCATCGGCGCGACCGGCAGCGGCCTTGTTGACGAACTCAGGATCGGCCAGAAATGGCCGGGCCATGGACACCATGTCGGCGTCGCCTTCGCGTAAAACCTGCTCGGCCACCTCCGGGGTGTTGATGCGGTTGGTGGTGATCAACGGAATCTGCACCGCACCGCGCAGGTGCGCGGTGACTTTGGTGAAGGCAGCACGCGGCACCTTGGTGGCGATGGTCGGAATGCGCGCCTCGTGCCAGCCAATACCGGTGTTGATCAACGTAGCACCAGCCGCCTCGACGGCCTTGGCCAGTTGCACGATCTCGCTCCAGTCGCTACCGCCCTCCACCAGGTCGAGCATCGACAGGCGATAGATGATGATGAACTGCGCGCCCACTGCCTCACGCACCTGGCGGACGATTTCCACCGCCAGACGCATGCGGTTCTCGAAGCTGCCGCCCCAGCGGTCGTCGCGCTGGTTGGTGCGCGCGGCGAGGAACTGGTTGATGAAATAGCCTTCCGAGCCCATGATCTCGACCCCGTCGTAGCCGGCCTCGCGGGCCAGGCTGGCGCAATTGACGAAATCACCGATCTGCTTCTCGATGCCCTGTTCGTCCAGCTCACGGGGCTTGAACGGGTTGATCGGCGCCTGAATGGCGCTGGGCGCAACCAGACCCGGGCTGTAGGCATAGCGGCCCGTGTGCAGGATCTGCAGGCAGATCTTGCCGCCGGCCTGATGCACCGCCTCGGTGACGATGCGATGATGAGCGGCCTCCTCGGCAGTGGTCAGCTTCGCCGCGCCCTTATAGGTCACCCCCTCGTCGTTCGGCGCAATACCGCCGGTGACGATCAGCCCCACGCCGCCTCTGGCACGCTCGGCAAAATAGGCCGCCATGCGCTCGAAACCGCCCGGCTTTTCTTCCAGGCCGGTGTGCATCGAGCCCATCAGGGTGCGGTTGCGCAAGGTGGTGAACCCCAGGTCCAGCGGGGCGAGCAGGTGCGGGTAGGCGGTGGCGCTCATTGTCAGGCTCCAGCGAAATCATCACGGTCAAAGGCGAGGGAATCTCAGCGGATGCCCTTTCGGTATGTTGCCCACAGTAAATAGCCCGGCCAACGCACTCAATGACCACAACTGACAAGTTAATGATCAAAATGCACAGCAGCGGGCTTGGCAAGCCTGTCGCGACGCCCTACCCTGACTGGCATTCTGCTTACCGCATCCATTCTGGACCTTATGCGCAAACTACTCGGCCTGTGCCTGTCCGCTGCTCTTGTCGCCCTGCTGCTCAGCTATGGCGTGTGGACCTCGCAACGCCCGCTGGGTCATTACCTGTCAGATCTGCGCAGCCATCTGGCAATCAATCAAGGCACGCCTGCCGGGCGCGGCAACCTGCTGGGCATCGAAACCGAGCTGTACCCCACCGATTATCAGGACCTTGAGCGCTTGCACCGCAAGCTGGCGGCCTGGCTGCAACAGGCTCGCGAGCAAGGACTGCTTAATGATAAAACTCTGGTGGTATTGCCCGAACACATCGGCACCTGGCTGTTTGCCGCTGGCGAAAAGAATCAGTTCTACAAGGCCGAAACGGTCGATGAGGCCATGACCTGGCTGGCCTGGAGCAACCCGATCAAGTTTGTCAGCGCGTTGCTCAATGCCCGCGGCGAGCAACGCCTGGGTGATGCGCACTTGCGCATGAAAGCGCAATCGATGGCCAGCGACTACCAGCAGTTGTTCGGCGGCCTGGCCAGCGAGTTCAGCGTCACCCTGGTGGCCGGCTCGATCATCCTGCCTGAACCACACATCGAAGCCGGCCAACTGACCGTCAGGCCAGGCCCGCTGTACAACGTCAGCCTGGTGTTCGGCGCCGACGGCAAACCACTGGGTCAACCCCAGCGCCAGGTGTATCCGAGCGTTCATCAAGGCGGCTATGTACAGGCAGACCGCCAGGCGCCCTTGCAGGTGTTCGACACACCCGCCGGCCGCCTGGCGGTGCTGATCGGCAGCGACAGCTGGTATCCGGACAACTATGCACGGCTCAATGCCAGCGGCGCCGAGCTGATTGCCGTGCCGGCTTTTATCCCTGGCCGACAGCGCTGGAGCGCGCCGTGGCCGGGCCACACCAACCAGGGACTGACGCTGCCGGCTGGTGCCCTCAGCGAAGGTGAAGCCTGGCAACGCCTGACCCTGACCGGGCAGCCCTCACAGAGCAACGCCCGCGCCGGCATCAGCGTATTCATGCACGGCCAGTTCTGGAATCAGGGGGCTTCAGGTGACAGCTTCGTGCACCAGCAAACCTCGCCGCCTGGCGCACCGCTCGGCGGCACCCGTTTGATCAACCTCTGGCTGTGAACATGAACCGCCCGCCCTTGCGCCTGGGGGATCTGTCGGTAGGTTTTATCCAATGCCTGGATGAAGCACTGCGCAGCCTCGGCCATGACCCCACGGCGCTGTTGCAGCAATATGGCCTGGACAGCCATAGCCTGAGCCAGGCCGGCGCGCGCCTGAGCATTGCCCGCTATATGCGCCTGGGCCACGCCGCCATCGAGCTCAGTGGCCAGCCGGCGTTGGGCTTACAGATGGGCAAACTCAGCCGCCTGGGCCAGGCCGGGCTGGCCGGGGTCACCGCAGCCCAGGCTCCGGATGTCCGTGAGGCGGCGCGCACCCTGCTGCGTTTCGAGCCGCTCTACGCGGCCAATTACCGGGGCCAGTCGCGTCTGCTTGAAGACAGTGAGGGTGCTTGGCTGCGGTTCTATTCAATCAGCCCCTACAACGCCTACAACCGTTTTGTGGTCGACTCGCTGCTCAGCGGCTGGTTGAGCCAGTTGTCTGGCGTGGCCGACCGCAGCTTGCAGGCCCAGCGCATCGAAATCGAGTTCAACGCGCCAGACTATGCCGCGGCATACGCCGCCCTCAGTGAACAACCTGTTGTGTTCGCGGCGGCAACCAATCAGCTGCGTCTGGATAACGCCAGCCTGGAGATCCGCAACCCAGCTCATTGCCCGAGTACCTGGCAACAGCTGGTGCAGTTATGCGAACTGGAGCTTGAGCGCCTGACCCGCACACGCAGCCTGCGCGAGCGCATCATCAGCCTGCTGGGGCCATTGCTCAATGGCGGTCGAGAACCGGATCTGGAAGAAGTGGCGGCCAGACTCAAGCTGCCCACCTGGACCCTGCGGCGCAAGCTGGCCGATGAGCAGACCAGTTTTCGGGCCGTGCTCAACGATACCCGCCGCGACCTGGCCATGACCTACATCCGCGACACGGAACTGGCCTTTGGCGAAATCGCCTACTTGCTGGGGTTTGCCTCTGCTGAGGCCTTTCAACGGGCTTTCAAGCGCTGGAATGGCCAGACGCCCGGGGAGTTTCGCCGCAGCCAGCGCCTGGGCGCTCGCTGAGTGTTATAGCTCGGTCGCGTCGTCAGCCGGTTCCGGCATGTCGAGTTCATAGGCGCGGTATTCGAGCAATTCTTCTTGATAGTCATCCATGGTGCAGGCCCTCTTGGCAGGTGTTCAATGCGGCGTCAGACGTTGAGCGCAGCGTGCAGGTAATGACCCTTGTCCTGACAGTAAGGTTCGCATGTGACAGGAAAATGTCCGTATCTGGATGATACGAAGCGCCAGGCGGCTAAATTAATCCGGCGCGCGAACCAACTGATATCGCCCTTGACTTTTCCCGTACTGGCGCAATACCCTCAGTGCCATGAATACCTCCAAGCAGTTCTTCGGCCAGATTATTATTACCGTCATTCCAGTCATGGCGGGTTAGCCGACGTTTGCTTGAAAAACCCGCCCTGGAGGCGGGTTTTTTCTGTCTCCCGGGTCTTGAAAGCTTGAACCAGGAGTCAGACATGATCGCTATCGCCCGCCCAATCGTCGCTTGCCCATCCGTTATCGGCCAGTTGTCTGTGCCTCGTGCCCTGTACAAGGAAACGACGCGATGAGCTATGCCGAGTCCGATTTGCTCAACCACTACGTACGCAAGATCCTCACCTCCCGCGTCTACGACGTGGCCATCGAAACCCCGCTGCAGGGGGCTCGCCAGCTGTCTGA